>JBPBPZ010000013.1:0-10348 GCA_050954525.1 Janthinobacterium lividum
GTCTCAGTTGGGAGACGCGGTAAGCCCTTTGAAATCAACAGCAGTCTACTCCCTGTTATGAGGCAAAACCGGAAGTTCACCAAAAGCGTGCCAGAGCCCAAATAATTAGAAAAACGACAAATCACTGGAAGGTACTCGGCCTGATCATAGCCGGATACTACTTTTAGGTGCCTTGGCGATTCAGCGGGTGAAAGCGTACAGGTTGTGTGCGCGTTTTTCGCAAACAGTGTGTGAGGGTACAAACATGAACTCTTCAGTCACGATCATTGGAGTTCATCTCGGTGGTTTGGTTCTTGCGCGGATTCTGGCTGTTGATGGCGTCCCCGTCACAATCTACGAAGCCGAAGTTTCATCGACGGCTCGAACACAAGGCGGAATGCTGGACATTCTCGAAGAGCATGGGCATCTCGCGCTGAAAGCTGCTGGACTCTATAGCGAGTTCCCCGGCATAGTTCATCACGGCGGCCAGCAAACACGCATTGTGGACCGAAAGGGTACTGTGCTCTTCGACGATCCTGACGATGATTCGGGCGGGCGGCCTGACGTTCCACGCGGTGAGTTACGCAGAATCCTGCTGGAATCTCTACCTTCCGGGAAGGTGCGATGGGGTTACAAGCTCCAGTCTGTCACCGCTCTCGAAGGGAGTCGCCATACCGTCCTCTTCACGAACGGAGAGTCTGTATCTACCAACCTCCTTGTGGGTGCGGATGGGGCATGGTCGAAGGTGCGTCCGCTCGTGTCTCAGGCAAAGCCTGTGTACAGCGGTTTGACCTGTAGCGTGAGGTGCTCGTTGTCGGAAATTAGCGCCGCTGTTTGTCGCAGGCGGAGGGGATGGATCGCCAGCGCACCGCCGCTGAACGCATGAGCAGAGGCGTTAAAGACTATGCGGGACTCGCTAGCCAGGCGTGAAACTGCAGTGGAAGCGACAAACACCACCTCAATGTCGCGACAAATAATGGCTCTGGCACGCTTTTGGTGAACTTCCGGTTTTGCCTCATAACAGGGAGTAGACTGCTGTTGATTTCAAAGGGCTTACCGCGTCTCCCAACTGAGACGTTGAGCGCCGGCGGTGAAGCTCGTCTGTTTTCCGATGATTTAGGCTTGTTTTCACCAAAAGTGTGCCAGAACCCAAATAATTCCTTAAACTACAGTCCTTTGCTGCGATCGGTCAACAAAGTCGGCAAGGTCGGCGAAAGTCTTTCCGACTGGGCCATCTGGGATGTGGTCACCACGTCTGCCAGGGAGATCGGCATCGAGCACTTCGGCGCGCACGACCTCCGCCGTACCTGTGCAAAGCTCTGCCGCAAGGCCGGCGGAGACCTGGAGCAGATCAAGTTCCTGCTCGGCCACTCCTCCATCCAGACCACGGAACGCTACCTTGGCTCCGAGCAGGACATCGCTGTGGCGGTGAACGATGCGATTGGATTGTAGAAAATGCGTATTGAAGTAAATGCAGCAATGCGGACTGAAGAGTGCGCGGTAGGTTCTGACTGAGTGACGGAGGTCAGCACCGCTGCTTTGTGTCGTTGCACGGCTGCACACTACCTACTAAAAATTGTTCTATCCTGAATACCACTGTGTGACATCCCTGCGCGCCCACATTCGCGCTGGAAAGGCGTTCATGCTTACGATTCGTAACGAGCAGCTCGTCGCATTACAGAAGAGCTCGCGCGCGGCTTTTCTGCGATCACTGGAACAGAGTGTGCGAACACGCCGCCCTGAGTGGGCAATCCAACAGGTGGATGGTTTTGCGCAGTGGCTTGTAGCAGCAGCGGCTGGCTATGGATTGGCCGCTGCTCGCGATCTTCAACATTTTGCAGACCTGATGCTGACTGAAGAAATCATGGCCGGCGAAGAACTCGACACCCGCTGGTTCCACGGCAGACTTACAGACATCCGTATCAGCGCAGGGCCAGAGCGGCTGCGTGCTGCTTTGGTGGAAAGTAACCGGCGCAAGGAACTGTTGGCGTACAACGCGCGGGTTTGTCTGCCTGTGCCGCCAGCTTTGCCGGATTGGATCCCATAGTGGCTATAACTCCGTCGAGGTCAGACAGCACCGCTGCAGGCACTGCCGTGCAGCCATGCCCAAGGTTTTGGGCGCTCGAGGTCTGCTTCGTGGGCGAGGATGATCACCCCGTATCGAACGTTGCGTTGGAGCTGCAGGGTGCAGGTGCCCTGCACGGTGTTACCTGCGCTGATGGCCTGACCCGCTTCGAGGGGCTCGTGAAAGCATCGTATGAATTGTGCCCTACTGAGCTTGATCAAGAAGCATGGGAGTTTGTCTCGTCCGTTCCGCTGCCAGCACAAGAGGTTATGACCCCTGGCCCGGCACCGTGGGAGGCCGCTACACCACCACTCACCGATGCTGATGGAACGGAGCACACCATAGTCGCCGGCGAAAATACAGACCGGCTCGCACTGAAGCATGGCCTGTTTGCTGAGACGGTTTGGTCCCATCAGCGCAACCATGCGCTGCATGCACAGCGCGAAAGCCGCAATGTGCTGTATCCCGGCGACATGCTCTATCTACCACCCATCACCCGCAAGCAGCTTACGGTCGAGACGGGCCAACGGTACACGCTGCGGCGTAAGGGTGTGCCGTCCACGCTGCGGCTGCGCCTTTTGGATGACTACAGGCCGCTGGCCAATGTGGCTTGGGTATTGGAGGTCGAGGGCGCGCTCACGTTGCAAGGCATAACGGCGAACGACGGCGTGGTAGAGGTGTATGTGGCAGCCACGGCCAGCACGGGCATGCTGCGCTTTTTGTGCCGGGGGCAGCAGCAGAATGTCACAGTGAACCTGCGCACCCTGGTGCCGCCCAGGGAGACCGACGGCTGGCGACAGCGTCTGCGCAACCTGGCCCTGCCCTGCGGTGAGGTGGCGGCAGACCCGAACGCGCTGTCAGCCGCTGATGTTGCTGCGCTCAAGCGCTTCCAGGAAAGCTGGGGCCTGCCCATTACTGGCAAGCCCGACGATGACACACTGCGCAAACTGCTGCTGGTACACGACAGCACTGCAGGGGAAGCTCCTACACAGGGCTTGTACGCAGACTAGGCAAGCCGCACATAACGGAGACACCCATGCCAAAACCCCTCACCATTGACGAAATTCTGGACGCTCGCGAAGACAAATTAAATAAGTGGAAAGACCATCGAAATAAGCTGAATGCCGCCTTCAGTTCGCTGTCCGACACAGACAAGGTGACCACCACCATAAACGTACCCAGCTCTGCAACGGTGTTCAGCGTCGTTTGTTGGAACGTCGTTACCTACACTGCAGGTAAAAGCGATACGAGCCGTTATGCCAACAGGGTCATCAATCATGTCCTAGATGAATTGTCGGTGGATGTCTGCATTCTGCTGGAAACATCCGCGGACTCCAACGTCAACATGAATGCTATCGAAACGGATACGGAGGGGACCGGGAAAAAGGCTAAACAAAATCAACTAAGCGATCCGGACCTGGACATGGATGAAGAGGATGGGGGTGGCGAGGAGAACGACTCTGGAGACAGCGACAACATGGAGGTGGAGACCACAGATGACGCTGGCGATTCTGACGAATCCGACGAGGCGGATGACGTACAAGGCAGTGGTGGCGACCCGCTGCGCTATATCCAGATTGCAAGTGACCCCACAGGCAAGCGATGGGTCCCACCTGACCGCATCTATATCTACAGTACGAAGGTGGCCAAACTGGCCTCCCTGTCCGTATTAAGTAGCAGGCGGGCGGATCTGATCGAAAAGATGGCTAGGTTGACTGGGACGCCACCCGACCAAGAAGAAGTAAAGAAGATGCTGAAGATAGCCGCGAGCAACACCGTACAGAAAGCAGGCGTTGCGGTCATCGATACATTCCTCGATGCGCAGTACGAGGCGAGAAAAGAAGAAGCGGACGAGATCAATCGCGAGAACGACGAGGAATACCGCAGGCTGCTGGATGGTCGTAAACGGGCGACAGGAGTCAAAAAGCCAGTTCCAGTCACAGTCAAAAACCCAACCGTAGCTCTCAAGGAAAAGCGTTGGCTTGTGAGGATAGGTCAGAAGCTCCAGGCGAACCCCAGTCTTTTCCAAGAGGTAGAGAGCCTGACAGTGGCCTGTCAGGATTTTCTAAGTCACTATAAGCGCTACCCCAAATGGCGCAAGAGCCACGCCGTGGACCCAAAAACTGATCAGCCTTCCGACGCGTGGAAAAATGTGCTCTACCAAGCGGAGATGGTCCTGCTTCTCTGGTATTACGAGCTCCGCGCCGTGGACACAAACTTCAACGAAGTCCCTCTTAACTGGAACCAACTATCCAGCATCTCAGCCGATGACAACTGGCGCCTGCTGCTCCACTTGCGGCGCTGCCCTGCCTGCAACGCTCTGCTGGGCAAAGGTACGTGCGATGCCATAGCCATCAGCGCTGCAGAGGTACGCAGCACCATGCAAATACCATCAGGTACCCAGCTCGGCCTGGCGGGGGTTACGTGCAAGGACTTGGGGCCATACAGCACCTCACTGTCCAACCTGAGACAAACGGTGGCGGCAGTAGTTGCGAAGTACTTCGGCGCGGTGCATGAAAGTTATTCCGTCCTGGTGCGCCCTGCCAGTGAGGTCACCGATGCTTCCAGCCAAGGAACATGGCTTTTTCAGAAGCAGGTAAATGTGATGGCGGGCGCGACCAAGTTGCTGATGCGCACGCCCGACGTGGTCACGTTCGCGCCCCCGGGCTCTACCGCGCAGCCCACGAGAACGCCTGGAACCATGCTGAAGTTCCAGGCTGAAAAGTCCGGGTTCTATGGTAGAAATCCATTCTGCATCCCTCTTCGTCTCTGGTTGCCAGACACGCAGGCGCATGTGGACGTGGCATTGGCGACTTTCCATGGACCCTTTGGAGGAAACAATGTAGATGACATCAAGCTGCGCGCTGATGCAATGCGTGAGATGTTACAGGCAGGAGTTTTTAATACAAATCAGTCTCTTCAGGACACTCCAAATGCCCTTGTAATGGGTGACTTTAACCTGAATTATCATCCCACGTACACAGGCGACAAAGAAGCTCTGACTATCGCAAGTGCGTTATACAAAGACTTTGAAAAGGTTGGGTTCGAGCCAATGATTCGAGGGGTCAACAGCTCACTGACAAGTTTCAAGGGAAACTGGACAAAATCCACAACGGACACCAGCAGTCTGACCAGCAGCGCGTATGACAACATCTTTCTGAAAGGCATACCTCCTGGTACTCAGTATCACGTTAAAGGCGTACCCCAAGATACTCCGTACCACGTACAGTCCGGTGTGATCGACGTACTCGCGTACATCGAAGACAACCTGAAGAAGTTCCCTCTTGAGGATGACCAAAAGCCAGACGGCTATGACGGTCTTGCAGACAGGAACAAGGCGTTCTATATCTATCGGGAGTTTGTGAGTGATCACCTGCCGGTGATCTGTGACCTGATAGTGCGGGAACGTGAGGTGCCGCAGGATCCCAAACTGCAGGAACTATTACAAACCGCGAGACAAAAATCCGCGGACAAGCTATTCGAGCAGACCAGGCTCCCAGTGGCCTCCGATGCATTCCAGGTAGATATCTACTATGAAGCGGTTCTTGATGTGTCTCCCGCGTTTGGCCCAGACGACTACGGGCCAAAATTTGACCTCAAGGGAAAAGTTATCAAAGGACAACATGTCCTGGTTGGCACAATTGCAGGCCAACTGAACGATCACTTGATGATCACCTGTTCACCCGCCACAGGGGGCACAGCATGGTTGGCGTATAAGCCAAAGCTGCCTTCTGGTGAGCCACTCCGTCCACGAGTGTTGCAGGCCTATCTGAGGCTTCATCCTGTCGGTATGCGTGTTGAGTTGCTCCTGCTGAATGCAAGAATTGAGACCAAGGTCGTGCCTGGGCATGGTTCGAGCACCTAGTACGGGCTGAAGCCGTCTATTTGAAAATAGCCTGCAGATTGTAGGGTCTCTGTCGAGATGAAGGTACATCCTGCTAAGACCTGCAAGAGTGCTGAATCAAAATGTTCCGTCTATCTGTGGTTCAGCGTGATCCGAGTGACCACTTCGTGCGTCGGCCGTTGGGTGTCTTGCTTCGCTACTACATACACGGCCTTTTCACCTGATTCCTTCGTCTTTGGTGCTGCTTCGATCTTCTGCTCCGTCACCAACACTAGATCGCGGCTGACGAGGCGCTGGACCAAGCTGTCCGGTATCTGGTTATTGGCTTCGAGCACCTGCTCACGCTCAAGCGCCGGCGAGGATTCCACCGACGGCGGAGTCGGAGGCTGTCGCAGCCGCTGGATCGCTGCGTCAAGGTCACTAATCGGCTCCTTGCTCAGGATGACGAAGAGCTTTTCTTGTCCAGGCTGCGCGGTAACCTCAAAGCTATGGTTGCCACCCGGAAGTTGGTATAACCTACCCGGCTCGACGCGGTTGGAATCAGCAACTGCATTCGGAATAGGGAACATGGATGACCAATATCCTGAAGAGCCCTGTTGAATGACGTACAGGTAGCCCGGCTCGTTACTCATGACGCTGAGGCGTACAAGGTCGCCCGAATGGAAGGTGGTGTCGGGTGACGCCTCCTTGTAGCTGCCGTCGGTACCACGCAGCAAGAGTGAGTAACGCAGACCGAACTGCTGCGTCTGCGGGGTGGTACGCACCAGGTGTGGCTGCTCCCCGTAGCCGTTTCGCGCCACCATCTTAGCGGTTGCGCGTGTGGTCTCACGAACCCGCACGTTAGCACCTATTGATCTTTGAGCCTGTGCCGTCCTCGAACTCCTAACACCTGGGTTCTTTGGGAGTGCAACCAAGTCGCTCGCAGACCAGAAGGCATCCCGAGGGGTTAGTTCTTGTGCAACCAACGCCAACGGGACCCAACAGCAAAGCAGACCTAGGGCAAGGGGAAAGCGTCGCATAACCACCTCCAGCAAGTTGAATGGTTGACGGCGTTGTCCACTTCGCACAGCAGAACTAACGAAGAGGTGAGTGTTGGGCTGAGTGGAGCGCTCGCCACAACTGTACGCTAAACCTCCGCCCTTACTTCGATGACAGCGGCCCTGCGCGGGTTCGAGTAGGACCTGCGCGTGAGGGGTACACGGAGAAACTTACACTTCCGGCTCGGAAGGATGGTAGTCCA
The DNA here is from genome assembly GCA_050954525.1 of Janthinobacterium lividum. Classification (GTDB taxonomy): domain Bacteria; phylum Acidobacteriota; class Terriglobia; order Terriglobales; family Acidobacteriaceae; genus Terriglobus. Next base: position 7,129 of record JBPBPZ010000013.1, read on the forward strand.
ATTCAATGGGCGCTAATGCACTTTCGAGTCGGCCGACCTGCGGCAGATCCATGGGAGGGACTGGCAAGCTGTTTGTAGGTGTCTGATGAGGAGAAAGGCTGTTCTCTGTGCCGTCAGGTTTGCTATTTCACGTCAATTGAACCGAGATACACTTGCTGCTCAGGGAGAGCAGTGCATTGTCGCGTATGCAACGGATTGTTGGATCACCTTCCTTACGCTGGGACTTTCATGCCTGGAACGGGTGTACGGCGACCGGCGGCATCGAACATTTTCCTGATCGGAATGCAGCTCTTTTCTGGCTACTGAATTTCAGGTCAGACTCTATGGTGATGGCAGACCTCCGCTCTTTGGTCTTTAAGTCCGGTAATGCTGGAACTTCACTTTGGCGGATGAGTGACGACGAGGTCATTCAGCATCTGTCTTTCCTGCTTAGTTCCGGTCTACTTCATGTGCATCGTGTTCCCGCGCCGGCCACAGCAACGCCTGCCGCACAGCGCGAGACTGCTGACCAGGACAGGGAAAGCATGGCTCCGATGCCGCCCAAACCTGCCCAGAAAAGTAACTCGGATGCGCGACCCGCAGGCCCTGTCGCAAGGCAGATAGAAGAAGCCGACACATTCTCCAGTCAGACCGATGGCGCCGCGACTGCTGCTGTTTTGCGGAGTGCCGCGGCAAGCGGAGTTCCCTTTTGTGAAGAGTGCGCCAAAGCTGCTGCGCCCAGGAAAGCGGCCTAATGACCGGGCATGAGCTTGCAGCTCTGAAAAGAAAGATCTGGCCGCTAGAAGCAGTCCGACCCGTCAAGATCTACGCGGTCCTGGACTGTGCGCGAAATTCACTCATTCATGGCCTGATCGCTCGATCCTATCGAGAGAAGAGCTGTCTCTTTGCAGGAGTATTGGATCCCGAGTTGGAGCGAGCTGCGCCTTTTCTGCTCGAAATGCAGCCAAGCGACAGCGTGACTGACGAGATCCTCATGCGTGGGTGGGGAGATGCCTGGGGCATTCTGATTCGAAGTGAGGGTTCATTCCAAAGCACCCGTCGACACCTTCGAACTTTGCTCCGAGTGCGTACCGAGGACGGCCGTTTCCTGCTGTTTCGCTACTACGATCCTCGTGTCTTGGCAGCTTACTTGCCTACCTGCACACCCGAGGAGGTGGATCTGGTTTTTGCCGGGGTGATCACTGAGATACTTTGTTGCGACAACAACGAAGTGATGCGCTACGCGCAAGGTGAGGGATTTCTACAAGTCACTGTCGGATAACCGTTACCCAAATCAGTCATGCATCTCCACATGTTCATCCTGTCGGTGAGTTTGCGGTAAGGACGCATGAGTAGCCCACAAAATCCGTGCAAGCGGGTCAACAGAAGCGCACAAGCAAGTGGTCACATTACCAAAGATTGCAGCAGACTCGGCAGGTGCTGTGTAAAGTGATCGCACACTTTAAACCAGAGGTTACATGCGTCTCACTTTCTTCTCCCTAGCTTCGCTGTGTCTTCTTAGCCTCTCCGCCCATGCCAGCGTGACCTACAACCTTGCGTTGAACGGCACCCCCTTCAGCGGAACGGGTGCGATCACGCTTGCAACAGCGCCCACAAGCACTGGCCTCTCCAACTACACAGCCGGACAATTTTCCAACCTATTCTTCAACATCGACGGACAAACCTTCTCGACGGCCACCGGCGGTGCGGTAAGTGCCGTTCAGTTTCTCAATGGCAGCTTTTACGACATTACCTTTAGCCAGCAGTTGGGGAACACTCCGAACCGCTACTCTCTGCAGACCACGGCGCTCTTCAGCTTCTCCTACAACAATCTGCAATCAGGTGAGATTGGTACCATCACGTCTTCGTTGGCACCTGTGTCCGTGACGCCAGAGCCCTCCAGCTTTGGACTGCTTGCAACGGGCATGCTGGGCGTTGCAGGTGTTCTGCGGAGACGCTTCATCTAACACCGTTGAGAAGCGGCGGGAGCCGCCCGACTCCCGCCAGCCAAGTTGTTAGATGTTTAAGACAAGCTGCTGGTTAGATCCTTCGGTCTGAGCTTACTTCTCGCGCGGTGCTTAGCGCCTTCTGCGCAACTGGCCCCTTGATAGGGCTGTAGCGCGACAGCGCAAACGTTGTAAAAATGGTGCGCAGGCTGCCACCCATGTAAGTGGCAAGATCGCCCATGCTGGCGATCTGTCCTGGTGTCATGTACAGCTAAGAGGCTACCGCTAAAACCTCCTGAAAAGCGAGGTGTTGAGGTTAGCATCTCGACTCGGCTTACTGAGCAGGGAGAACATCAAATCGAGTAATCACCGCGCTGTACATCCCATCAGAGCCAGGTGCAAGAAATAGCACAAAGCGCCCCAGGAATGGAGAGTCAAGGACATAGCTATCTTGAGGAAACTGTCGTCCTTCTGTGTGGAAGACCGCCACGAAGGAAGTGAGGCGGCGGGTTTGAGAGTATGGCGTGCCCAATCTCCCGGTGATGTCCGATGTTTGTTGATGAGTAAGAACCTGGGGTTTTCGGGGCGTAACACTCAGCAGCGATAGCATGACAGGGCCGCCCTCAGGTAGCTCAAGCCAGAACCTAGTACCAATGAGCTTTCGAAACGATGCTTCAGACAGTGTTCCCTCGCTATACGCAACAGAGTTGGAATCTGTGAAGATACTTTCGCGTGAGCGTTGTGCCAAGAGCTTGGCAGGCGTTGTTAATTGCACCAAGGCTCCCGTCGAAAGGGCCAGAAAGCCGCGCCGAGAAGGAAGCAAGCGATGAGATAGTGTCTTTGTCAGGGGCATGGTTCCTCAGCAAAAGATGAAAAGGTTGCGTTAGGGTGCCGTTGAGATAGCTCTAGACCTGAACGTGTTGTTGTGATCCATGGGACGTGCAATCAGGTTTGACTGCCGGTGTTCAGAGACAAGCTTTCGTCATCCGAGCAGGTGGTAGCCACTCCAGTTCCACCGAAACGTCATCTTCATACAGGGGAAAGAAGCCTAAACGCTGGTATAAGCCAAGGGCAGGATTTGTCTTGGATGCGCTGAGGTGTATCGTCTTGTCTTCTAGCGCAGCCTTCTCTTGAAGCTGTTGTATTGCAAGAGTGCCAATGCCCTGATTCTGGTGTGCAGGCAGTACCACAAGGTCGATACTGCGAAATGTGTTCTCATGGCGTTCTACAAGGTGACGACCTACGACCACGTCGCCTTTCAGAAGAATCATGTTCAGAGCATCTGGGTAAGCTTC
>JBPBPZ010000034.1:0-10321 GCA_050954525.1 Janthinobacterium lividum
GGTGCGGCTCACAGCCACGTTCCCGAACAGCGTGACATGTACGAGTCGTGGGTTGAATTCAAAGTGACGGACGCGGCTGGAACCGTTGTGACGCACAGCGGATTCGTAAAGCCTGACGGCAGCCTGGATGAGCAGGCGCACAGCTTTACCAACCGCCTGGTCAACGGCCAGGGCACGCTTAACGACAGGCACCAGGTCTGGAACAATCGCGTAGTCGCCTACAACAACACAATCCAGTCAGGGCGCTCGCAAATTGTGCGGTACCGGTTCCGCGTACCGGACAACGCAAAAGGTCCGCTGACTGTATCTGCGGCCGTTCAGTACCGGCGCTTCAACCAGCACTTTATTGATTGGGCCATGGGCAAACAACACTACGACATGCCTGTGATCACCATGGCTGCACGCAGCCGTATCTTGAATGTGGGAATGAACGCAGCAGATGCGACAGCGGACCCGGCAGACAACAAGGCGTGGATGCGTTGGAACAATTACGGGATTGGACTGCTGGATGCGCAACAGTATGAGGAATCTGCAGCTGCATTTGCCAAGGTTGCTGCGATGCGGCCCGACTATGCGGATGCTTACACAAACATCGCGTTGGCAAAGTTCCAGGCTCAGCATTTCACCGAGGCTCGCACGCATCTACAGAAGGCACTGCAGCTAAGCCCTGGGAATGCGCGTGCCCTTTACTACCTAGCGCTGGTAGAGCGAAACGATGGGAACCTGGAAGCAGCGGTTGTCGATCTCAAGCAAGTCACGCAACAGTTTCCGCAGTCACGGGACGCGCGGCGCGAACTAGGATTCTCGTACTATCAGCAGCACATTTACGACCTTGCACGGGTCGAGTACGAGGCGTTACAGGGGATTGACCCTGATGACCTTGCAGCACACTACAATCTTTCGCTCATCTACCGTCGACTTGGATTTAAAGCGAAAGCCGCTGTAGAAGCGGCAGCGTTCGCGGATGAGAAGGATGATCCATCTGCGAATGCCGTAGCTTTTGAATATCTGAAAAACCACACAGAAGTTTCACAAGAGATTGCGCCCTGGCATACACATTCCGACCTGGACCTGGTCAGCAGTAGTGCGACGGCGGCTCTGCCAACACCGGTCGCCGGTGCTGGAAGAAGCATGTCGCAACAGCCGGATGCTGGTCGATGAGGTTCGGCACATACACAGGCCTTCTGCTACTCGGCTTGAGCACAGTCAGCACGCCCCAGCCCGCACATGCGGCCGATCGTGGACACGAATTATTCCGCGAAAAAGGTTGTGTACAGTGCCACGTCTATGACGGTGAAGGTGGAAGCAAAGGGCCCGCGCTGGATGGCGTCGGTAAGCGTCTAAGCAAGACTGCAATCGAGAACCAGATACGCAATGGCAGCCTGGTCATGCCAGCCTTTGCAGATGCTCTGACGGCAGACGAGATAACTGCCATCGCGGCTTTCCTGCATAAGTCGACCAAGCCATCTACAGCGTTGCATAGCCGCTAGAATTAAGCCGCCTGTAAGCTAACCTGAGTCGTGGCGTGCAATCACCGAACCCTGCCGTATAGGTCAATGTCATAGGAGGTAGAGCTTGAGATCTGCCACGTCGCGCTGTGTTCTGCTCACGGCTGTTCTGATGTCGATGCGGCTTTCCGCACCACAATCTACTGCCTCTAAACAGCCTCAACCTGCATTGCCGCAGAAATCAGCACAGGCTGATGGTTTCTCGTTTGCGGATCAACCTAACTTTGTCGTGTCCGGCGTTACTGATTGGACGGCGGCTGGCGGTCACGGGTCAGACGTCACACTGCGCACCAGTGAAGAACTTGCACGAGCGACAACAACCCTTAAGGCGTCAGACTCCCGACCAACTACTTCTTCTGCCTTGTTCAATGCTGCAGACGAAGCAAAGCTGCTTGCCAATGTAGCCTCTGCACCGGGCAGCTTCGCACCGAACCTGGCACTTGGTGAGTTCTACCTTCGCAGCGGGCACCACCAGCAGGCACTCGCACCCTTGCAGGCAGCTTCTACCGCTAGCCACGGCAGCCCGGAAGCGGAGTACGATCTGGCCCAGGCGTGCCGCGGCCTTCACGATGCGAAGCAGGCGAAGCTTCACGTAGATCGTGCGCTGGTCCAGAAGGACGTTGCTTCCTACCACCTGCTTGCAGGCGAGCTATATGAAGACCTCGGTGATCCGTACTCAGCCGTCCAACAGATGAAACGCGCCACAGAACTGGATGCAGCCGAACCGAACTACTTCGCATGGGCGTCGGAACTGCTTCTGCATCGAGCTATCGCGCAAGCTGCAGAGGTCTTTGAGCATGGGGCTGCTGCGTACCCTTCCTCTGTGCGGATGCGCACGGGCTGGGGCAGTGCTTTGTTCGCCGCCGCCCAGTACGATCAGGCTGCGCAACAGCTGTGTGCCGCGTCTGACCTGCAGCCCGACGACACAGCGCCCTACCTGTTCCTTGGAAAGATCGACGAAGCTTCACCCGCACCGTTGCCTTGTGTGCAGCAGCGGATTGCACGTTTTGTTCAGCTGCAACCCGGCAATGCAGCGGCACATTACCTGTTCGCCACGGCACTGTACCGCCGCGAACGCGAGTCCGGGCGCGAAGCGAGCGTGATGCACTTGAAGGAAGCGATCCGGCTCAATCCTGCTTACGCCGAGGCGTACCTGCAACTCGGGATTGTGTTTGCATCAACACGGGACTTTACGCAGGCCGCCGAGTTTTATAAGCAGGCCGTTGTCGCAAATCCCACGCTCGCGGATGCTCACTTTCGACTTGCCGTCGCATACGACCGCATCGGACAGCCGGAGCTCGCAAAGCAGGAGCGTGCGCTCTATCAGACGATCAAGCAGCGACAAGCCGAAGCGACTGAACAGGACCGCCGAAGTTTGAAACAGTTTGTGGTGCAAGATGTGCCCGCCGTTGCACCCAGAAACTAAGCGTGTCATTGATCTGCCGGCTTGTCCCGTGCCCTCTTCCGTACCTGTAATGTCATTGCGCCACTGAACGAACTACCTCACGAGGCTGGCTCCAGCATCTGCAATGCTTGTTTGCCAACCGCGCTGTCGGGCTTCACTTTCAACAATTGCTGCAAGGCAGAGCGCGCGTCGGATGTTCGTTGCAGCAACACATACAGTCGAGCCAGATTGAGATACGACTGATCGAAAGCCGGGTTCAGCCGGATGCAGATTTTAAACTGCTGCTCTGCTTCTGCATAGCTTTGTTTACGCACCAGCAAAACACCCAGGTTGTTCAAAGCTTCCGGATAGTCAGGACGCAGCGATACTGCTTTTCGGAGATGGTCTTCCGCGGCAGCCACGCTGTTCTGCTGGGCGTAGAACATGCCCACGCTGTAATTAGCCTCAGGATCGTCGGGCTGCAGCAAAAGCGCACGTGTCAGCGCATCTTTCGCTTTCACTACATCTCCCTGCCGTCGGTACACGTTCCCCAGGTTCAACAGTGCAACCGCATAGCCTGGCCTTAGCTGCAGGGACTGCTGGAAATTGCGGATGGCTTCCTCGGCATGTCCTTCCTGGGCAGCCATCATGCCAAGGTTGTTCCATGCCTCCGGGTAGTCCGGCTTCAGCTTCAGGGTCTGCTGTAGGTAGGTGCGAGCCTGGGGGAAATTGTTCCTGCGTAGGCTCAATGTCCCCAGGTTGTAATAACCTTCGGCGTTGTCGGGTCGTGTAGCGATTACTTGCTGAAACGACTCTGCCGCCTGATCCAAATAGCCATGCTGAAACATGGCGACGCCATAGGTGAAGTCATTTCGCAGGAAGTCTGCCTGGTATTGCAGGCCTGCAAACGGCAGAGCTTTCTGCATCCGCGCTGCTGCGGTTGCGGGCGATGAGCGTACATCCTGCAGCAGGGTGTCTGGTTGGATCGTGCCTTGGTAGATCTTAACGATCATGCCTTCGCGATCCACCAAGAACGAACAGGGCAGTGGAAGATCGCGACGACGATCATAAAGGTAGCGGTAAATAATGTTGTAGATGCCCAGCACTTCTTCTGTTGCAGAAACGACAGGAAATGTAAATCGCTCAGTTCCTGCTGATGCGTTGGCCGAAGTCGCTTTCTCGGTACTCGCAGCTCTGAGAGCAATAACTTGGAGGCCTGCGGATGCAAAGGAAGAGGAGCGTTGCTGAAGACGAATAAGGTTGCTACTGCCACCGGGGTGGTCCGCACTCCAAAAATGAAGCAGCACAAAGCTTCCACGCATCCGGCTTAGTTCCACTGTCTTTCCTGCGGCATCACGCAGGGTGAAAGCGGGTGCCTTTAGAGGATCAATCAACCAGGTCTCGATGTTCTCCTGCACAGGTATGTCACGATCGGATCGCTGGGCCTGACCTGGTGTTGAAGTGTAAGGAGTCGCTCGGAATGGTAGAGACGAGAAGGTCTGATCGCCCTCTATCAGCGAGACACAGTTGTTTCTTGGCAGGTTTGAAAACTGCTGCTTCAGCCCGCTGGGCCACTGAACTGTGGCGCTGATGTTGCCTTGCGATTTACCGAGGCCAAAGAAAATCTGCTTGGTGTGCTGGGCAAGAAATCCAGATCCGGCCTGCAGGTACTTCTTCTGGCTTATGCCTGCGATCTCAAGCGTGATTGAGGTACCGATGCCGTCGCGGTTGCTCTTTGTGCCTTTCAACCGGAACGCCAAGGAATCGCCAATCGATTCCATCACGTTGTGCAGTACGCGCAATTGCGGCGCGGTGCGGTTCTTCACAACAACTTCCAGGCGACCGTCGCCATCCAGATCGGCCAGCGCAAAGGATCGACCATCCTCAAGAAAGTCGAGACCCACTGCGCCAGATACTTCGGTAAACGTGCCGTCGCGATTGTTCGCAAACATCACATTGCGTTCATGACCACTCCAGGACCGATCGGAGCGAATCAGTTCGTTGAGCGCGTTCCAACCGTGCTCATAGGCCAGCGACGGGGTCGAGTCATCGGGCGATTTGCCGACCACCTGCCGCCAAAAGAAGCTGCCCAGATCGACGCGTTCTGTTGTTGCATCCGGTGTCTTTTCAGGAGCCGTAATGTAACCGTTGGTGACGTACAGATCAGCATAACCATCATGGTCGAAGTCCCAGAAATCGGAACACCATGCCCAACGCCCGGCGTCCACACCCGCCTGCTGGCTCGCGTTCCGGAAGGTGCCGCCTCCGTCGTTCTTGTAAAGCGCGTTACCTTCTGCGTGGCGGCGATACATCTCCAAAACTGAGTTCGTAGCCTCTTTATGGAAGATAGGTTGCTGCGACACTCTTTGACCTGCCGCGGACCACATGTTGGCAACGTACAGGTCCTGTCGGCCGTCATTGGCTGTGTCGGCCCAGCATGCGCTCATGCCTGCACCAACGTCCTCCACATGGGCCTTCGTAGATGCGGCTGCGAAGGTACCGTTCCCGTTACTTTGATAAAAGACGTTGCGTCCAAAATCATTTACGACGTACAGATCAGGTGACTTGCCACCTGCTGATTCGCCCCACGCACATGCAAAGCTGTAGCGATCGTTATCGACATTTAGCCCAGCGGCTTCAGTCGCATCGAGGAAGGTACCATCGCCCTGGTTGTGGAACAGGAAGTTCGGCGGCCCATTGCGCGCGTCGAAGTAAGGCACAGGGTAGTGGTACTGATCGAGTCCCAGATAATAGCTGTACAGGCAGAAGTAGATATCCAGTCGGCCGTCGAGGTCGTAATCTGCGATGGCAGCGTGGGTAAAGGTTCCCTGGGGCGGGCGGGCAAAGCGGAACGCGTCGCGTTTTGCTCGAAAGGTGCCATCGCCCTGATTTACAAATAGCAACGGTCCGCTGCCACACACCACCACCAAGTCCTGCAACCCAACGTTCCGAAGATCAGCGAACAGTGCACACGACGTGTTGTCGAGCACGCCGACGCCTGCCTTATCTGTTACATCCTCAAAGGTGCCGTTGCCGCGGTTGCGATAGAGCCGATTCGGCAAACCCGCAGGCTGGCTAACGTACATATCGTCGAAGCCATCGTCATCGTAGTCGCCGAAAGCAATACCATTGTTGCCGTAGATGTCGATGCCGCAGGCACCGTCAAGCACGCTGCGCCAGTCATCTGAGCCACGTTGTAACTGCTCCCTGTAGGAAGAAGCACTCGCCATCGCCTGCTCGCTCACATCCACAAAGACCGGATGCCTGGCCACACTCTGCGTCTCCGACAGAGCCTGCCACTGCGTCAACTTCCATGTGCCAGCCGCAGCGGGATCCTGCGACCACTCGGTACTCCATGTGCCGACCGCCTGGCAGCGATGCACTGCCTTGCTGCGGGTCAGTACGCTATAGCGGATCTCGAGGTGAACTGTCAGCGGCGCTTGAGCCACTTCGCGAACCGACACGATCTCGAGGTCAGCATAGAGGACCTCCGCTTCCCGCCCGATCCACGTCCGCAAACCTTGCACAAACCTGTCGGCGCCCGCGAACTTGTCTGGTGAGAACTCTCGCCTTAATGTTTCGACACTGTCACCGGAACGTAACTTCATCTCCTTTGCGGGTATGAAGGAAGTTGCCAGTAGCGAAGGTGCCAAGTCGGGTTGCAGCTTCTCGAACTTGCCATCGACGAGCAGCAGGCTCCAGCGCTGCAGGACAGTGCCGATCTCGAACGCATGTTTTTCCGTGACGTACTCATCAGTACCAGGAGCGACAAGCCGCAACACGTCTTCAAGCGGAGACCGAGCCGGGTACCGAGGAGACACGCGCACATCATGGAACGGGAGAGCTTCAGCTCCATGTCCGTGCGTCGGCGGAGTTTCCGGATACGTAGAGGCGCCGCAGAACGGGGCCGCGTAGAAGGCCAGCGGTGCTAATGCAAGCTGTTTAAGCACCGCGCGGCGGCTGGTAGGTCGATGATGTTTGGCGTGCAACATGCGAAATGCGGATCTCAGTCTCGTAAGGTACAGCAGCTTTAGCACCTCTCACAATCCAGCTCGCGCAGCCTTCAAAGCAACTGTTGACAGCGCCTTGTTTGTTCCTCTACAGTTCAGCCGTTCACAAAGCAATAGTTTTTACGTTCTCTGTCATCAACGAGTTGTCAGCTATGAGCTGCTACCGGTTGCGAGAACGGGAGGGTTTCCGGATGGCTTCTGCGCGCGTGCTTCGTCGAGTTTTCCAACTTCATACCCTCTGTGCCACCTTTGGCGTGTGCGCCTTGGCAGGACACGCGCCACTGGCATACTCCCAGGTCGATCAGGGTGCCATTAACGGTACTGTTCTCGATCCCACAGGCGCGGCTGTCCCAAACGCTCAGGTCACCCTGCTGAACACAGATCAGGGCATCACGCTACAGACGCAGTCGAGTTCCAGCGGTACGTACACCTTTTCGCCAGTCAGAATTGGCAATTACACCGTCACGGTGACTGCACCTGGCTTCGCCACGACGACCCAGCAGAAGTTGACAGTTGCAGTCGGCCAGCAACTCCAGGTCAATGTTTCGCTGAAAACGGGCGAAAACACAGAAACAGTAACCGTCTCAACCGCGCCGCCTCAGCTTCAGTCTGACGAGTCGTCGGTTGGCCAGGTTGTGGATGAACACACGATCGTCAGCCTGCCCCTGAATGGACGTAACTTTACGTTCCTTGCGCAGCTGAGTGCCGGAGTTAACTCGTCGCAGGCGGATACCCGTGGTAACGCAAGCTCCGGTGCCTTTACGGCAAACGGCCTGCAACCGGCTCAGAACAACTACCTGCTGGACGGTATCGACAACAATTCCAATGCGGCTGACTTTCTGAACGGCACGAACTTCGTCATCCTGCCGCCCGTCGACGCCATCGCAGAGTTCAAGGTGCAGACGGCAGACTTCAGCGCCGAGCTTGGCCGCTCCGCAGGTGCCGTGCTGAATGCCACCATCAAGTCCGGCAGCAACAGCTTCCACGGCGCAATATGGGAGTTTTTCCGGAACGACAAACTGGATGCAGCCGACTGGTTCGAGAACAACAACAATCGGCCCAAGGGCCGTTTCCGGCAGAATCAGTTTGGTGGCTCCATCGGCGGCCCCATCGTCAAGAACAAGGCGTTCTTCTTTGCTGACTACGAGGGTTTGCGCCGGGTGCAGGGAACTGTTCTGACAGGCACCGTGCCGACCCTTACGGAGCGCAACAGCGGATTTACCAACCTGTCTGATCTAATTACAGGCCAGACAGGTGCAAACCGCACAGACGGCCTCGGCCGTAGCATTCCGTTTGGAACCGTGCTGGATCCTGCGACGACTCGTTCAGTAGGAGCAGGTGCTGTTGACCCGGTTTCCGGCCTCACAAACAACAGTGGTTCAGCTGTCAACGTTCGCGATCCATTTGGAACCTGCGCCGCCAGCACGACGAATTTCACGCTCGCTGGTTGCAATTTGAACCAGCTCCCGGCAAACCGGCTTGATCCGAACGCGGTCAAGTTGATGAACCTTTACCCGGCGCCTTCTAATTCAGCTTTCTCCAACAACTTCAGCAACAGCCCGGCGACGTACGAGCAACGCAACGCGGGCGACGTTCGCGTCGATTACAACCCCAACGACAAGAACCAGATCTTTACCCGCTTCAGCTACGTGGACGATCCTCAGTTCATCCCCAGCATCTTCGGTGGCATTGCTGATGGTGGTGGTTTCCAGCAGGGGACGCAGACTGCTGCGTCGGAACAGGCTGTTCTCGCCTACACCCACGTATTTACGCCAAGCACCATCAACGTGGCCCGCGTCGGCTTCAATCACCTGCACACGACCCGTACCGGCCCATCCAGCGGTGTCAGTGGCATTCCCGGGCAGTACGGTATTCAGGGTATCTCCCAGGGCAACTTGAATGGCGGTCTACCGGCCATCAACATCTCCGGCTTGAATAACCTGGGCACCAGCGATTACCTGCCGTCCGATGAAATCAGCCAGACGCTACAGGTTGTCGACGACTTCACCAAGATCTACGGCAAAAACAGCTTCAAAACTGGCTTCGAATACCAGAACGTTCACTTCAACACCCTACAGCCGCCGTTCTCCCGCGGTGAGTTCAACTTCACCGGCAACTTTGCGGGTGTTCCAAACCAGGGTGGCGACCAGACGGGTCGTGCGCAACTCCTGCTCACCCCGACTGCTTCCACCGTCCCAGGCGGTATCGGCTTTGTTGGCGGCTCCAACCAGGTGCAGGCATCCGTCATCAGCAAGACCTACGACGTTCGTGGATACTTGGCCGCCTACCTCCAGGACGACATCAAGTTGACTCCAGCGCTGACCTTGAATGTTGGTTTGCGTTGGGACTACTTCAGCCCTATTTCGGAATCGAACGGTGCGCAGGCTAACTTTGTACAGGGTGGACCGCCGAATGGCACGCCTACTTATATCGTTCCGGCGACTGGCAAGGCACCGCGCCAGTTCTCTTCCACCGCGAACAATCCATCGCTGAATGGTTCAGGGTTTCTTGATCTGCTCGCGAAAGATGGCATTGCTTTGCAGGTGACCGACCAGTATGGTAAGGGCGTTCTGCAGACGCAAAAATCCAACTTCTCGCCTCGCTTCGGGTTTGCATTCGAAGCTACTCCGAAACTGGTCATTCGTTCCGGTATCGGCATTTTCTTCAACGCCTTTGAAAACGCCGGATACGGTCCAAATATCGGCCGCAACTATCCTTTCTCGTACTCCTACAATTTCCAGAACAATGGATCCGATTCTGCTCCATTCAGCACGGGCGCAAATCCATATGGAACCTGCGCCACCGCGGGTCCTGGCGGCAGCGCGACCATTGGTTCCGGCCTTTCTTGCGCTTCTTTCAGCCCGCTTGCGGTACGCGCTCAGGGCATCGGCCTGGCGGGACTACAGTTCAACTTCAAGACACCAAATACCATCAGCACGAACCTGAGCATGCAGTATGCGATCACGAACAACATGTCGTTTACAGCAGCGTATGTACTCACCCATGCAAGCCACCTGCAGGCGGGAATTGGTGATAATCGTGTGTCTACACTGCTGCCTCCAAACACACCACGCGTTCGCAACCTAGCTCAACCTGACTCGCCCACAAACCACAACTATCTGCCTTTCCCTGACTTTGCGGAGAATGGTAGCTACCAGCAGACACTTGGTGCCAGCGTCTACAACGGCCTGCAGACCAAGATCGAACAGCGCTTGTCACACGGTCTGTCCTACCTGGCGACTTACACCTATTCGAAGACCATGACGAACGCCGGTGATCTTCTCAACGGTGGCAGCACAAATGGGTTCCGCGCACCGTACGTACCCGGATTCGGCACAGCGGTTGACTGGGGTCTGGCTGCCTTCGATATCCGCAACGTGTTCCACTTCAGCGGCGGCTACGAGCTGCCAGTTGGCCGA
>JBPBPZ010000083.1:0-10297 GCA_050954525.1 Janthinobacterium lividum
GTCCCCGATCCGGCATCGCGCTTTCAGCCGGACGATGTTCATGGGCCAAGCGAAGTGATCGATCCATCCAGCTACGCCTGGCACGACACTGCGTGGCAGAACCGGCCCTGGTCAGAGGCTGTGCTGTACGAGCTTCACGTAGGCACCTTCACGGAAGCAGGCACCTTTCGTGCCGCTATAGAAAAGCTGGACTACCTCGCGGCATTAGGCATTACGGCAATCGAAATCATGCCTGTGGCAGACTTCGCGGGCAAGCGCAACTGGGGCTACGACGGCGTTCTGTTGTACGCTCCCGACTCGTCGTACGGTCGCCCGGAAGATCTGAAAGCACTGGTTGACGCGGCGCATGCGCGTGGCCTGATGGTGCTGCTGGACGTGGTCTACAACCACTTCGGTCCGGACGGAAATTACCTGCCCACCTACGCTCCGCAAATCTTTACGGACCGGCACAAAACACCGTGGGGTGACGCCGTGAACTTCGACAGCGAGGGCAGCCCTGCCGTGCGCGAGTTCATCATCGGCAATGCGCTGTACTGGCTGGAGGAATTTCATCTGGACGGCCTGCGTCTGGATGCCGTGCACGCCATCAAGGACGATGGCCCGAAGCACCTGCTGCAGGAGCTGGCGGAGCGTGTTCGAGCCGCAGCCGGCCAGAACCCGGTGCACCTGGTCCTGGAAAACGAAGATAACCAGGTGCGGCGTCTACGCCGCGATGAGAATGGCTGGCCTACGCAGTTCACCGCGCAGTGGAACGATGACATGCACCACGTTCTGCACACCGCGGCCACGCTGGAGTCCAACGGCTACTACGCGGAATACCTGGGCGACACGGACATGCTGGGCAAGGCACTGGCCGAGGGTTTCTCATTCCAGGGCCAGGTGATGGAGTGCCGCGGCTGCGAACGCGGAGAGCCTTCGGCAGAGCTGCCACCCACGGCTTTTGTTGCTTTCATGCAGAACCACGACCAGATCGGCAACCGCTCCTTTGGCGAACGGATCAACGCCATAGCTTCGCCGGAAGCGGTGCATGCCATCGCATCCATCTATTTGCTGCTTCCCCAGATACCGATGCTCTTCATGGGCGAAGAGTGGGGCAGTTCGCAGCCCTTCCCATTCTTCTGCAACTTCGAAGGAGAACTGGGCGACCTGGTCCGCCAGGGCCGGCGCGAAGAGTTCAAGAACTTTCCGGAGTTCAAGGATCCTGAAAAGCGCGAACGCATCCCTGATCCGCAGGCAGAGGAAACTTTCCTTTCCGGCAAGCTCGACTGGGCGCAGCGCGACCAGGAAGTCCATGCCGAGTGGCTCGGCTGGTACAAACGCGTCCTTGCCGTCCGGAAGCAGACCATCCAGCCGCTCATGGATCAGATCGGTGGACATGCGGGCAGCTATCAGGTCCTGGCAGAGGGCGCAGTTATCGTCAGGTGGCGTGTCAGTGATGCTCGATCGCTCGTGCTCCAGGCCAACCTTTCTGACGCGTCTGTGAGTGGCTTCGTTTCAGGCCAGAGAGATGTGATCTGGGAAGAAGGACCTCGTCAGGCCGACGACCTGATGCGTCCATGGTCGGTGCAGTGGAGCTTCGAAGGTGCGGTGGCGTCGTGAGCGCGATCGATGACCTTGCAGAACGGTGCGGCATACAGGCAGTTTCTGAGGACGCCTTTGGCAAAGAGCACGTCACATCCGACAGCACCAAGCGAGCCTTGTTACATGCCATGGGGTTTGCCGCTGAAACGGAAGAGGCTGCCGCCCAGTCACGTGAGGAATTGGACGACCGAGATTGGGAGGCTGCCCTGCCCCCGGTCCTGGTCGTTCCGCAAGACCGCTCTGCCGTGTTGCCTGTAACGCTGCCGGCCGGGACGCCATCCGTAAAGTGGAGCATCACCCTGGAAGACGGTGAGGAACTTGCCGGAGAGGCAGATTGCAACGAGCTTCCTCTTATTGGATCCAGGATTCTGCACGCTGCCAATCTCGAAAAACGAGCGCTGCCGTTACCTGCTGCGCTGCCCTTGGGCTATCACAGCCTTCGTCTTGCGCATGCATCCAGTGCATGCATTTTGATCGTGTCGCCTGGCACATGCTGGATAGCGCCGGAAGGTCGCGATCGAAAGCTGTGGGGCATCGCAGCACAGGTATACCTGCTTCGATCCGAGCAGGACTGGGGCATGGGCAGCTACTCTGACCTGCGCACGCTGGCCGACATTTCGAAAGCGCAGGGTGCCGATGTGGTTGGCGTCAACCCGTTACACGCCATGTTTCCGGATCAACCCGAGGCGGCCAGTCCGTACTCCCCTTCGGATCGCCTCTTGCTCAATGTCCTTTCGATCGACATCGAAGACATACCCGAACTCGCGCACTGCGCTGAAGCTCAGGCTTTGATCGCGAGCGAAGCGTTTCAGGAGCAACGGCGTGCATGCCACCACGCAGCTCTGGTGCAGTATGAGTCCGTGGCCGCTCTGAAGATGCCGCTGCTCAGGCTGCTGTTCTCAACGTTCGAGCAGCGAAAAGACCCTGAGCGCGAAGCTGCCTTCACAGCCTTCCATGCCGAACGGCGCGATCTGCTGGACCTTGCGTGTTTGTTCCAGGCACTTCGCGCGCACTTCATCGAGACAGACGCTGGTATGGGCGACTGTAAAGACTGGCCCGAAGCCTACCGTTCTTCTGCATCGCCTGAAGTGCAGCAGTTTGCCCGCCAACATGCCGATCTGGTTCGCTTTCACTTGTGGATGCAATGGGTCGCGGATACCCAGGTGCGTGCCGCTGCAAATGCCTGTGAAGGCATGGCGGTCGGTCTGTATCGCGATCTCGCGGTGGGTTCCGCGCCGTACGGTGCAGAGGTCTGGAGCCATCCCCAAGCCATGGTCGCAGGTGCGTCTGTCGGTGCTCCGCCGGATATCTGGAACCCGGCCGGGCAAAACTGGGGCTTGCCTCCGCTTCATCCCAAGGCCGCCCGCCAACAAGCTTACGCAGCCTTTATCGATTTGATTCGCACCAACATGCGCTACTCCGGTGCGCTTCGGATCGATCACGCACTTGCCCTGCAGCGGCTCTACTGGATACCAAAGGGCATGCACCCAAGGGACGGTGCGTACGTTGCATATCCGATGGAAGACCTGATCGGCATCCTTTCACTTGAGAGCCATCGCAACCACTGCATGGTCATCGGAGAAGACCTTGGCACCGTTCCCAAGGGATTTCGAGAACGTATGACCGAGGCCAACATCTTCTCGTACCGCGTGCTGTTTTTTGAGCGTGACGAAGAGGCTTTCGTCGAACCAGGAGCATACCCCGAGCTTTCTCTCAGCGTAGCCAGCAGCCACGATCTGCCGACACTGAAAGGCTGGTGGGAGGCAGCGGACATTGATGCGAAAGAACGGCTCCACCTGTTTCCAGATGCGGAAGGTGCGAAGAAAGCCCGCGAACAGCGCGCAGCGGATAAGCATGCACTACTTGCCGCGCTCCATAGCCAGGGCATCGATTTTGCTGAGGCAGATCTAGAAGCGGATCCTGACAGGTTCATCGATGCGGCCCACCGCTTTCTCGCCAGGACACGGTCGCTTTTGACACTGGTCCAGATCGACGACCTCACCGGAGAGCTGGAGCAGGTCAACATCCCGGCGACTTCGGAAGAGAACCCCAACTGGCGACGAAAGCTCTCAATGACGCTGGAGCAGCTTGCATCCGATCCCGTGCTCGCTGGAACCGCCGCAATGATGAAGGTTGGACAGGCGAGAGATGGTCGCTAATGGGTGGCTTAAAGCGGCGTGCTGATCACTAGTTTGACGTGGCTAAGTGGAGTCAACCCAACTTTGTAAGTGCGTCTAATTGATCTAGGTGGACGGGTCGGATCCCTATGCAGAACAAGTATCCGAGGTTCACGCCTGCTGCCGGGGTGAACTACTTATACCTCGATCCTATGAGCGACACTCGCGATCATTTCCACTCAGGAGCTACCCATGTCAGCAAACCTTGTTGAACCACGCGATCCACGCGAACGCTTTGCAAAGCCTCCCTTTCCGCAGGAGCAGCAATCAGGTTCGGGCAGTGCAAACAAGCTGGACCCTCCCGCCGATTACGGCGAAACGACATACCAGGGTCATGATCGTTTGACCGGTCGTGCGGCCTTGATTACAGGGGCGGATAGTGGGATCGGCCGCGCAGTCGCTCTATGCTTTGCCAAGGAAGGTGCAGACATCCTGTTCACCTATCTTGATGGCGATGCGGACGAGCAGAAGGATGCTGAGGAGACCGTCCGGTTGATTGAAGCAACGGGACGCAAAGCAATTCCAATGCCGGGTGACATTCGCGAGAAAAGCTTTTGCAAGCAGCTTGTCGAACGTACCGTAAAGGAGTTTGGACGCCTCGACATCCTGGTGAATAACGCTGCCTACCAGAGAACTTATGCGGAACTTGCAGACATACCCGAAGAAGAGTTCGACCGCACCTATCGGACGAATGTATACGGAACGTTCTTTCTGACGCAGGCTGCGTTACCCGAAATGAAGCCGGGCGGAGTTGTGTTGAACAGCTGTTCGATTGAGGCCTTCGAACCCAAGGACGAACTTGCACCCTATGCGTCAACGAAGGCCGCGCTTGTCAGCCTGACGAAGAGCTTTTCAAAGCTCTGCATGCAGCACGGCGTGCGCGTCAACGGCGTAGCTCCGGGGCCCGTGTGGACGCCGCTGATTCCCGCCACCATGCCGACAGAAGAAGTCAAGTCATTCGGCGAATCCACACTGTTCAAGCGGCCAGCGCAACCGGTAGAGCAGGCAGCCGTTTTCGTCTTTCTGGCTTCCGACGATGCCAGCTACGTGACCGGCGAAATCTACGGCGTGACCGGCGGCAAAATGCCGTTCTAGTCACCGCTGACCAGCGTGCGCAGAACAGGCCCGGTGCTTCCCACTTTCTGAGTGCGGCATCGGGCTTTCTGCTTGGTCTCAAGCCGTAGCAAACCAAGCTGACGAACAGAATGAAGCCACATGTCGCATGTGTGCATCGCATGCCGTGCATCCCTTAGAAACATAACTACGTCTCTTTGGAATCGTGAGCACCTCATCATCAGGCCGTGTTCGTCCGGGCACCCGCGGCCCCATCGTGTTTGTGGTTGCACTTGCCCTGACGGCGTGCCTGTGGCTGCTATTCACAGGTTCCCGACAGCCGCATGAATGGGCACTGGGCGTCATCAGTATTGCGTGCACCATGTCGTTCGTCACGGTTGCGTACCGGCATGAACTGCAGGGTTTCCACCTAACCTGGAGCGACGTTCTGGCCCTTTGGCGCACGCCCTGGTACCTGGTCAGCGGCGTCGTCGAGATTACGAAGGTGCTCGCACTGGACCTGTCAGGCAGGCGTGCGGAATCCATCTTTCGTGTGTGCGGTTTCAAAACCGCCAAAGAGGATCCGCTACTGGTGACACGCGGCGCGCTGGCCACCGCCTATACCAGCATTGCGCCGAACTTCATCGTGGTCGGTATTGACTATCGCCAAAGCCGGATGTTGTTCCACCAGTTGCAGCGCAGTTCTGTGCCCCTGATGACCAAACAACTTGGTGCCCAGGTCGGAACCCGTGACGGCGCGCCCGGAGATGCCGCCGCGACAGCTAAACGTAACGAGGTTTTGCTGTGAACCTGTGGCTTTATGCGGGTGCGGCAGTCAGCGCGGCACTGCTACCGTGCGCGGATATGTGTCTGCGCGGGCCGGTGGAACGCCGCCTGGTGAGCATGGAAATGGCCGCGTTTCTCGTCATCCTTGCCATGGTGTTGTTCACGGTCGGCTTCGGTCGCCAGCCTTTCATTGACCTGCCGCTGGCACTCGCCATCATGTCCTTTGGCGGAACCTTTGTGTTTGTGCGCTTCCTTGGAAAACACCTATGACGCCGTCGACCATCGCGCAGGCCGTGCTGCTGACTGTGGTTGTGCTTTCGTGCTGGGTCGGTGTGCTTGGCATGTGGCGCATGCGCGACGCAACGCAGGCGCTGCACTTCATTACAGTTCCTGCAGCAGTAGGAACCGTCGCACTTACCGTTGCTGTGTTTCTGGCGACGGGTAACAGTGCGACCGCGTGGAAGACGCTGCTGATTACCGCGATCATGATCGCGCTCAACTCCGTGGGCATGCACGCCAGCGCACGGGCTTTTCGCGCGCGGGAACTGGGCCACTGGGAGCCTCGCGACGGCGAGCAATTCGAATGGGTGCGCGCAGGTGCGGAAGAGGAGCCGGGACGATGACGTGGTTCGGGGCAGGCCTGCTGCTGCTGGTTGCCATTGCGGGCTGGGGCGTCGTACACACGCGCGACGTAACGGAGCAGATTGTCGCGCTTGGCTTTTTTGGCATTGTTATGGCGCTGACTTTTTTCTACTTCCAGGCGCCGGACGTGGCCTTGTCGCAGATTGTGGTGGGCGCGGTGGCGCTGCCGTTAATGGTGATGCTGGCTATCTCGCGCATGAAGTTTCGCAGGCTGGCGACGCAAAAGCCGGAGCAGGGGGATGCGCATGACTGATCGCACCCGCGCTCGATGGTTCTTTCTGCCGCTCTCGGTCTTTGGCGCGCTGTACGCCTACAGCACGCAAAACCTGCCCGCGTGGGGCGCATACCGTGGACCGTATGGCGATGTCATTGCGCATTTGGCCGTGTACGAGCGCCACGCGACAGACGTGGTAAACGCCATCAACTACGACTACCGCGCCTTCGACACGCTTGGCGAAGAGTTCATCCTGTTTACCGCCGTCCTGGGCGTCGCCATGCTTTTGCGCCGCGACGAGCAAACCCCGGTAAAGCCTGCCGGCAACGTATCAGACGCCCTCCAGCTTAGCTCTGCGGTTCGCTTCACTACCCTGCCTGCCGTTTTGTTGACGGTAATTTTTGGCATGTACATCGGCCTGCACGGACAGCTGACCCCGGGCGGCGGGTTTCAGGCAGGCGTCATTCTGGCCACGGCACCGGTTCTTGTTTACCTAAGTGAAAATACCGAGGCGTTTCGCCGCATCACCTCCCATGCCGTTGCAGAGGTAATCGAGGCCATTGGAGCGGGCGGATATGCACTGATCGGACTTGCACCCCTGCTCATGGGCCTCCCCCTGCTTACAAACTTTCTACCGCTCGGCACCACGGGCGACGTCTTTTCGTCCGGCACCATTGCACTTATAAGTGCGACGGTAGGTGTTGAAGTGACCTGCTCGTTCCTGCTTGTTATCTACGCTTACCTGGAAGAGATTATTACCGGCCAGATGCCAGAAGGATAAGTATGCCGCACCTATTACATGCCTGGCCGTACCTGGTTGCCGCATGGCTTTTCTGTTGCGGCCTGTGGGGCATCGTCACCAGCCGGCATCTGGTGCATGCCGTGGTGTGCCTTGCCATTTTGCAAAGCTCAACTTATGTTTTGTTGCTTGGTATCGGCTATCGTGTAGGAGGCGCGGCACCCGTGTTTTCTGACATCGACCCGCGCACACTCACCGTCGATCCTGTGGTGCAGGCCCTGATGTTGACGGATGTAGTGGTGGAGGCTGTCGTGGTCGCCCTGCTGCTGGCCATGGTCGTCAAGGCGCACGAGCGTTCCGGTTCGGTGTCACCAGCCGACCTGCGCACGGTACGCGGATGAACACGAATGCTCTTCCCGCTTTGCCAGTCGCAATTCCGCTTGTGGGCGCAGCGCTTATGGGTGCCGCACGCAAGTGGCTTCCACGTCTTGCAGCAGATGTACTTGGCATTACGTTTGCCTCAGGCACGCTGACGGTGTGCCTGCTTCTGCTGCACGCGGTATTGAATCACCCACTCATCTACTGGCTTGGTAATTGGTACCCGCGGGGTTCCATGGTGCTTGGCATTGCACTTGTGGCAGAACCCATTGGCGTTGGCCTGGCAACTTTGGCAGCCTTTCTGACGTTGCTGGCACTTGTATTTTCGTGGCGCAGCATTGATTCCGGTGCCAACCACATGCAGCCCCTGCTGCTGATCTTTCTCGCAGCCATGTGCGGCTTTTCACTTACAGCCGACCTGTTCAACCTGTTCGTCTTTTTCGAGTTGATGAGTACGGCGGCATTTGCACTTTGCGGCTTGAAGACTGCCGAACCTGCACCTCTGCAGGGCTCGTTCAACTTCGCCGTTACAAACACCATTGCTGCATTCATGGTGCTGACCGGCATTGCGCTGCTGTACGCGGTCACGGGCGCGTTGAACATGGCACAGATCGGGCTTGCGCTCGGTACACGGCACGATCCTCTGGTGCTGTTTGCTTTTACGCTGCTTACTTGTGGCTTTCTGACCAAGGCTGCCATTGTGCCTTTCCACATGTGGCTGCCGGACGCACATGCCGTCGCTCCTACACCGGTGTGCGTGCTGTTCTCCGGCATCATGGTCGAGCTCGGCATTTATGCCGTGGCTCGCATCCACCTTGTTTTATTTCCGGGCGCGATTGCTGCGCACCCACGTGCAGCGCAACTGCTGCTGGTCAGCTTTGCCGGTGTAACGGTCGTGCTTGGTGCGGTGATGTGTTACGGAGAACACCACCTGAAGCGAATGCTCGCATTCTCCACCATTTCGCACGCGGGTCTCATGCTGCTTGCATTCGCGCTCAGTGGACCGCTTGCCCTGACAGGTTTACTTGCCTATCTGCTGGGCCACGCGCTTGTGAAGGCGAGCCTCTTTTTCGGTTCTGGCATCCTGCTTCGCAAAGGCAGGGCCATTGGCGAACGCGCCCTGTTCGGCTGCGGCAAAGACCTTCCCTTTGCAGGCGCACTTTGGTTCCTTGGTGGCCTTGGGCTTGCTGGCGCTCCCGGTTTGCTTACCTGGGTTGGCGAGTCCTATGCATCCAGCGCCGCGGAGAAAAACGCGGTACACGGTGCCGCAGTGCTCTTCATCGTTGGCGGTGTGCTTACAGCCGCAGCAGTATTCCGTGTGGGCATGCACGTGTTCCTGGGATGGGGATCGGAACCTTTGACCGATCAGGCCGCTGAGGTTGGCGAGTTGCCTGAAGAAGCCGACACGGATGTGACCTGGTACCACCTTGCGCCGCCCGCCCTTTGCATCGCGCTTGCGATCGCGCTCAGCGTTTGGCGCGGATGGCTGCCTCCTCTTCAAAGCGCCGCCGTCCAGATGGCTTCGCAGCCCAGCTATCTGCATACGATCTACACCGGTGCGGCTGGAACCGGCACAGCGATGCAAGGGCATCCTCACCTGGAAGCAGCCATGCTGCACGGCCTGCTGAATACCACGCTGGCAATGCTGCTGGCGCTGACCTCGATCTTTCACCGACGTCTGCCGCGATCGATGCGTGTCGGAGTTTTTGCGGAACACGGTTGGGTGCCGCTACGCAAGTGGCAAAGCGGACATCCTGGCGACTACGTGTTCTGGCTCACGAGCGGTGTGGCGGTTTTTGGTACGTTGGCACTGTTCCTGCTTCGCCATTGAACCGTCTGCGTTACCCAGGATGAGACGACATGTCACAAGTCGCTTGCTGCGTCGTACCGTGAAACATCAGCCACCGGGCTCTGGGTAATGTAGCGTTAAGACGAGGTCTCTATGACGATCAGACGTTCTGTTCTTCCGCTTGCTTTGCCACTTCTCCTCAGCAGCAGCGCCTTTGGCTCAGAACCCGGGAAGTTTGATCGGACGTTGACCGTTTCAGGCCCTGTAAGCCTTGACGTAAAAAGCGGACCGGGCGGCATCCACATCAGCGTCGGATCGACAGATGCTGTGGTGGTTCATGCCGTGATCCGATCTGCGTTCGGAAGGGTTGATCTTGGCCTGGCAGAAGCGAACATCCGGAGTCTGGAACAAAACCCACCCGTCGAGCAGAGTGGCAACACGATCCGCATCGGGTACGTGACCGACCCCGCAGTGTTGAAAGGCGTTTCAGTCACCTACGACATTGAGACACCCCGCGCAACGCAGGTACACGCCTCAGCCGATGCAGGCGGCATCCGGATCGATGGCGTGCAAGGGCCGGTTGTGACTGACAACGATGCAGGACACTCAGAGGTGTCCGGCGTTAAAGGCAGCCTGAAGATGACTGCGCACTCCGGCGGCATTGTCGCTCGAGACATAGGTGACAACATCTTTGTGCGTAATGCTTCCGGTGGGATTCAGGTTCAAAGCGCAGGCAAAGCCGTGGACGCGGAGACTTCCAGCGGCCGCATCGAAATCTCGCAAGTTGCGGGAGATGTCCGCTCGAATACACACTCTGCCAGCATCCGTCTGGATCATGTGAACGGTACGGTCAACGCCCAGAACACTTCAGGCAGCATCGAAGCGTTTCTACTGGGCGGCCCCATCACCGCAGAAACCACCTCCGGCGCGATCCGCAT
>JBPBPZ010000085.1:0-10286 GCA_050954525.1 Janthinobacterium lividum
ACTTCGTCGACCGCGCTTCCCTGCTCCGGTTCCTCGAGGACATGATCGCGGCCGAGACCGTCGAGGCAGGCATGCAGGCGAGGCAGCTCGAAGCAGACCCTCCACCAAAACCCAAGCCGCTCCGCGTCGCCCTGCCCGGGGATTTACGGTCCGTCATGCTTCGGGATCTGCCGGAGAACATCCAGATCTCCCGGGGACGACTCGAAATCACCGCACCCGACGCAACCTCCATGCTGGAAAGCCTCTGGGTACTTGCACAGGCGCTCACAAACGATCTCGACAGCGCACAGCGGCTGCTCGATCCCACCCCTCCGGCCGCTCAATCCGGAGATGACGATCTTCGAGCCCTCCTGGCCGAGCTACGGCGCGGAGCTACTTCGTAGGCACACCTGCTCGCCGCATCACTTCGGCTAACGCTTCCGGATAGCTGTACCGATTGTCCTCACAGAAGCGCTGGAATGCGTTACCCAGGCTCACCGGCACGCGCATGTTGAGGGGAATGCGGGGCTCGGGACGAGCTTGGCGACTGGAGCGATACACGTATTCAGCAGGTGGGCTCGGTTCCCTGCTGATGAAGCCAGCGCTCTCAGCCACAGCATCAATCCGGCTCAGGTCGATGCCGATGACGAGGTGCTATGTAACTACTGGGCATACCGCCCACATGTCCTCTACGCTCGTCCGCACTTCCCGGTTACTTAGAGGCGACACGCTGCCCCTCTCCTGATCGCATACGTGCAGCCGGTCACCTAACACTCAAACTGAGGAGCAGAGATACGTCCTGCCGAGGACTTCCATCTGCTAGCACAGGCGTTTTGTGAGGCATGATCAAAACCGCAAGCCTCCTCTTCGGCCTGCGCCTTGAGTCAAGTCGTAGCGAAACCTAGTCCGTTTGGCGACGACTTGCCGCTACCCTGCTCGGGGGAGCGCAGCTCCTCTAAAGCAACAGCAAGATGGGTATTGAGCAGTTAAATAAAAAGTGGAATGTTGTCCTACCCTAACGCGCTGGAACAGAGAGACGGTCCGGGTGAATGTAAGCGCGGAGCTGTAAAAGCGACATACGGCTAGCTATATGGTTCGCTGTATGTCGAGCCATATGTCTGCCGCGCGAGGCAGCAGCCGGTCGGAACACACCTTCTAAGCAATCGATCTCCGAAGGGGATTGTTGAGACTAATCCTTGGCTTTACTGCGCGTCACAGTCATAAATTTCTGTACATCGCGACAGCCGTCTGCGCATATGTTCAGCCATACAGCGCGATGTATGTTCGTACATATGGTTTCTCACCCTGGGAGGATAGGATATGGCCTGTATTGATCTTTCTGAAATGGAGGCCTTTGCCACGGATCGCAACCTGCGTCGGCAGAAGACCATACCAGCGCTCGTTGGTGCTGTACTACTTGTCATATGTCTGGACATACATCTATAAATATGTCAATGAAATTATGGACGCCGCTTTGAGCAGCGGCCAACGTCTCCTTCAGTGAAAGGGGTAACCATCCATATACCAACGACCATATGGCTACATGTATGTACAGATGTACTGCTATACATACATCATGCCTATTACGATCGCCGTAGCGAACCAGAAGGGTGGTTGTGGCAAGACGACCACGTGCATGAACCTAGCTGGAGGCCTTTCCGCTGCAGGAGTGAGAGTTCTCGTGGTCGATGCAGACCCTCAAGGAAGCGCTACAGAGTGGCGGAACCGTTCAGAAGATTCAAGATTGAACTTTGACGTCATAGCGATGTCGACAGCTTCCATACACAAAGAGCTTCCGAAGGTAGTCGGAAAGTCTTCCTACGAAGTAGCCATCATCGACTGTCCCCCAGGTACTGAAACAAAGGGATTCGGAACGGTAACCCGCTCAGCGCTTTTGGGCGCTGACTTTGTAATCATTCCTACACGGCCGACTCCGATTGACTTTCTCGCGACCTCGATCATGCTTCCGGTCCTGACGGACGTCGCTACGATCAAACCTGAGCAGAAGGTCTTTCTCCTTCTCAACGCCAAGCACGCAAACAACCGTCTAGGGCGTAGTGCCAAAGAGGGTGCGATCACCATGTTTATGGATCAGGGAATTGAGATCTCAGTTCTCGAGACGGAGATACACGACCGAACTGCGTTCGCTGAAGCCCCGGCTTCAGGCCAGACAGTAGTGGAATTTGCACCATCATCAAAGGCTGCGGCAGAAATACTTTCACTTACGAAGGAGGTCATTGCTAAATGTCTGGCAGAACACCCGTAAAGTCAGCCTTTCAAAACCTGAGACCCACGATTCTACGTGAGCCTACCCGATCCACTGTTTCGGCAGAAGCAGAAGCTCGACTGTTGGATACTCCCGTACCGGTCGTGTCGAAGATAACGGCAGTCTCGGAACCCTCTGAACCGCACACACCTGATCGCGAACACCAGAATTCCTCTGAGCGTTCACTTTCACCCGTCGGCACCTTGCTCCAGAAGAAGAAGCGTGAGCGCCTCCTGCTAGTAAGCTTTCGTATGCCACAGAGCCTAAAAGAGAAGCTGGAGCAAGCTGCGAAGACGCATGAGATCAATCAGACTGACCTCATCAACGAAGCCATCGAAATGAACCTACGGCGATACCTGTAAAACCTGAGGGCTGAGCATGTCGAAAACGGAAGGTTTGGCCGCAAAAAAGCGGGATCGCCAAGCTGAAGATACTCAGAGCAAAGATCGTTTCATCCAGGACTTGGTGCGCCTTCGGGAAAAACGGGATGCCGGGGCCCTGGGGATTCAGATGACTCAGATCGCTCAGGCGATGGTCTTATGCGGGCTGCCGTACAGCCCGACGAAGGAAACAAAGATCGTACGCCGCGCGAGACTTGGCGATGGATCAACCGTCTCTGTGACGTTTAGTGCTGGCCTAGATGGCATTGGAATGCCTTACGGCTCAGATCGTACGTTGCTCCACTGGATGGTTGATAAGGCAATAAAGACGAAATCACCCATCGTCAGCTGGGATACTGCGACCGAATTCTTGAAAGATGTCGGGATGGCAGACAGCGGGAAGAACCGAAAGGACTTGAAACAGCGTTATCTACGCTTGACGGGGCTCACGATCGGCGTGGTCAGGAAGGGAAGCAGCGAATCTACGGTTCTAGTGCCGTTCATTGAGGAATCTCATTTGCCAACGTCTGTGGACCTAAAGGCCGCAAAAAGTGGGCAATCGCTGCTGAATCTTGACTCACCAACTTTCGGATTTCGCTTGGGCGAACGAATATTCAAGGAGATTTTGCAGTACCACGTCCCAGTACCGTTCGAATTGCTGCAAGCTACAAAAAAGAAGTCCCAGCTTCAGGATCACCTGATCTTTCTCTATTGGCGGAGCTTTTCAGCACAAACTGAAACTCTGATTCCGTGGGAAAGCCTTCGCGAACAGCTTTGGCAGGAAGACAGCGTTGCAAGCCGCATACGAACGCGCTTCAAGGAGGCCATCACTGTATTCAAGACCATCTGGCCTGAACTGAATGCGGAGGCTGAGAAGACGGGTCTACGTATTGGACCGCCCAGGAACGGCATGCACTTCATCCCCCAGGCACGAAACATGCGGCGCCTGCCGACGCCGAATCCTTTCCAGAGTTGACCTAGAAGTGCGGCTCGCGGGGTGCGTGGGGTTAACTTCAGCACTTCTGGGTCATATGTCCGCACTTCCCGGTCAGGAGGATTGCTCTCGTCGCTTAGACCAGCCAAATTCCTTTCTACAGTCTCTTGCGCCTGTTTGCCGCAAGTTCGGCACTTCCCGGTCATCTGAGTAGTAGTTGGCAAAGTCAGAGCAACGAACTAAGCCACAAACAGCACTTCCCGGTCACTTAGGAGCAGCCCTCCACGGCTCGCCGAAAGAAAAGAGGTGAGCTGCGGCACTTCCCGGTCATCAAGACCAATCCACCGCAGGCCATCTGAAACAACGAAGCGCGAATACGGCACTTCCCGGTCAATGCTGGCTTTCGTGAATCACCCGGAGCCAGAGAAGTGAGATCCGGCACTTCCCGGTCATTGCTGGCACCTGATTACACCTGGCGCGGCCAGTACTTCCCGGTCGGTTGTGCTGAGACTAAACTGACGTTCTCCACAGACGCATAACCGAGGGCGGTGTTGTCCACATTCCGCACCTCCCGGTCAAGAGTTATTCACAACGGCGTTCTCCAGCTCGAAAGAGCGACTGTCGCTGGCTAAACAAAGCACTTTAGCTGATATGGCCGGTCCGCTCTGAGCCGCAGACGGCACTTCCCAGTCATTTTCTAAGCTTCTCGAACGAGTTGCGGAGTTTGAACGCTCATTGAATTGATGGTTTCAGGCGCCCGGTGGAGATGCACCGTTCGGATCCCGACGCTTTCCACAGTAGCCATCTGAAAATCGGTAATTTTGCAAGAACTTCCCAGTCACGACTTCAGCACTTCCCAATCAACAGATAGGAACCTCCCGGTCAAAGAAACCGAACTTCCCAGTCAGAAACACGGCACTTCCCGGTTCTGCTTAATAAGGAAGCAAGAAGTTACAAGTAGAACAAGACTTTTCCTTGATGTCTTCACGATGGATGTACTCCGACCCAAATCGAAAACGAACGAAGCCACCCTTAAGCCAACTACAAATCTAGTTGGTGCATTAGCATTTCGATCAAACGAGCTGGACCGTGCATAATTTGCTTTCCGCTTCTCTCGAGAGCAGTTGGGTTTATATGAACTCTTAGACTGACCCGGGGTTGTTGTGAAGCTGATATGTGAAGCTCTAAGTGTTTTCCAGCACCTGAGTCACCCGCGATCAAGCGCCGTCCCCGGACTCTCTTCTCTACCCGAAAACAGGCGGCTCTCTACGTATTTACCCCGATCCCATTCGCCTCAACGAAGCGACAGAATCGAGGAGTTCAGATTTCGGGCAGTGCGCGATCAGCAGTGTTTGGCTCGCAAGCACCGGTACCGCAATCTGGGAGAAGAGACGTGCTTTCGCACACGGAGAGTTCGCAGTTTAATTTCTGGGCAAGTCCGCTGAGACGCGGTGTGACCTCCGTCGACCACAAAAAACTACGCCGCAGGCTTAGGAGCTTTGCAGTGCCCAAAAAGGAGATTCTTTATGCATCAAACAGCGTCGTTCTCTCACGTCGTTGGCACCGGGACGGCGACAGCCCGCTTGCAGCAGGCTAACTCAGACTGGTTCCGCGAGTTCCATTGGCACTTCTATGCCACTCTCACGTTTTGGTGGGAGATCGGCAGAACGCATGCTCGTGTGAAGCTCGAGGAATACCTTAGCGCGATCGAAGAGGACGCAAAGGCACCTCTGGCTTGCCTCATCGCTGAGGAAACGAAAGTGTCCGGCGTGGGGCAGGCGGCTGGACGTGTTCACTTCCATATGCTGGGGTGGTGCGCGAAGGCGG
Organism: Janthinobacterium lividum; assembly: GCA_050954525.1. Taxonomy (GTDB): domain Bacteria; phylum Acidobacteriota; class Terriglobia; order Terriglobales; family Acidobacteriaceae; genus Terriglobus. The sequence continues at coordinate 5,387 of JBPBPZ010000085.1, forward strand.
TCGCTCCCGGCGCGCTCGAACTTCTGTGGGAACAGCGTCCCTTCGGTGGGAACAGAACCTTCGGGAAGTCCGGTTTGTTGAAAGTTTACGATGTGCAGAACAGCGCCGTTCATTACCTCTTCAAGGACCTTCCCGTTGAGGGCTTCGAGTGGAGTGGCCGCAATCTGGACCTGAATGCGCGGGAACACCCTAGGTCCTACTCCACTTCCACGCGTCAAAGGCGCCGCTTGCGCAGAAATCAAGCCAGGTCCGGCGAGGTCGGCATGCTGAACGTTCCGAAGATCCTGGGCAGACTGCGACATCCGAAACCGGCCATCGGCGCTTTGCAAGAATTCCCGGCATCTCCCGCGAAACCCATTGTGGTCACCAGCCGAACTTGAGCTCCAAGGAGAAGATCTTGTCTACTAACCGCCTCGCGTCTTTCGAAGACCGTGTCAACTACAACCGCATCCAGGCCAATGCACCGATGCAGTGTTCCTGCGGGAGCACTCACTTCTTCCAGATCTCGGTTCAGGAGTACTCGAATCGTGGGTATGGAATGGCTCAGCTTCAGAGCCTGAGCATGCAGCCGGGGGGAGGTTATATCTGCGTCTGTGGTCTGCCTGTTGCGCTGAACGATACGGCGACAGGCAAGGCTGCAGAAGGTGGCCGCGGGCGCTTCCTGCGTTCCGTTGAGGTTGCGATTGAGAAGCGTAATTCCCTGACGCCACAGGCGCTCGCCAAGGGCTTTGTGTCGCTTGCGGAACACCAGGAGCTGCTGGCAAGGTCGGAGGCGCTGCAGGAGACGGTGGACGCGATTACGGAGCATCTGGAGGCGGATGACGAAGACGAGGAAGAATCTGCCGAGGAGCCTGCCAAGGAAGATGCGGAACAGACCGAACCCAAGCCGGCGGCTGTTAAGACCGCGGCGAAGAAGTCCGCTGCAAAGAAGGCCGCAAAGCTATGGCAGAGAAACCAGTCTTTCGTGATCCGGTACGCAATGTGAATCCGGAGATCCTTGCCAACCTGGAGCTGGCGGATACGCGTGTGTATCCGCTGCCCGGTGGTACGGGCCGGCGGTGGACTTCAGGTATCGATCCCCGTCTGAGTCAGCTGCACAAGATGGGCGGTACACCGACAGGTGACTCTGTGTGCTTTTACGAGCACATCGCTACGGTGCGGGACAAGAAGAACAAAGTCTTCTACGTTGCGTTCCGGGAAACGGTGGACGCTCAGCTTGCCCGGGAAGCCGACCTGAAGAAGTTCCCTGAGTGGCTGATGAAGGATCCGAAGAAACAGCGGGAACGGCTCATCCACATTTACATCGTGCTCAAAGATCCATCGAAGGTACCCATCATGCGTCCGGAGCTTGCATCAGGGCTGTCCTGGTACCGACTGAAAGCAAAACCTACACGCAAGGAACTATGAGGGACCCATAAGCAAGTTCACGGTTCGATCAAGTACCAAGGGGGTAAGTCGATTCCTGACAAGTACCAATCGGCTGGTCTTCACGTTCATTAGGTGCATGCATATGCACGAAGCCCAAACGATGAGTTCCGGCGCTTGTTCCGATTTGATCAGCGCGTGTCAATGTTCGCAGGGCGCCCCTCCGGGCGCCCTTTCCTATCTGCAGAAAGGAGTTTTATGAAGATATCTGTAAAGAGACCAGCCTCTCAAAAGCACATGCTGAAGTGGCACAAGGCTGGCCTGCCACTCAACTCTCCTGCCAGGATCTTCCCTGTTGCAGGCCAGATTCCGTTTGACCTCGAGATTGGAGAGCGTGAGGTCACGCCTGAGCCCCCGAGACATGACAACCCGGCAGACACCTTGGGAGCATTTTGCTGTGCCGTGATGGGCGAGGAACACGCTTCGTCTCACAAAGGGCCAGCTTGCTCCTGATTGATGCGGGAAGCGACCGGCCTGCCATGGCAGGGCTGGTCGCTGCCTGGTAGCTGGCTCTCTCATCTCCCATGTTTCAACTGAGTCAAAGAGCCGCTAACACTTCCGAACTGGCTGCCTGGGTGCCCAGTTCGGTGTTCGCCTGGCCAACACAGTCAAGCCAGATCCGGTGGATCCGATACGCTTGCGCCCTTGAGAGACCGTAGAACAACATCGTTTGTTGAGGTCCATGGTCTTCCCACATCCGTGAGATAGCCCGGAGTTGGTAAGAGGAAAAAGCCTTGAGCCGGGTCAGTTCCGATCGCCAAGCAAAGTCCACCACATATCGTAGAGTTTGCAAGCGGGTGCCCGTTGTGCCAAAGGCCACATTGGAGGAGACTGTTGCGTTCAGCCATGCAGTTACTGGAAGCTGCGCCAGAGATCACAAGGGAGCACTCTGCAGAGTTCAAGAGAAGGGAAGAAGAAGCTGAGTGCAAGGACACTCGAGTGGTAGGCGCTGAGGCATGCGGCGCCTGTTGAGCTCCGAAGCTCGAGCAGCTGTGCAAGGGCTTCTACTTCAACCGTAAACGGAAGCCTATGCCGCTGACGGGGCAGTGAGTGAGAGCGGGGAAGAGAAGCACGTCTTCCCCGTGCGCGCGAGGCGCATATTCTTGTATTCAGCCTGAAGGCACCAGGTCAAAGTGGAACTTCAGCCATACACAACTTCAGATTCGGATCGCGTGAGAGGCTTTCTTAAGGCCCTATAAACGCGTAGGACGTGCAGAGGAAGAACGGCATCATCGCAGGCGGAACCGGCAGCGGTAAGACGACCCTGATGAAGGCGCTGCTGGACCACATTCCCATGACCGAGCGTCTCTGTGTGATCGAGCAGCCGTCCGAGCTGCGGATAGCTCACCCGAATGCAGTTCAGTGGGAGGCGGTCGATGCGATCCCCTGTCAGGTCGCCGTGACACCGAGTGAGCTGCTGGCCGCCGCACTCAGTCACCGGCCCGACCGCATCATCATGGGCGAGATTCGCAACGAGTGCGGTTATGACCTGCTGCAGGCCATGAACACCGGCCACGGTGGAACGCTCTCCACCATCCACGCGAGCAGTGCCCTTGACGCACTCGGCAGGCTTGCCAACCTTGCCCTGAGTGCCAGGCCAAACCTCAACCATTCGTTCATGCGTTCTGAGACGGCCTCAGCCATCGACTTCGCTCTGTACTGCGAGCGAGCGCCCGATGGAAAGCGCCGGGTTCGCGAGCTCATTCATGTACGCGGCTACGACCAGAACACCCAGACATACGACCACGATGTGATCTACTCCACGTCGGATTACAGCCACGCAGCCTAACCAGTTTGAAAAGGAGAATCGCCCCATGCCATTGCTCAGCATCCAGGCTTCGAAGAAGGTAGAGACCACCGTGAAACTTGAAGAGTCAACCGCAAAGCGGGTTGACCAGTACGCACATTTCGCAAAGTCTTCCGCGGACGATGTGGTGAACCTGGCCCTTGAGTATGTGTTTACCAAGGACAAGGATTTCCAGCAATACCTGGAGACGAACCAGGACGGCGAGACGCCCTCTGCTCTCCGCATTAAGAAGCCCGCACCCACGGTCGCCAGCAAGAAGAATGGTGCCGGCAATGGTGCGGCGACCGGTGCGAGCCCTCACGCTGTCGGCTCCAGGTAGCCGACGGCATTCGCACTCGCAGGAACAGCAACCGCAGCCTCTACCCACCCTGAAAACGAAACTGTGCTGCGCACAGGGAAAAGGATGACACTTCATCCCTTCCAGGGTGGTGTAGAGCGCCGGAAAAAGTGCTATCCGGCAACCGCAACAGAATGAACAGCTTAGCGCTGTGACGTTTTCTATAGAAATCTTTGCGCTTTCTATAGAAAACGCGAAGTTGGGAGGTGATTGATGGACCAGATGACAGCCGAACAGCCGTTGAATCTGACGAACCGGCTCCGCCGCTCTCAGGGCCGATTGCCTCGTGTCTGCGCGATCAGCACGCGCGTTGCAAGCGACGAATTAGCAGAGCTGGAGAGCGCGGCCCGACAGGAAGGCAAGGCAATCGGAGAGTGGTCACGCGACCAGCTCCTTGCTTCGGCCCGTCGCCCGAAGGACGACATTCTGCTCACCGAACTGATCGGCCTGCGCATGTTTCTGGTGAATCTTCTGAGGCCGATTGCGCTAGGCGAGGACTACACAGACGAGCAGTTCCGCGCCCTGCTGGATCACGTTCGCGCCGAGAAACGAAGCGTCACCAGCCAGGTGACGGAACAGTACCGCCATACCGAGAAGGAGCAGTAAATGCCGGACAATGCATGGGGTCGTAAAGAAACTCTGGTGTTCCCGCCGAACGTCCCGGTTTACTCGTACGCCGCGATTGGATTGGCCGTACTTCTTGCGCTGCTGTTTTGCTGGGAGCATCTGCGGTTCGGTTTGCCGCCGCTACAAAAGACGTACAGCGGGGCTTATCTTCGCAGTTCCGCAGGCTCACTCTTCAAAGCGCATGGCAGCTACGAAATCGTGTATCTCGGTGGCCCGAAGGTTCAGCCCCGCCGTGCGCTGCCGGTCGATTTCGAAGATGGGGAGACCGTCTTTCCGGACGGGCACCGGGTGCCGGTCCAGCTCTCAGCTCTTCCTCTTTCTCAGGGCTTTCGAGGCTTCTACACTGGCAAGCCCGAGACGTTTACAGACGTAGCCATGAGCCGCTGGCTGCGTGGCGCGATCTTCGAAGGGGACAGCGTTCTTGGCTCCTACGCTGCCAGTCTGGGATGGGCTGCACTCTCGCTTGTCGCCCTGTTGGGGCTGAGCATTCCAGCGGATATGAGACGGTTCCGCCAGATGAAATATGGCCGTCTGCTACGTGGGCCAGTCCTCATGAACCCCGAGGAGTTCGTGAGGAAGCAGAAGGGTGATGGCATCGGCTTTAACACGACCGAGATGCAAGGCAAGATTCGGATTCCGGCTAAGAAAGAAGCCCAGCACTTCCTCATGATGGGCGATACGGGGGTTGGAAAACCCAGCTAATA
>JBPBPZ010000084.1:0-10278 GCA_050954525.1 Janthinobacterium lividum
ACCAGCACCAGCACACCGCTGGCCAGGAATGGCAGCCGCCAACCCCAGCGAAAAAACTCGTCGTTGCTCAGAAAACGCGACAGCAGCAGAAAAACACTGCTCGACAGAAAGAAGCCAACAGGCGCTCCCAGCTGCGGAAACATGCCGTACCACGCGCGTTTGCCGGGCGGCGCATTTTCCGTCGCCAGCAGCACCGCGCCACCCCACTCGCCACCCAGGCCGATGCCCTGCCCAAAGCGGCACAGCGCCAGCAGGATGGACGCAATGACGCCCGCGCTTGCGTACGTCGGCAGCATGCCAATGGCTACGGTGGAAAGTCCCATGGTGGAAAGCGCCAGCACCAGCGTAGTCTTGCGTCCGACTCGATCACCAAAATGCCCGAAAAGCGCCGACCCAATGGGCCGCGCAATGAACGCGATGGCAAACGTAGCCAGCGACGCCAGCGTGGCCGAGCGTGGATCCGATTTCGGGAAGAACAGCTTCGGAAACACGATGACCGCTGCCGTGGCATAGATGTAGAAGTCGAAGAACTCGACCGTGGTGCCGACCAGGCTGGCAAAAAGCACCTGTCGCGGCGTGTTGCGTTGCTTTTCCTGTTTTGGCATGGAACCTTGATGATGCGGTGTGCGGGTGGGTGTAGACAAGTACCTTTGTGCTCTTTACGGCCACAAATGCTGCAGCATCCGTGCCAGCAGCGGCGCAAGCGCGGCTGTCATTAGTCCATTCATGCCGATCGCAACACCCGCAAAGGCAAGTGGGACTGAACCCATGGCGACCACGCGTGCCGTGGCAATGCCGCTGCCCGAGGTTCCGGCAGCCAGACCCGCGGCGGCAGGGTCTTCGATCCGAAACATCTTCATCAGCCAGGGCAGGGCTACGGCCACCATAACTCCAGCGGCAATGGCAAACACCGTGGTCAGCGAAGGTACACCGCCAATGGTTTGCGACACGTCCATGGCGATGGGCGTGGTCAACGATTTGGGCAGCATGGTTAGCGCCAGTTGCTGGTTGCCGCCACACACCCGCACAGTGACATAGGCGCTGACCGCCCCTGTGACAGAGCCCGCAAACAGCGCTGCCAGTGTGGGCAGCAGGCTGCGCCGCAGGTGTTCCAGCGAGCGCACCAGCGGAATAGCCAACGCCACCGTTGCCGGGCCAAGCAGGAAGTGCAGAAACTGCGCGCCGCTGAAATACGTTGCATAAGGCACGCGCACCACATGCAAGGCTAAGCCCACCAGAAGAATGGCGATCAGCGTAGGGTTGGCCAGCGAAGATCCCGTGCGTCGATTGAGCGCCGCTCCGGCAAGGTAGGCAGCAAGGGTCAACGTAATCAGAAACAGCGGTGACGCGTACAGGGTTGACAGGTTCATGCGTTAGACCTGCGCCGGTCCAACCCCTGCATAACCCATCCGGTCACGGCAAAGGTCAGCACCGTGGAAAGAACAAGTGCGACAACCACCGGCACGAACCCCGCACGCAGCAGGCCCGCGTAGGCAAACACGCCAGCGCCAGCGGGCACAAACAGCAGGCCCATCCAGCGCAGCAACGTGTCCGACGTCTCGGCCAGCGCCGGGCTCGGTTCCCCGCCGCGCAGCAGCAGCGTGCCTGCCAGCAACGCCATGCCGATGACCGGGCCGGGCAGCGGCAGGTGCAGCATGCGGTGCAACGCCTCACCCGCAAACTGCGCCAGTAAAAGCGTCAACAGAGATTGAAGGATCGCCATGACGCCGAGAATATCGCTTACTCTCCATGCGACGGAAATGCAAAGCAGCAACACACAACAGCCAAGCTGCTACCATCCGGCCTATGCTTGACACCCCCCTTCTCACAGCCGAAGGCCTGACCAAGACCTACGGCAAATCGCGCGTAGTGAACGACGTAAGTTTCTCCATCGCCCGCGGCGAAATCCTTGGAGTGGTGGGCGAAAGCGGCAGCGGTAAAAGCACGGTGGCACGCATGGTTTTGCGGCTGGTCGAACCCACGGCGGGTGCCGTCCGCTTCGATGGAGTCGATGTGCTGCGTGCAGGCAGGCCCGCCATGAAAGCACTACGACGCCGTATGGGCGTGGTCTTCCAGGACCCATTTGGAGCACTGAATCCGCGCATGCGTGTGCGTGACATCCTGGCCGAGCCCTTCGCGATCCACGGCATGGATCTGCTCCACGGCAGGCCGCTTGAAGAGCAACTGCGGTCGATGCTGGAGGAAGTCGGCCTGGAGCCCTCCGCTTTGGAGCGCTTTCCGCACGCCTTCAGCGGCGGCCAGCGGCAGCGCATCAACATTGCGCGCGCGCTCGCCCTGCGGCCAGAGTTCCTGGTGCTGGACGAACCGGTCAGCGCGCTGGATGTCTCCGTGGGGGCGCAGATCATCAACCTACTGCAGCAGTTGCAGCGCACACATGGCTTGACGTGCCTGTTTATTTCGCACAGCATGCCACTGGTGCGATACCTGTGCGACCGGGTCGCCGTCATGCAGCGCGGTGAGATCGTTGAGGTCGGCGATGCCGTCAACATCTGCGAGCATCCGCAGGTGGCGTACACACAGGCGCTGATCGCCGCAACGCCCGGCTTCCATCTCTCGTAAACTGTTGGTGTGAGTCACGAAGGTATCCGTCTTGTCAGTCCGGAAGAGAGTCGCCGCGCGGTGCTGGCAGAACAGGACCTGCCACCTGCCGCCGTCACGCCCGCCAAGGTACGCGTCGCGCTGACCGAGGGCACCGGGGTCGACATCACCTGGAAAGATGGGCACCATTCGCACTGGACCTTTCCGTTCCTGCGTGATGCCTGTCCCTGCGCCACCTGTCACGAGGAACGCGAGCAGACCGGTCGCAAGGTGGGCGAGCCCAGGCCCGCGCCAAAGCTGGCGTTTCCCATGTACACCCCACCCGCGCGTCCGCTGGAAGCGCTGCCCATCGGTCGCTATGCCTTGAAGTTCAAGTGGGCTGATGGTCACGAAAGTGGCATCTACTCGTGGGACTTTCTGCGTCGGCTGGATGAAGGTCTGCTGACCACCGACTTATGACCCACCTAGAACAGCTTGAAACAACGCTGCGGCCGCTTTACGCCCAGCTAAGCGCGCATCCCCTGTACCGCTCGTTCACCCGCATGGAAGACCTGCACCTGTTCATGGAGACACACGTCTTCGCCGTGTGGGACTTCATGAGCCTGCTCAAGACGCTGCAGCGCGGCCTGACCTGCGTCGAAGTGCCCTGGGTGCCGAGTCGCACACCCGAAAGCCGCCACCTGATCAATGAAATCGTGCTTGGCGAAGAAAGCGATGTCTACGAAGGCCGTCATACAAGCCACTTCGAACTGTACTGCGAAGCCATGCGGCAGTGTGGCGCCTCTACCGCTGCAGCAGACGCGTTGATTACAGCGATCCGCAACGGTCAAGACGCAGCGCAGGCAATCAAACAGTGCGGCGCTCCGGCAGAGGCCGTGGCCTTTGTGCGCGACACCTTTTACATCCTCAAAGGCAGTGACTTACACGGCGTGGCAGCGGCATTTACGTTCGGCCGCGAAGACCTGATTCCGGAGATGTTCAAAGGCTTTGTGCGCGACCTGAATCAAGAACTGCACGACCAGCTATCGACCTTTATCTGGTACCTCGAGCGCCACATCGAAGTGGACGGCGGCGAGCACGGCCCCATGGCGCTGCGCATGGTTGCCGACCTGTGCGGCGACGATAAGGCTAAGTGGGTCGAGGCGGAACGCGCCGCCGTCTTCGCGCTGGAATCGCGCATACGCCTGTGGAATGGCATCGCCGCTCGCATCGCTGCAGCGAAAAGCTAAGTGGTTGGGGCAGTTCTCTCGCTCCGAATGATAGGTTCCAGTTGAGCGGTTTAGCCGCTGAACTCGCGGTGCAGGACTACCGACCATTAAAGGCTGCAAATCAGTTCTGGCTGACACGATTTCGTGCCGACTGGAACAGGTAAACACCCAGCACACAAATTAGCGGCTCCAGCACATGGCGGAATCGCGCCTGCACCGTAACGGCATAGTACGGCAGCGGCAGCAGGACGAACGCAGCGGCAAAAAGCCACGCGCCCGGCCTGCGGTGACGCACCGCCAGCGCCGCGCCGAACAGTCCTGCAAGCGACAGAAACTGGAACGAGACCAAGCGTCCATATTCCAGCACGCCGGCTTCTTCTACTGACTTGGGAACACCCGCCCAATACATCCACGCACGTTTGATGGTTAGCTCGGTGAACCGTTTCGGGTTGGCATGGATCCACGCGCTCGCCTTGGCGCCACGATCGGCGACCCACGCGGGTTCGCCCATGGCGGTGTACTCGGCAAGGATGCGACCGTTCTCCAGCGGCACCGTACGGCCCCATGGAAAACCGGTCGACCAGGGCGAATTGCCCTCGTAGTTTTCCGCGCCGAAGTTGTCGCGCAGGGGAATGAAACGATGGAAAACGGCATAGTTTCGTGCGGCCCAGGGCGCAATCGTAAGCAGAAAAAGCACCGCCGCAAGTGCAACGCGCGGCGATTGCTGAGAAACGTACCGGAGCAAACCAGCGTGTTTTGGCCGCGCTTCCGCATCCGAATCGCTATGACTCGTGCTTTTTCGCGACGGGACAGAAACGTACAGAAAAACCACTGGCAGCATCAGCAGCGGCGTTGGATTCAGCAGTGCCAGCACACCCCACAACAGACCGAAGGCAGCCCATTGCTGCCACGTCTGCTCTCGCGGTTCAGTATCGCCCACACCGCGCATGCGCAGCGCAAGTACAAGGATGGCGGTGAACACGGCAGCGGTCGCGGACATCTCCCACACCCAGCGCACGGCATACTGCATGGCCGCCGGGTACAGCGCCCACAGCCATCCGCTCCACACTGCGACGCGACGATTGAAGCAGCGTAGGCCGATCTCCCAAACCAGAACGGCCGTCCACGCTGAAAGCAGAGAGTTCACAGTCAGAAGAACAAACGCTGACAACCGCGAGTAGACCCCAAACACCTTGAAGACGCCACCAATCAGCAGCGTGTACAGCGGCGGTGTCCACGCGGTAGGTCCCGTGTGACCGGTAAAGGGATCGCTGTAGCCGTGGCCGGTCGCAAGTGCGCGGCCGATCCGCCCCATCTCCCAGCCAAACTCGAAGTGATCGTCCGACGGGCGAACCCTGAACGTGTGTGCCAGCAGGATGTAGAGCACCCGCACCAGGAAGGCGGCTGCGAAGATCTGCCACTGCGAACCCGTCTCCTCAGTTCCCTGCAATAGCTGCCGCCGCGAAAGATGCACCATACTCTGCCTCCACCTTACCGCGTGCCTCCGTCGGCAGGGTCGGGAGCAAGCCCCGTGATGCAAAGCTCCGTACAGATGCCGTGTTCCTTACCTGCCGCAGCAGAGGCTCAGGAGAAGGCGCGTCCTACGCAACACCTTCCGGCAAACACGAGGTCCAAATCCGAACGGTACAAACAGTCTGGCGGCATATGGCGCGGAGTATTGCTGCCGGTTCGGGCGGGTATGAACTCAGTATAGGTGGGCAGAGTTCCTGCAGTACCATCACCTAGGCTGCGCGGACGACCTCATGCAGCTACACCAGATCCGAGCAGTCATTTACCTTCTTTGCCTTCGCGCAAAGGGTTTCCCAGGAGTTCCATGAGAAGTTCAAAGCTGTTCCCTACCGTTGCAGCGTACACCGTCGCGGCGCTGTCCGCCGGGGGCGCACAGGCTCAGACAGTCACCGCCACCATTACAGGCACGGTGCTCGACCCCAGCGGAGCCGCCGTTCCCGGCGCAACGATTACAGCTATCAATGTCACGACCGGCGTGCGTTCCACCGCGGCCAGCAACGGCACCGGGTCGTACTCCATACGCTTTCTGCCCATTGGCAGGTACACCGTGCAGGTGGATGCAGCGGGCTTTGGCACGCAGAACCTGCCAGAGGTACAGCTTGAAATCAGCCAGACCGCCAAGATCGATATCCACGTCACGGTAAGTGCCAGCAGCACCTCCGTGGACGTGCAAAGCACGGCCACGCCCATTCTTGACACGACTGACGGCACCATTGGCCTTTCGCTTTCCGAGCAGCAGATCCAGACCATACCGCTGAATGGCCGCAACTTCTCGTCTGTGACCCTGTTTCAGCCGGGCGCCGTGAACACCGATCCGCAGGGCCTTACCGGCGGCAATGCGCTGGAGCGCAACACCTATAACAACGGCATTGTTGCAGTGAACGGCAACCGGGCCCAGGCGAATAACTACACGCTTGACGGCATCGACATGAACGAAGGCCAGAACAACCTGATCGGCTACAACCCGGCTCCGGATGCGATTGCCGAAGTGCGCGTGATCACCGCGAACGCACCCGCGTCCTATGGCAACGTGAATGGCGGCGACATTGTCACCGTGCTGAAAAGCGGCACCAACCAGTTTCACGGCTCGGCTTACGCTTACCTCGAGAATCAGAACCTGAACGCAAACTCGTGGAGCAACAAGCACCATCCCGACCCTGCGGATATCCAGCCGATCAACCCCTTCACGCAGACCCAGTTTGGCGGCACGTTCGGCGGTCCCATCCGGCGCGACAAGCTTTTCTTCTTTGTTGACTATGAGGGCAATCGCCGCCACTCCGGCGGTACAGGCACCGCCAGCGTACTTACCCAGGCCATGCGCAATGGCGACTTTTCGGCGGTGCCGAAAGCGCTATACGACACGCAGAATAACTTTGCGCCGTACCTGAATAACCGGGTGCCGATTGTGAGCCCCGTTGCAAAATACCTGTTTGCACACCCTGAGCTGTACCCGCTGCCGAACGCCACACCGCAGGACGGCCTGGTGCAGAACAACTACATCGGCAACACGCGCAACTTCATCGTCAACAACCAGGGCGACCTGAAGATTGAGTGGGATCCGCGCAACAACGACAAGGTCACAGGCTTCTATGCGCAGTCCCGTGCCTATGACGGATCAGTTGCCGTTCTGCCCATCAGCTTTCCGTCACAAAACGTTTTTCCCACCAAGATGTTCGGCACCACATGGGTCCACACATTCTCGCCAACGGTAGTGAACGAGGCGCGAGCCGGATTCCTGCGCGTGCGCTGGGACCAGGGCATCCCCACGGATCCCTCCGGCCAGTTCGGCTTGAACGGTAACAAAATTGTCGGCATCCCCTTTGGGGCGCAGACTTATGTCGGCTTCTCAAACCAGCATTTCGTCAACGACAATCTTGGAGACGTGGGTACGACGGGCGGTCCGCAGATTCTGCGTGACAATACCTTTTCGTACTACGACAGCGTCACCATCCAGAAGGGCAACCACACCTTCACCGTGGGTGGGCAGGCCATCCGCTACCAGCAAAATTACGCGCTTTCCGGCGCGCAGGGTTCGCTCGGCAGCTTCAACTACACCGGCGTCTTTACCGGCGATGGCACCCAAACAGGCTACAGCGGCGCGGACTTTGTGCTGGACCGCTCCAGCGAAGACAGCATCGCTATCCCTGGCGGCACGGGCCTCGTGGGCAATCGCCAGTGGCGTACCGCAGGCTTCTTTCAGGATGACTGGAAGGCAACCAGCAATCTGACGCTCAACTTCGGCATCCGCTACGAGTACGACCAGCGCTGGAACGAAGTCCACAACCGCACGGCGAATGTATTGCTGACCGGCCCGAACATGGGCAAGGTGGAGTACGCCGGGTCTGTTCCCGCCGGTGCGCCCGCCGGTTCCATCGTGTGCGACAACATTTCCTGCTACCAGCCCACGAAGAACCAGATCCAGCCGCGCTTCGGCTTTGCCTACCAGGCTGCCAGCCGCATGGTTCTGCGCGGCGGTTACGGCACCACCAGTTTCTTTGAAGGCAACGCCAACAACCAGCGGCTTACCTATCAGAACCCGTTCCTGGCCTTCTCAAATCCCAAAGCAGCCACACCTGTGCCGGCCAGCGCAGGCGCGCCGTACAGCCCTGGAACGCCTCTGCATGCGGCGACAGGCTTTGCGATCAGCGACGTAAACAACAGCAACGCAAGCTACGGTGCGTGGCCACAGAACATCAAGCCCGCCTACCTGCACGAGTTCAACCTGACCACAGAGTTCGCGCTGAATAACAAGGTGTCTGTGGCTGTGAGCTACGTGGGTGAAACCGGCCAGCACCTTGCCGACTACCGCAATGGCAACCAGCTCACCCTGGACCAGGCTCGGGCACTGGCAGCAAACGGAGGCACTGTCACTGCGGCAACCACGGCACCCTTCGCCGCACTGGTTGGCGAGGGCAATAAGCTGCTGGTCACAGAATCCGCGGCCATGATGAACTACAACGGTGGCCAGGTAACGCTGCGAGACCGCGGCGAACACGGCCTGACGTATACCGTCAACTACACCTACTCCAAGTCGCTGACCAACAGCGCCGGTAACTACACGCCAGCCAATATCAACGGCCAGAACGGTGCCTTTCAGGACGGCTACAACAGCCGCGCTGACTATGGCCTGTCAGGTACGGACGTGACGCACAACCTGTCTGCCGTTGCTGTTTACGTGGTTCCGTTTGGACGCGGCATGCAGTTTGGCGGGCAGCTGAACCGGGCGGCGGACCTGCTGCTGGGCGGCTGGTCGGTATCGTCAAGCTTTGTGGCTTACTCCGGCTTCCCAGTCACCATCAACGGGCCTGACAACACCAACACCAACACCTACGGCCTGATCCGGGCCAACCGGTACCGTACGCTGCGTGTCAACAATCGCAGTGTGGACCACTGGTTTGGCACGGACGCTTCTGCGACTCCCTGCGACGGTGCGGATAACAACACCTGCGCTTACGGTCCCGCGGCAAACCTCAGTTTCGGCACGGCCTCGGTCGGGTCGGAGCGGACACCGCGCTACGTCACCATCGACTCGTCCGTGTTCAAGGACTTTCACATCACGGAGCGCCAGGCACTTGGGTTCCGCGCCGATGCGTTCAACGTGGGCAACATCGCAAGCTACGGCAATCCAGACAACAATGTGACGGATACGAACTTCGGTCAGATCACCAACACGCGCAGCCTGTCGCGCGTTCTGCAACTGCAACTGCACTACGCTTTCTAAATCAGGTAGAAGCGACACAGCAAGCAAAAGCGGGAGCCGACTGGCTCCCGCTTTTGCTGTCTACAGAACACAGAAGCAACATGCTTCCGTGCCCAACGTCCACTTACATGTTCTCGATAATCCTGTTTGCAAACGCACTGGTACCGACCTGCGTCGCGCCTTCCATGCCCTTGGCGAAGTCGACGGTGACGTACTTCTGCTCGATCGTCTTCGTCATGGCTTGTTCGATCCGGTCAGAGACTTCGGTCCAGCCAAGCAGCTGGAACAGCATGGCACCCGACAGGATGACCGAGCCAGGGTTCACCACGTCCTGATCGGCCAGGCGGGGTGCGGTGCCGTGGGTGGCTTCGAAGACGGCGAAGCCGTCGCCGATGTTCGACCCCGGAGCGATGCCCAACCCTCCCACCTGCGCGGCAGCGGCGTCGGACAGGTAGTCGCCGTTCAGGTTGGTGGTGGCCAGAACGTCATATTCCTTTGGTTTCAGCAGCAGGTCCTGGAACATGGCGTCGCAGATGCGGTCGTTCACCAGGATGAGGCTCTTCCACTTGCCGCTGCCGTGGGTTTCGCCAATGGCGGCGAGGGCGGACTTCACTTCGGCCACGATCTTTTCGCCAAAGCTCGCGGGTGCAAAATCCAGACCGGGTTCGACCACCTTCGCCAGCGCCTCCGGCGTCAGGCTCGCGTCCTTGTCCAGCGCAGCGAAGATCCAGCTTTCACGCTCCGTCACGATTTTGTCGCGGAACTCGCCCTTGGCGACTTCGTAGCCCCATTCGAGGAATGCGCCTTCGGTGAACTTCTGGATGTTTCCCTTGTGCACGATGCTGACGACCTTGCGGCCATTGTCGACCGCGTACTGCAGGGCGGCGCGGACCAGCCGCTTGGATGCCATGACGCTAATGGGCTTCAGGCCGATGCCGGCGTCGTCGCGCAGGCGCTTCTTTGTGTTGCCGAGCAGCTCGTTGTTGACGAAGTCGCGCAGCTTCTTGACGTCTGCCGAACCCTCTTTGAACTCGATGCCCGCGTAGATGTCCTCAGTGTTTTCGCGAAAGATGACCACGTCAACGTCGTCGGCGTTCTTCATGGGGCTGGGCACGCCGGGATAGTGCTTCACCGGGCGCACGCACTGGTACAGGTCCATGGTCTGGCGCAGGGTCACGTTCAGGCTGCGGATGCCGCCACCAATGGGCGTAGTGAGCGGCCCCTTGATGCTGACGCGAAAGTCGATGCAGGCCTGCACCGTGTCCTGCGGCAACCAGTCAT
>JBPBPZ010000033.1:0-10207 GCA_050954525.1 Janthinobacterium lividum
GTCTTGAGCGCTGCCGGGCTGGGCTTTGCCGACGTGGTGAAAACCACCGTGTTCCTGAAGAACATGGGAGACTTTGCGGCGATGAATGCGCTTTACGCTGGCAGCTTTGCGCCTGAAGGCGTGGTGGCACCGGCCCGGTCTACCGTGGAGGTCGCACGCTTGCCCAAGGATGGCCTGGTTGAAATTGAAGTGATCGCACGTTTTCCCTCTGCGGCTTAAAGCACGGCGTGGGTCGTCGCAGTCCTTTTTGCGTCTAATCAGGTGGGAGAACATCATGGCAGACACAGGGAAAAGCAACACCGCGGAGGCACCCCGCCGCGTACATAAAACCGAGGCGGAGTGGCGCGAGCTGCTGACACCGGAACAATTTCAGGTCATTCGCGGCAAAGGCACGGAGCGGGCTTTTAGCGGTGCGTTGTACGAGAACCATGCTGACGGCATCTATCACTGCGGCGCCTGCAACGCACCTCTGTTTACTTCAGAAACGAAGTTCGAGAGCGGTTCCGGCTGGCCCAGTTTTTACCAGCCCGTATCTGCGGACGCGATTGAAGCCATCGAGGACAGGACCTACGGCATGCGCCGTGTTGAGGTTGTCTGCGCCAACTGTGGCGGGCACCTGGGCCACGTCTTCCCTGACGGACCCAACCCAACCGGATTGCGCTACTGCATCAACTCCGCTTCACTTAACTTCGAAGAGAAACAGTAAGCTCACTACATTGAACAGAGCAACGGCCCACCTATGGTGGGCCGTTTTTCGTGCGTCAAACTTTCTTCAATTTACAGACAGGCGCACCAACAAGAATCAGGTACCTGCGCACACAAGCCTGGAACGCCTTACGATGCAGCCATGCCGGTTGTATTTACTGCACCCTCCGCTTTCGCTTGGTAATGCCGCTTGTCATTCCGGTCGATGAACTAAAAAGCTGGTAGCAAAGCAGGCAAATGGTCCAGCCTGTCTGGCGCAATCTCAGGCTGGGGATTGAACCGAAATGGCATTGCCCATGGTCGGCGAAAGCATCTGCCTTGCAGGAACACCACGCAACAAGCGGAAGATAAAGATTACTTATCAATCGGTACTCATTAGAAACGCGGTGCACCATTCTGGACAGCGAACAGTTACATCGATTCAGCTTTGAGGGTGTGTCACTCTCTGACCTTGCAGGCATGTCGTCAGATGATCTGGACGCCTTGCCTTACGGTGTTGTGGGACTCACCAGCGACGGTATGGTGGAGATCTACAACGCCACGGAGTCACGCATGGCGGGGCTCCCCAGGGCATCCGTGATGCACACCGCGTTCTTTCTGGCGACTGCGCAGTGCATGAACAACTTCATGGTGGCACAGCGCCTGGCAGACGAACCGACGCTTGACGTGACTCTGCCCTACATCCTGACGTTCCGCATGCGGCCCACGCCGGTGACGCTCCGTTTGTTGAAGGCAGAATCGACACCACGCTCTTACCTCCTCATCCGTCGCTAAACGGAAAGGGCTTTCGTTGACGAACGGCATGCAGCACCAATCCGGGGAAGATGAGAGATGTCTCGCGATGAGTGACCTTCAAGAGGAGAACGGTAAACTTCTCGGCTTCCTGTACGCCTGCCCCATCGGCCTGGTTGAGGTGTCCTCAGACGGAGCGATCAGCATGATCAATCCCCTGGGCATGCAGTTGCTGATGCCACTCTCTGGTATGCCATCCCTGAACTTCTTTGACTTGATGGCAGCCTACGCGCCCGAACTGCGCAACTTCGTCGAAGCCTTCGATGCAGAGCAGGGAAACATCTGCGAAGACCACCGCATTCTGATCCGCCCCGAAAAAGCAAACAGCGGAGAGATGAAGGTGTACGCCTGCACCCTGGTAAAGCTGGGCGCAGAGCGTTACATGGTTTCTCTCAGCGATATTTCTCGGCAGGTGCGGCAGGAACGCAAGCTGAAAGAAGCGGAAACATGGTTCTCCTCGCTCATGGATGGAGCCAGTGAGTTCGGTGTGGCAGCGCTCGACTCCAACGGAAAAATCGAGGCGGTCAACCAGACCATTGTGCGGCAGTCCGGCTATGAATCGACGGAACTGATCGGTGAAACGCTGGATGTTCTAAGCGCTCCGCCTGATGCTTCGGACTCACTAACGATTGAGCAACAGATCGATCTAGCTTCCCGTGAAGGCTGGTATCTGCACGAGTCCTGGCAAGCCCACAAGAACGGCACGGCATCATGGTGCCAACGCCTGATCGCGGTACGCAGCGAAGGTACGGACAAAGCTGTTTCGGGTTACACCGTGGTCTTCCGCGAAGCCGAACAACGGCCAATTAACGTTCAGCACCTGAAGCAGATGCTGACGAAGGATCACCTGACGGGCACCTACAACCGCATGCACTTCTTTGAAGTGGCAGAAAAGGAATGTGCCCGGCGCAAGCGGCACCATCATCCACTGTCATTGATTGCCATTGACGTGGACAGCTTCAAGCAGGTGAATGACACCCATGGTCACAGCCGGGGCGACGACGTTCTGAAGGCGTTTGCTCGTCGATGCATGTCCCTGCTGCATCCCAACCAGACCATGGCCCGCATTGGCGGCGAAGAGTTTGCCATCCTTCTGCCCTCCACATCGCTGGCGGATGCAATGGAACTGGCTGAGCAGTTACGGTCTGCGATTGCGGACGAAGCGATCGATGCGCAGGGTATTGCCCTGGACGTAACCGGCAGCTTCGGCTGCGCAGAACTGCAGATGTGCGCCTGCACCCTGCCAGCTTTGATGGAAGCGGCGGACAGTGCCCTGTACGAAGCCAAGCGCACCGGCCGCAACAAGGTTGTTGCCAACCTATCCGCCTAGATCCATGACGCCCTTCCTTTCACGGCCCGCGTTGCACAGAGTGGTGCAGAGCCTGCTCCGCGCGGAACTCCACCGTGGTCGCAGTCCACGACCTCACGTCCGCAGCAGCCAGAAAGCTAAGCCGACCTGGGCCGAAGACTTCGATCTGAGCCAGGGAGACGACTCATGCCTCGGTTGCGACTCACTCGAACGACTCACCCTGTCAGCAGCCGTCAACGAGATGTTTCACCTGCACGAAGCAGACCTGGAGCATGCGCTGCTGGACGACACGACCCTGGGGGCCTGGCTCAACCTGATCGAACAGGCATGGGCATTTGGCGTGCGACAGGTCACCCTTGCCACTTCGGGGTCCACTGGCATTCCCAAGCTCTGCACGCACTCTTTTCAAGCACTGCAAACCGAAATTGATTTCCTGACTACCCTGTTTCAGGGTCGGTCGGAAATCATTGCATTCACACCCGCACATCACATCTACGGGTTGTTGTTTACCGCGCTGCTCCCTGATCGCATGTGCGTTCCGGTCAGAGACTGGAGCCTGGGGACTGCGTCAGATGAGGCGGGTTCTCGATCTGCCGAAGCCGGGCAGTTGCTCGTCGCCGTGCCGGAAGTCTGGTCCTGGCTGGACCGCAGCACACCCCGTTGGAACACCAATGTCGAAGGCGTCACCTCCACAGCGCCCTGCCCCCGAAGCACCATCGACTCGCTCGTGGGCAAAGGTCTCGCCAGGATGGTGGAGGTGTACGGCTCCACGGAGACTGCGGGCATTGGAACCCGGGTATGGCCGGCAGCGGCTTACACGCTGATGCCACATTGGACCCGCCAGCCTGATGGCATTTACCCTCTGAGCCTCGTGTCGGACGATAGAACCGTTATCCCCATGGACGATCTGGATTTTCTGACAGATCGATGCTTTCTGCCACGGGGTCGCAAAGACGGGGCCGTACAGGTGGGCGGAACCAACGTGTTTCCCTCGCATGTGGAGGAGAAACTGCTGGCGCTTCCAGGAGTCCAGGCCATCAGCGTTCGGCTGATGCGCCCAGAGGAAGGGACACGTCTGAAATGCTTTGTCGTTCCCGCGCCCGGCTACACCGCAGATGATCTCCAGGCCAGCATCGAGGCTACAGTTTCAACATGGACGTCAACCGCAGAGCACCCAAAGCACTTTACCTTTGGGAGCGAGCTGCCGCGAAGCCCGATGGGCAAGCCCTGCGACTGGTAGCTCCTGGAAGAGATTTGCTTTGCTCCGCGACCTCTTCGCCTTGGCAGATTGAGCGGATATCACCGCCCTTTCACCAGAAACTCAACTTGCAGGCAAGCAGGCATGGCCCGGTACGCTAGACTAGAAAGCGATGCGCGCGAAGCCTTTTAGGTTTGCCTGTGCGCCTCCCTCTGCCAGCCTGCGCTGCCTGCTCTTGGATGAGCGCACGTTTGTCTGCAAGATTTATCGCGTTCCGCCGCGAACAAGAAGGTACAAGTTTTGAGTTCAGTGATTCGCAACATCGCCATCATCGCGCACGTTGACCACGGCAAAACCACGCTGGTGGATGCCATGCTGCGGCAGAGCGGCACCTTCCGCGCCAATGAAGCCATGACGGATCGCGTCATGGACTCGAACGACCTGGAACGTGAGCGCGGCATTACCATTCTGGCCAAGAACACGGCCGTCCTGTACAAGGACACCAAGATCAACATCGTCGACACCCCGGGCCACGCCGACTTTGGTGGCGAGGTGGAGCGCGCGCTGAAGATGGTCGACGGCGTCGTTCTGCTGGTGGACGCTTCCGAAGGCCCGCTACCGCAGACCCGCTTCGTGCTGGGCAAGGCCCTCGCCGCCGGCCTGACGCCGATCCTCGTAATCAACAAGATCGATCGCCCCGACGCCCGCGTGCAGGAAGTGTTGAACGAGGTCTATGACCTGTTCATCGACCTGGATGCCGATGAGAGCCTGTTGGACTTTCCCGTTGTCTACACCAACGGCAAGGCCGGCACCGCAACCATGAACATGGACACGCCCGGCACCGATTTGCAGCCGCTGTTTGAGACCATTGCCAGCGCGATTGCGCCTGCCAGTGGCGACGCTGAAGGCGCCCTGCAGGTTCTGGTCACCAATCTGGACTACTCCGACTACTTGGGCCGCCTGGGCATTGCGCGCGTGTTCAGCGGCACGCTCCGGACCGGTGAGACCGTCAATATCGCGAAGCTTGACGGATCGCTGATGCCGGTAAAGATCACGAAGCTGTTCAGCTTCAGCGGTTTGAAGCGGACAGATATTGAAGTGACAACTGTTGGCGACATCATTGCTGTTGCGGGTGTTTCCGGCCTGACCATCGGTGAGACCATCACCGGCCTTGAGAACCCCCAGCCGCTGCCGCAGATCGTCATCGATGAGCCGACGATTGCCATCCAGTTCTCCGTCAATAACTCGCCGTTTGCAGGCCGTGAAGGCTCGTTCGTCACCAGCCGCAACCTGCGCGAGCGCCTCGACAAGGAACTGCAGACCAACGTCTCCATTCGCGTGGAAGACACCGAGTCACCCGACACCTTCAAGGTGCTGGGACGCGGCGAACTGCAGCTGGCTGTTCTGATCGAAATGATGCGCCGCGAATCGTTCGAGCTGACCGTCGGTCGCCCGGAAATCGTCACCAAGCGCATCGACGGCAAGCTGATGGAGCCGGTCGAGTACGTCACCATCGACGTGCCGGAAGAGTTCAGCGGCACGGTCATTCAGAAACTCGGACCCCGCAAGGGCGAAATGGTCAAGATGCACGGCCAGGGACGCGTTCGTATGGAGTTCAAGGTGCCTTCACGCGGCCTGATTGGTCTCCGTTCGGAAATGCTGACGGAAACTCGCGGCACCATCGTGATGAACACGCTGTTCGATGGCTACATCCCTTACCAGGGTGAGATTCCGCAGCGAGCTACCGGCGCCCTGATCAGCGATCGTACGGGTGTCACCACCACCTACGCGCTGAACGGCCTGCAGGAGCGCGGAACCCTGTTTATGGGCGACGGCATCGAGGTGTACGAAGGCATGATCGTTGGCGAAAACAGCCGCGACAATGACCTGGACGTAAACGCAGTCCGCGAAAAGAAGCTGACCAACATGCGTGCGTCCTCTGCCGACGAAGCCTTGCGCCTGGTGCCCTACAAGCAGCTGACGCTGGAGCAGTGCATTGAGTTCATCGCCGACGATGAGCAGGTGGAAGTCACACCCAAGTCGCTGCGTATGCGCAAAAAGGTGCTGCAGGCAAACCGCCGCCCACGCCGTAGCCAAACGGTTGACGCCTAGCACGCTGTCCCACGAAACACACCCACAAGGCAGAGCGCACCCGACCGGTGCGCTCTGCTACGGTTAACAGCAGATGTCCGTGCAGCCGCACCTACCCTTTGGACCACCTCCCGCAGCACCGACGGCATCGGCATCAGCCGACCAACGGGTTGCAGAAGCTGCTGAGCCCGTGCCCGCGCCTGTCTGGCTGCAGCGGCTTTCGCTGGCCGTGCTGGTGATCTTCTGCCTCTACCTGGGCCTGCTGATCGCCGTCCTACCCTGGTGGAGAGAGATGTGGGACCGCAATCCCATGCTGTTGCAGTACCCTACCCTGCGCGCCTTTCTGATGAAAGGTATGGTGCGCGGCCTGGTCAGCGGCCTGGGGCTGCTGGACCTGTGGATCGGTATCTCCGAACTGATCCACTACCGTGATTACCGCCACTAATATTCGAGCCTCACGCTCATTCCGCTGCGGTGCGTTAGAGTCGAGACCATGAATCGCGCATGGCTTTTCCTACTTTTGTGCGGTACTTCTGCTGCGGCGCAGCAGCCAATTGGGCTGCGCAACGGCGAGCGCGTCGTTCTGCAAGGAACCCTCACCATGGAGCCCGCTGGGCGGTTGCAGTTTGTGACTGTGAAAACTGGAGGCAGCTACGTGCCGGTCTTTAAAGAAGCAAGCGGCAAAGAAAGGTCCGGGGAAACGCTCCATGAGATTAGCCTTTCCGGGTACTCGGATTACAACCTGCTCTATGCGCATCGTGGCCAACAGGTCACCGTCACCGGCAAGATGATGACAGACGAGGCGACGCCCTACTTCTGGCATGGCACTCGCCTGCAGGTAGACAGCATCCTCACGGCAAACGGTATAGACCTTCGTGGTACGGCGCAAAAGTCGGGGGTTGCGGTGGACGTGGGCCTTTACCACGGAGGGCTCACGCTGCCTGCCGACCTGGCCGCTCCTTGGCGCTACAACATGGAGGGCCAACCTACCAGGGAGAGGTATCTCTCGTGCAGCAGCAACGGCGGCGGTGACGTAGTGAACTGCACTTGCGCGCAGGGTTTCCATCCCATTGAGACAAAGTCGTCCGTTAAAGACAGCGCTACGCAAAATCAGGCATTGAAGGACATGCAGGTAGCACAGTTTGCAGTGGGCGATGATGCGCGTGCCGTTGTGCTCTCTATAACGTGCAGCCGCTGAAACTGATCGTTGCGCCTTGTCTGGCGCTCGCTAAGCCATACCGTTGCGCCGCTATGGCTTAGCGAAAGGCGCAACAGCGGCGGAAGGTGCCGGGGGCAACAGGGGCTCCGCTACGCCATCCCGAACTACCTGCACGTAGTACAGATCCGTTGCCACCTTGAAGCTTTCCGGGGGTCCTGGTACGGTCTGCCACTCCGATGTGGGATGAAGCAGGGTCCACCGCTGCGGATCGCCTGCCTGGACGGGCATGCTGAATCCCGGTTCCGAGGCCTGCCAGCGATACCGAACCGTACCCGCCGCCCTGTCAAATTCCAACTGCAACTGCGGCAGATCCGCGTGGTGCAGGTACTCATAAAAGATCGGCGTGTAGTCGTGGCCAAGCTGCTGGTTCAGGTACAAAACAACATCTTCCGTGCGGATATTTTTGTACCGGAAGTGTTCTGCAAGACCATGCAGCGCCGCATACCAGCGGGTATCGTCAGCCACCACGGAACGCAGCGTGTTCAGAAGCAGAGCGCCCTTGAAGTACTGGTCTTCATCGTGCGGCGTGGCATTCACACCGCGTTCCCCCACGATGGGGTAGCGGTTTTTCACCTTTGGCTTCAGGCCGTTGATGTACCGAATGGCGTCGTCGTGACCCCATCGCGCCTCAACATAGACGTCTTCTGCGTACGTTGTAAAACCTTCCTGGATCCACATATCGGCGCGATCGGCGGCAGACACGCTGTTGCCGAACCACTCGTGCGCGCTTTCGTGAATGATGATGAAGTCGAACCTTGGACTAATGCCAACACCGGTCCAGTCGCGTGGCCCATAACTGTTGTGGAAGTGGTTGCCGTAGGCCACGGCACTCTGGTGTTCCATGCCCGTGTAAGGGACTTCAATCAGCTTGTAGCCATCGCGCAGAAACGGGTACTCACCAAAGTATTTGTTGAAGATCGCCAGCATGGGCTTGGCCTGCGCAAACTGCTCCTCTGCTTTTTGCAGGCTTTCCGGCAAGGCATAGAAGTCGAGACTCAACTTACCCAGCCGATCGCTGAAATGCTGGTATGCGCCGATGTTCAGGGCGACGTCATAGTTGTTAATAGGGTAGGTCACTCGCCAGTTCCAGCGTGTGTAGCCGTCCGCCAATTTCTGTGTGCCCTGCAGCCTGCCGTTTGAAATGTCCGTCAGGCCATCTGGCACTTCGACCAGCAAGTCCATGCCATCCTGCGGCTCGTCC
The DNA here is from genome assembly GCA_050954525.1 of Janthinobacterium lividum. GTDB lineage: Bacteria > Acidobacteriota > Terriglobia > Terriglobales > Acidobacteriaceae > Terriglobus. Next base: position 8,516 of record JBPBPZ010000033.1, read on the forward strand.
TGCCACTGGTCTTTGTTGGGCCACCAGACGCGCGCGCCATCATCCTCGCAAGATGTAGCGATCCATGGCCGGCCCGCCTCATCCTTACGGAACAGCACGCCGCCAAAGCGTCCCGTCTCTTTCGGTACACCGCTGTAGAACACTTCAACCGAGTAGGTGTGGCCGCGCCGCATCTGTGTGGGCGTGTCGACGAAAAAGCTTTGCCCTTCCCGGTTGAAGCGGGCTTCTTTGCCGTGGAACAGAACCTTTTGAATGGTCAGGGCTTCTGACAGTTCCAGCTGGATGCGGGTTCCGTCCTGCAGCATACGAAACTGGACTACGTTGCTGCCGGAAAGCAGCCGCTTTGACGGATCGACCCTCACATTCAGGCGGTAGTGAAGCAGATCATTATTGGACCGATATGGCCCATAGCTACCAACCAGAGACTTGCTGGAAGTTGCCTCCGTACCAGGTACGCTGCCCATTGCCAGTTGTGCCCGCAGCACAGAAGAGCACCCGGCAAGAATGCAGAGAAAGACAACCAGAAATTGGCGCATCGAAAAAGCTTACGTGCGTAAGTCAACATATGGGAAGAGAGATTGAGCAATCTATCTTCATGACCTCGAAAAGCAGAAAGCACGGCAATTTGCCGTGCTTTCTTAGTTTTCCAAACGAACTTGTTTTAAGCTGCTGCGCGTTCGCTCTGTGCCTTCGTGTTTGCTGCCTTGGCGCTGGCCGCAAGAGCTGCGAAACCTGCTGCGTCGTTGGTGGCAATGTCGCTCAGCACCTTGCGGTCAAGCTCCACGCCGGCCTTCTTCAGGCCGCTGATGAAAGTCGAGTAGCTCATGCCATTCAACCGTGCGCCTGCGCCGATGCGGACGATCCACAGTGAACGGAACTGCCGCTTCTTCTGCTTACGGCCGATGTAGGCAAACTTCAGACCGCGCTCAACCGCTTCCTGCGCTGCCTGGTAGAGCTTTGATTTTGTGAGGAAGTAGCCGGACGCGCGACCGAGAATCTTTTTGCGGCGATCCCGGCGTTTTGTGCCACGTTTTACGCGAGGCATAGGTGTATCTCCTTTTGCGAACTTCGTTGGTCAGCGGCTGGAGGTAAGGATGATCTCTCGATCAAAGCCTCTTCACACGCTTGCTGCTTTCCGCCTCGTAATCGATCCGCTGGATCGAGGGCCCGGGAACGCTTTGCTTCGGACCGTTGTGTGAAACCACTCACACGGCTGGACGGAAAATCTGGGTACCTGTGGCCAGCTGGCCTCAGGCGTAGGGGATCATCCGGCTGACCTTGGCGTGATCGCCATCGGAAACGTAAGCCTGACGGGTCAGCTTGCGCTTTACCTTGGTCGACTTCGAGGTCAGGATGTGGCGCTTCTTGGTCTGGCCGCGCTTGATCTTGCCGGTACCAGTCTTCGAAAAGCGCTTTGCAGCCCCTGAGTGGGTCTTGAGCTTTGGCATTTGGGTGTTCCTGTCTTGAGGACTACGGAATACGTCGCCCGCGTTCTGGACAACCTCTTGAGTGTACCTCAGTCTTCCGTAGGATCCCAGTCGTGATCCTGAGCAAAGCGAGGGATTCGCGTCACCCGGATCACCATGGCTTCCTGCCAGTAAGTTCATGCCCGCAAAGCCGAAGAGCAGATGCGATCTAAACGTTGCGGCTTTATTCCGCTCGGCTCAGAATGACGGCTTGAACAAGCCCGGA
>JBPBPZ010000038.1:0-10197 GCA_050954525.1 Janthinobacterium lividum
CTAGGGGTGTGTAGCGATCCACGTCAAGCTGTGCTTTGAGGGCATTGGCCCGGGCCTGGTCCACACGAGCCTGCGCTACCGCAACCTGCTTCTGCGCCTGGGCTACCGCGGCCGCAGCCGTGGTCACATCTGCTCCGGATGTGGAAAGCTGCGTACGCGTCTGCACATTTGTGATGGGTACATTCGCGTTGGCTTGGACAAAGCCTGCACGGCTGTTATCCAGCTGCGCTTGCGCCTGCTCCAACTGCACCTGGTAGTCCCGAGGGTCGATTTCGGCAATCACGTCGCCCTGGTTTACCTTCTGGTTGTCCGTGACATTGACTTTAATCACCTGGCCCTGCACACGTGCGGACACCTGGTACAGGTCGCCGTCGACCTGTGCGTCATCCGTGTCTTCGGTGAACGTAGAGCGCCAGTAGAAGAAAACCGCTACCAGTACCAGCAGAATGACAACGCTGGCGATAAGGAAGTTGCGGCGCGCTTTGGAGGCAGGCGACTCCACCGGCTTGTTGGCCTGGTCGTCCTTTGGGGGCGCTGCCTGATTGTTGTCCTGCTGCGGGTTGCCGTTGGACTGGGTCGTTCCCGCGTTCTGCTGATCGGAATCTGCCACGATCACTTTCCTCCGAGTTGAAGAGCCTGCTTGTAATTGGTGCCGGCGTATCCGACCGCGCGTGCCAGTGAAAGTTTTGCGATGTTGTGCTGGTACAGCGCGCTGATGTACTGGTCATTCGCCTGTTGCGTCTGCGCCTGCGCGTCGGAAACAGCGAGGTTGTCCGTCACTCCTGCGCGGAAGCGTTGCTGTGCTTCGCTAAGCGCCTCATTGGCAAGATCGACGTTGCTGCGTGTCGCCTCAACCAGCTTCGCCGCCGTTTCAATGTCCAGCAATGCGCTGCGCACATCCGCATTTACCTGCTGCACCTGATCAGAGTAGCGGGCACGCTGCTGCAGCAGAGCTGCGTCCGCCACTTCCACATCCCCGCGTGTTTTGGCAATCTGAAGGATGGGCGCTGAGACTTCGCCCGTGGCCGTGTAGGTCCCGTGGTTTGTTCCAAGCGTATTCCCCAACGTTCCGAAATCCCCGGTGAAGTCGATCTTGGGATACTGCTGGGCAACTGCTGCCTTCTTTTGCGACTCTGCCGCCTGCACACGCTCCGCGAGTCCTGCAAGATCCTTGCGGTTCTTCAAAGCATCACTAAACGACTGTTCCGCCGTCGTCGGTGTTGCCGCGGAGTATGGCGCGTCGTCCGAGACGCGGAACTTTTGCTCCAGCGGCAGACCGATCGCTCGCGCAAGCGCCAGCTTGTCTTTCTCCAGGGTGTTCCGTGCCTGAATCAGCTGCTGATCGGCATTCTGGTAATCCACCTGGGCGCGCAAAACATCCAGTCGAGGACTGGTGCCCGCGTCATGCGCTGCGGTCGCCTGGTCCAATGAAACCTTGGCATTGGCCTTCTCAGCTTCTTCCGCCGCAATGCGAGACGCATCGGCAATGCACACCAGGTAGGCATTGCCCACCGTCAGAACCACCATGTTGCGTGCATCTTCCGCTGAAAGTTTCGCTCCCTGGAAGTTGTGCTTCGCCGCTAGATAGTTCTGTATCGACTGCACATTCAACAGAGACCATGACAGGTAAGCCCGAAAGTCGAAGACTTGGAACGGTCCCACGATGGGCTTAATACCCGGGAAGCTCAGACCATACGCTGCCAGGTTGATCTGCTGCACCGTGTACGTTGCGGAGCCGGTTGCGGTCGGCAGAAGCGCTTGTAGCTGCTGTAAGCGCGCGCCCCCAGCACTTGCCACCTGGCTGTTCTGAAGAATGACACCAAGGTTCGTACGCAGGCCTCGCTGAATGGCATCGTCCAGAGTCAGGTCCAGTACACCAGCCGTTGCCGTTCCGCTGATGAGCGATCCCTTGTAATCGTTGCTATTCACGCTACTGCTGCTACTGCCAGTCTGCCCGCTGCCGGAGATGGTCTGCAGCGTCTGCTGTGCGGCCTGCACGGTAGCAGGGCCCGTCGCACTACGACCGCCGGCCGAGGATCCCTGGCCCTGCCCGTTGCTGCCCTGTGATGCTGCCTGTCCGTAAAGCATGGTCGGGGCCAGCACGCTGCATGCTGCGGTTGCCGCCAGTGCCACGTTCTTTAGACCGGTGCGCCATTGCGACACCACACGCCCGGATGCTCGTTCCTGTTGCGCCATACGCTCCAAATCGCCCGTGCCGACCTGCCGTTGCATTCCATAAGTTCTTTGCAAAGCAGGCTTTCTTCTCAGGTTGCGTATGTGATGCGGCAGACCCGCAGCTTCGATGCAGAAAATTGCCATATGGCGCGCTGCATTCTTCCCAAATGCCCTGCAAGCATCGGCGCAGGATATTTTAAGGTCCCCTTGCGCAAAGCCCCGACCGCACGTTCTATCCTGTTGCTTCGCCCACCCGGGCAGCCTTGTGCTCGAAAGGAAAAGACCTTGCGCCGTATTCGTACCGGAGTTGTTGGCTATGGCCTGGCAGGCCGCGTTTTCCATGCACCTTTCGTGCAGTCAGTCCCGGCCCTGGAATTGACAACCATCGTGCAGCGCACCGGGGACAGCGCAAAAGAGGCTTATCCCGGGGTCGTCCTGATGCGTACGCTGGACGAGCTGCTGGCCAGCGACGTGGAGCTGGTCGTGATTGGAACGCCCAGCCCAACCCACTACGCGCTGACAAAGCAGGCCCTGCTGGCGGGTAAACACGTCGTCTGCGACAAACCTGTGACCACCACGCTGGCGCAGGCAGAAGATCTGGAAGCCACCGCAAAGGCGCAGGGCAAGCTGCTGTTTCCATTCCAAAACCGGCGGTGGGACGGCGACTTCCTCACGATGCGCAGCCTGATTGAGGAAGGCAGGCTTGGCCGGGTAGTCACACTGGACTCCCGCTTCGATCGCTACCGTCCTCAGCCAAAGTCTGGCGCATGGCGTGAAGAGGAAGAAGGCGGCGGTCTGCTGTATGACATCGGTCCGCACTTGATCGACCAGGCTTTGACATTGTTCGGTTGCCCGAACCGCGTTTACGCGCAACTCCGCCATGATCGCGACGCCCGCAGCAGTGTGCCAGATGCTTTTGATTTGCACCTGTTCTTTACTGGGCCGGATGGCCGCGACATCCTTGTGCGGCTGGGTACCACCGTTCTGGCAACCGACCCGGGACCGCGCTACCGCCTGGAAGGCGTGGGCGGCAGCTATGTGAAGTACGGCCTCGACCCGCAGGAGCTCACCATAATCGGTGGTGCAAAAGTCCCGTCGCTGGACACTTCCGAGCCCTGGCTTGCTGAGCCCGAGGCCATGTGGGGCACGCTTACCGTAGCTCCCGACCCCGCGCAGCCTGCAAAGCTGGAGCAGAGCAAGGTACCCACACAGCGCGGCGACTACCGCGCCTTCTACCAGAACGTCGCCGAAGCCATTCTCGGTTCAGCCGAACAGATCGTCACGCCCCGCGCTGCCGTCCGCATTGCTCGCATCACCGAACTGGCGCAGGACAGCAGTCGTACCGGCACCGTCATCACAGTGGACCCTTCCACCTGGTAACCAACTTTTCATCAACTGCAGTAAGGAAAACGTTTGCCCTCCATCCGTAAAGAACTGCCTCGTGGATTTCGCTGGGCTGCCGTGAAGGCAGGCATCAAAAGCAGCGGACGTACTGACCTCGCACTTGCCGTCGCTGACCGGCCCGCGTCCGCCGCGGTGATGTTCACCCGTAACCAGGTCGTTGCCGCTCCGGTCACAGTCGGTCAGCGCAACATGGTGGCGAGCCACGGCCACGTTCGCGCCCTTGTGGTGAACGCCGGCAACGCAAACTGTGCGACAGGCGCTGTTGGCCTAGCGGCCGCTGAACAGACCTGTTTCGAAGCCGCACGCCTGTTTGAGTGTCAAGCCGACGAGGTCTTCCCCTCCTCCACCGGCATCATCGGTGTGCCGCTGCCAGTGGAAAAGATCATCAGCGCGCTGCCTGCAGCTGCCGCCCGCCTGAACAACAACAACGGCGCGGCAGAAGCTTTCGCTACGGCCATCATGACGACTGACACCCGCATGAAAACCGCGCAGGCAAGCCTTGAGGAGGCGGAGAGTTCCGTCCGCATTTTCGGCTGCTGCAAGGGCGCGGGCATGATCGGGCCCCAGCTTGGGCCGCCCCACGCCACCATGCTGGTGTACCTGTTTACCGATCTGCAGATTGAGCCGGCAGATCTGCGAGCCCTGCTGGAACCAGCCGTTGAAGCCAGCTTCAACAGCATCTCCGTCGATGGCGACACCTCCACCAACGACACCGTTCTGCTGCTGGCCAGTGGTGCAAGCGGCGTGCGCTGGGATGCCGTGCAGCGCAGCTTTCAGGACGAGTTCGCCACAGAACTGCAGCGCGTTTGCAACGAACTGGCGCATGCGATTATCGACGACGGTGAAGGTGTCACCCACGTCGTTACGCTGGACGTGACCGGAGCCCCGGACAACGCAGCCGCAAAGCAGGTCGCAAAAAGCATCGCGCATTCGCCGCTCTGCAAGACGGCATGGTCGAGTGCCGATCCCAACTGGGGCCGACTCCTGGCTGCGGCAGGCTATGCCGGCGTGCCATTTGACCCAAATCAGGTCACCATCTCGATTGGAACCGTGCTGGTTTTCGACCGTGGCATACGTGCAGCCGGGTACGACGAGGCAGCTGTGCACGCTCGCATGAAAGAGCGCGAATACACCATTGCCATTGATCTTGCCGCCGGGCCAGGCCGGTGCCGCTTCCTGACTTGCGATCTGACGGTCGAGTACGTCCACATCAACGCGGATTACTCCACCTAGTCCGGCACAGGCCCGCTTATGCCGGATGCGCTCCGCACTTATAATGAGTTCGGCTCTGCGTAGTCACGTCACCAGCGTCAAACCAAGGAAAAGTGGAGCAGTATGGCGACCAATGTAGCAATGCCCCCAGCAAGCGATTTGCAGCAGGAAATCGCCGAGTGGATTGAAGCGTTTGACGAAATGATCGTGGCAGAAGGCCCGCAGCAGGGTGCCGAACTGATGACGGCCCTGCGCCAGCGTGCCCGCGAGGCAGGTGTCCACGCCGAGAATGAACTTGCGACACCTTACCGGAACAGCATCCCGAAGCATGACGAGGTGCCATATCCGGGCGACCGCGACATGGAACGTCGCGTCGAGGCCTTGATTCGCTGGAATGCGATGGCCATGGTGCACGGCCAGAACAAGAAAGACGCCGGTATTGGCGGCCACATCTCGACATATTCGTCGCTGGCGACGCTGCTGGAAGTGGGATTCAACCACTTCTTTCGAGCCAAATACGGCGATCAGCCGGGCGATTTTGTGTACTTTCAGGGCCATGCCTCTCCCGGCGTGTACGCCCGTGCCTATCTCGAAGGCCGCCTGAACGATGACCACCTGGCAAACTTCCGGCACGAGTTGCGCGACAAGCCCGGCCTGTCCAGCTACCCGCACCCATGGCTCATGCCGGACTTCTGGCGCTTCCCTACCGTGTCCATGGGCATCGGTCCGCTGAATGCCATCTACCAGGCGCGCTTCATGCGCTACCTCGAAAACCGAAACCTGATCCCAGCCACAGAACGCAAGGTTTGGGCTTTCATCGGGGACGGCGAAACGGACGAAGTCGATACCCTCGGCGCAATTGGCCTGGCGACGCGTGAAAAGCTAGATAACCTGATCTTTGTCGTCAACTGCAACCTGCAGCGGCTAGACGGTCCCGTACGCGGCAACAAGCGCATCATCGATGAGCTGGAAGGTGTCTTCCGCGGTGCCGGCTGGAATGTCATCAAGTGCATCTGGGGTTCGGACTGGGATGCGCTATTCGAGCGCGACCACACAGGCCTGCTGTTAAAGCGCATGGAAGAGTGCGTCGATGGCGACTTCCAGGCCTACAAGGCCAAGGGCGGTGCCTACCTGCGGCAGGAGTTCTTCGGCAAGTATCCGGAGCTGTTGGGATTGGTGAAGGATTACAGCGATGAGCAGCTTGCACGCCTTCACCGCGGCGGTCACGATCCACTCAAGGTCTACAACGCATATAAGCGCGCCGTGGAGCACAAGGGCGGACCCACGGTCATCCTCGCGAAAACGGTCAAAGGTTACGGCTTTGGATCGACCGAAGGCCGCAATGCCGCACACAACGAAAAGAAGCTGACCGACGAGGGTGTAGTCGCTTTCGTCAAGCGCTTCGATATCCCCGTGCCCGACGAGCAGGCTGCAGCAGGCAAGCCCTGGAAGCCCGCCGCTGACGCGCCCGAGCTGCAATATATGCAGGCACGCCGTGCCGAACTGGGCGGCTACCTGCCCAAGCGCGAGGTGAAGCCATTCACCTTTGCCGCGCCCTCCATGGACTTTTTCAAGGAGTGGCTGGGCGGCTCCAAGGGACGTGCCGTTTCGACGACGATGGTCTTTGTCGCGATCCTGCGTGCACTGATGAAAGATAAGGAAATCGGCAAGCTGATCGTGCCGATCGTTCCCGATGAAGGCCGCACCTTCGGTCTGGAATCGGCGGTTAAGCAGGTCGGCATCTACGCCAGCGAAGGCCAGAAATACACGCCACACGACAGTGACATGCTACTGAGCTACCGCGAGGAAAAGGACGGCCAAATCCTCGAAGAAGGCATTACGGAGGCTGGTTCCATGGCCAGCTTCACCGCTGCTGGAACGGCTTACGCAAACTACGGCGTGCCATCGGTCCCCTTCTACATGTACTACTCCATGTTCGGTTTCCAGCGCATCGGTGACATGGTGTGGGCGTTCGCAGACTCGCGCGGCAAGGGCTTCCTGATGGGCGGCACCGCCGGTCGCACAACGATGCTGGGCGAGGGTCTACAGCACCAGGACGGCCACTCGCACGTACTATCCAGCACAGTTCCAACCTGCGTCAGCTATGACCCAGCCTATGCCTATGAACTGGCCGTGGTTCTGCAGGATGGATTGCGCCGCATGTACGCGGAGAACGAGCAAATCTTCTTCTACGTCACGATGTACAACGAGGATTACATCCATCCGGAGATGCCCGCAGGAGACGACGTCCGCGAAGGCATTCTGCGTGGCCTGTACCGGTTCAAGGCTTCGCCTAAGGGTGAAACGGCAAAGGCACAACTATTCGGTTCAGGCACCATCCTGAACGAAGTCGTAAAGGCCCAGGAGATCCTCTCCGCGCAGTACGGTGTCGAAACGGACGTCTGGAGTGTTCCCAGCTACACGGAAATTCGCCGCGAGGCGTTGGCCACCGAACGCTGGAACCGCCTGCATCCTGCCGAACCGGAAAAGCAGCCGTACTTCCTTTCGGCTCTGGGTGACAGCAAGGGTCCGGTGATTGCTGCAAGCGACTACATGAAGGTGATGCCGGACTCGCTGGCACCCTGGTTGGGCTCGCGCCTCGTCACGCTGGGAACAGATGGCTTTGGTCGCAGCGACAACCGCGAGAATCTGCGTCGCCACTTTGAGGTGGATGCAGCTGCGGTAGTGGCCGCTACACTGTCGAAACTGGTACGCGAAGGCAGTCTGGACGCGAAGATCGCACAGCAAGCCTTTGCTGATCTCGCCATCGAGACGGAAGGCATTGATCCTTCCAGAAAGTAAGCCTTCCGTAAACCGAGGGGCGCTGGCTTGCCAGCGCCCCTCCTGCATCCGATTTAGAACGCGGGAGTGATGTGGGCAAACCGCTGATCAGTGATGCCACCATGCGCGGCATGTACGTGACGATGCAGCGCATGCGTCTGGCGAAGCGTTCGCCTGAAGTGGTCAACGGCCTGTCCCGAACAGAGCGCGCGGCTTTGCAGGATGAGCCAGAATCTTTACTGGCAGCGTTGCTGTCGCAGCTTCACCGTCGCGATACTGTGCTCGTGCAGGGAAATGCAGCCCTGCTGCCCACCGTAATTGCCAGTTCGTTCCCCCATGGCCAGCCACCATCGCTCGAGACCTGTACTGCAAGCACGGACGAGTGTGCGGCCGTGGCTGCTGGCATGGCGCTCCGCATTGCGCAGAAACCCCCGGCGTCTGTCCAGCCCTCGCTCGGCGCTGCCACACCGCCGCGCCCCATCATTGTTGCTCTTCTTCATGACCTGCCGCCGCTGGCCGCGGTGTTCCGCCTCATGGAGCAACACGAGCTGGCCCTGCTGCTGATTGCAGGTGGCGAACCGGAAAGTCGGGCCGATGCACAGCGACGCCTCCTGTCTACAAAGGTGCCGGTTCTGCCGGTCGACAGGGCGGATGCCGTCGCGGTGTGCCGCGTTCTGCAGGAATCGCTTCTACGGGCGAGGAACGGCTGGGGCGGCGCGGTCATCCATGCGGCTTCCATGCCGGGCTCTACCGATGCACTGCAGCTGCTGCGGCAGCACATGCAGAACCGCGGACTTCTAGCGCCATCTACTTAATCACACGTTCGATGCAGCCGGACGCGTAGACTTACTGCTGTGGCTGCTGACATCTACCTCCTGGCCTGCCGTCGTCTTCCCTGGCGTTCCATGCTTTGCTCCCTGTCGGGAGCAATAGTCCTGAGTACCTTTGCGGCTGCTCAGCAGTCCGGCAGCAATCTGCTAGGCGAAGGTCCAGCCCCACAGGTGAAAGCCTTCCATTTGGAAGCCTCAGCCTTTCCACCGCCCGGCCCACCAACCAGCGGCGATAACCCGCTACCCTCGGGCGCTCCGAGCATGACTCCTGCTGCGCCGGTGGCAGCGTACGTCGGGCAAAAGCCTTTTGTGCAGCGGTACAGCTACGACGGCACGAAGTATGTCACGCGCGATCCACTTGGATCGACTTACATCCCGATGGATAGCTGGATGTACCCTGCGCTTCTGCGGCTCTACTCACTGGGATACCTGGACACTGCTTTTCTGTCACTGCGTCCCTGGACACGTCGCAGCGTTCTGCACATTCTGGACGACTCGGAAAGCGACATCCGCTTTGACGGGAACGAGCAGGCTTTGGAACTGCTGGACAAGCTTTACTACGCCCTGCGCGATGAACCCCGGAAGGATGGTCCCACAAATCGCGGGGTCGTCTACGGCATGGAGTCAGCCTATGCAGGCGTTCGGGCGGTGCATGGCACAGTCCTGCGCGACAGCTGGAATTTAGGCACGACCTTTAACAATGACTACGGCCGGCCCTACTCCAATGGGTTCAACAGCTATAACGGCGCGTCTGGTATTGCGGAGGCAGGCCCGTTCTCACTGTATGTGCGAGCTGAGTATCAGCATGCGCCTGCTTACGAGGGCTACAGCTACCAGCTTGCAGCGCAGCTTTCTGCCATTAACCGGATTCCCTATCCATCACAGACTGGTCCTCAGGTTCCAAACGCGTATGGTGGTGTGGACCGTCCCCAGGCCACCATCCCAGAGGGTCCTCTGCCGTCGCAGAACAACTTGCGGATTCTTGAGGCCAATGTGTCTGCGCATGTCTTCGGGCATGAAGTCTCCCTGGGGAAATCCGATGCGTGGCTCGGGCCGGGACTGGGTGGCGCCATGGCCTGGTCGAACAATGCAGAGGATTTGTACTCGTTCCGCATCAACCGCATCGAGCCACTGCACATTCCCTACTTCAGTCGCGTGCTGGGTGACGTACGGTACGATTTCTTCATCGGGAGCCTCAAAGGGCATACGTCTCCGCGAGATCCATGGGCGCACTCCGAAATCATTGCGCTTGCCCCAACACGCAACTTCCAGTTTTCGTTTCAGCGAACGATTATCTTCGGCGGTGCGGGTCATGCCCCTGTCACACTCCACACCTTTTTGAAGGGCTTCTTTCACACCACCGGCACCTCTGCCGAAGAAAAGTATTCCCGTGAAGATCCCGGCGCTCGCTTCAGTTCGGTGACCTTTTCCTACCGCCTGCCCTTTCTTCGGAAATACGCTACGCTCTACACCGATTCGACCACGCACGACGACGTGTTCCCGATCAGTGCGCCGCGCCGCGCGGGTTGGCGTCCGGGTATTTTTCTCTCCCAGATCCCATTCGTTCCAAAACTCGACTTCCGCGTGGAAGCGACGTACACCGACTTCGTCACATCGCGCAGCACCGAGGGGCAGGGCAACTACCTGGAGACGGCGCAGCTACAGGGCTACACCAACAAGGGTTGGATTATGGGTGACTGGATTGGGCGCGAAGCAAAAGGCGGGCAGGCCTGGCTGACATACCACTTATCTGGTAACGAGACGCTCTCTCTGCAGTACCTTCGGAAGAAGAACG
>JBPBPZ010000093.1:0-10079 GCA_050954525.1 Janthinobacterium lividum
AAAAGACCTCCAGCGACTACGACCGCGAGAAGCTGCAGGAGCGTCTTGCCAAGCTGGTTGGCGGCGTTGCCGTCATCAAGGTCGGTGCTGCTACCGAAACCGAGATGAAGGAAAAGAAGGCACGCGTCGAAGATGCCATGCACGCAACCCGCGCGGCCGTGGAAGAAGGCATTGTCCCCGGCGGCGGCGTAGCACTCATCCGCTGCATCGCAGACGTGGACGCGTTGGTCAAGACGCTTGACGGCGACGAGAAGATCGGCGCCAACATCATCCGTCGCGCCATCGAAGAGCCCCTTCGCATGATCGCCTACAACGCTGGAGAAGAAGGTGCAGTCGTGATCGGTAAGATCATCGAGTCCACCGACATGACCTTTGGCTACAACGCCGGTTCCGACAAGTACGAAGACCTGGTTGCGGCCGGCGTCATCGATCCGACCAAGGTAACGCGCACTGCCCTGCAGAACGCGGCTTCCATTGCCGGCCTGATGCTCACCACCGAAGCCATGATCTCCGAAATTCCGGAGAAGTCCAACCCAGCGGGCGGTGGTGGACACAGCCACGGCGGCGGCGGCATGGACGGCATGTACTAGGACTTACTCACAGCAGACGCGGCTCACGCCGCAACAGCAACAAGAAAGCCCCGGATTCCTCCGGGGCTTTTTGTTGCTGTTGCGGCTTTTGTTAGGCCTGGCATCACCAGCCTTGTGGCAGCAACGCCCTCTTCCGCTTCCAGGCCGTTTTGTAACGCCTTGTACCCATGGGTGCTGGAGCCTTACCTGGATCTCCGATGTAGAGCGTTGTAATGTCGAAGCGCTGGTCGGCGGCGTCGAAGCGCGTCGCAACGATGACTGCTTTGCCGCTCCAAAGACCGACAAACACGTACTTATCCGCTCGATCCGTCTCCCGGTACATGGCCTGCAAAGATTCAGGGCTTAGGCAGGCCTGCAATCCTGACTGCATGGCCAGAAAGGATCGGTACTCCTCCATGCCTGCCACCTGAGCCACACCCGACGTAAACGAACGCAGATCGCTGAAGTGCCCTGCCATAACATGAACCAGGCCGAACTTCGCATTGCCAAGCTTAAGACCGAACTTCACGGCGCGCGGAAGCGGCGCGGGATCCGTAATCAGGACGCCTCCCCGCTCCATGGCGTCTGTCTTGGTTTGGATAGTGTGCCAGCAGTTCCCAAACGGGGCGGCAATCTGGGAGTTCGAAGTCGCACCCGTGATGAGGCCGGGATGCAACCGCACCGTGTATGGTGTGGATTTCCGGTCGAGCTTTACTTCCAGCTTCGCATCGACCTTGGCTTCGTTTTTTGAAAGCGTGTACTGCAGGTGACCAGCCCGGTCATGATCCCCATGGCCCGAAACAACCACCACTTCGGCATCCAGCAGGGGAGTTAGTACGGGTACGGGTGGCGCTGACACGGCACCCAGCAGGTTCATCACACCGGGAGTTGGAGCGTTACCTTCCCCGGCCTGCTGCATGTAGCGGTGGCAATCCGGGCACTGTGGAATGGCGAAAGCAGGGCTGGTAATCGGCACAGACAGATGTTCAAGTGGGTGCATGGTGCAGGTGTAGTAACGATACTTGGCCACGAAGATCCTTTCGAGTGTGTGACGTCAGATAGAGCGAAGCATGTTCTGGAGTACTGACAGCATAGCGGTGAACTGAGGCGCGCGACCCCTTCTTTTGCCTTCCGTGATTGTTCGCACCGGCCATGCTCCACATAGATCCGTCTCCTTGCGGGTGCCTGGGATTGATTTCGTGTGGTCTCGGAGTTTGGTGCGGTAAGAATGAGATTCCTGCGCTACACGCATGAATGGGCACCCGCTACTATAGTCGGCATGTGCTCTCGCCTGCACCTTCGCGTGATCGCCCTCGTCGCTGCGCTTGCTCTTACGCCAGCCCTTCTACCCGCCCAGTCACAAGGGGCCAACAAACCGCCCTTGGGCTGGAACAGTTGGGACTCGTACGGCCTGTCCGTCACTGAGGCGGAGTGGAAGAGCAATGTGGCTTGGTTCCACGAGCACCTGCAGCCTGCCGGATGGCAGCATGTGGTGCTGGATGAGGGCTGGTACCTGGCGCATCCTGAGAACGCGGAGAGCCAGGGCGGCAAGGGCGATCAGGGGTACACGCTGGATGCGAACGGTGAGTTCGTTCCGGCGACGAACCGCTTCCCGGAAGGGTTGGTAGGTCTGGCGAAGTACGCGCATGGCCTTGGACTTAAGTTCGGCATCCACATCATTCGCGGCATTCCAAAGCAGGCGGTTGCGGGCAACATGCCGATTGCCGGTTCGAAAGGCGCTGACGGTACTCCCCTGCACGCCGCCGATGCAGCGGAAACGACAGATCTTTGCCGCTGGAATCCGGATAATTATGGCGTTCGCAACAACGCCGCCGGGCAAGCGTATTACGACGGCTTGATGAAGCTGTACGCCGGTTGGGGTGTGGACTTTCTAAAGGTGGACTGCATCAGCAAGCCCTACAAGGCAGATGAGATCCACATGATCCATTCCGCCATCGCGAAGACCGGTCGGCCGATGGTCCTGAGCCTGTCACCCGGCGCTACACCGTTGGAGCAGGCGGCCGATCTCCAGCAGAACGCGCAGATGTGGCGCATCTCTGACGATGTTTGGGACGTGTGGAGCAACAGCAAGCCCGCAGACAGCTTTCCCCAAACCGTGGAACGACAGTTCGACGTGTTGGCAAGCTGGATGCAATGGCAGCAACCGGGCCGCTGGCCAGACGCAGACATGCTGCCCATCGGCATGCTGGGACCGCGTCCCGGGTGGGGCAAGCCGCGGGAATCGCGGCTCACTGCGGACGAAACGCAGTCCATGCTGACGCTGTGGGCCATTGCGAAGTCGCCGCTCATTCTGGGCTCAAACCTGCTGCAGATGAGTTCGTCCCTTACGGCTATGCTGACCAATCCGGAGTGGTTAGCGGTAGATCAGGGTGGCCTTCGCCCCCAGCTCGTTCTGTCGGAGAGCGGAACAGTCGTGTGGCGGTCGAACTCAGCAGAAGGTGATGCTTACATCGCGGTCTTCAACGTAGCGGATGAGCCCAGCAACATCAACTTGTCATGGAAGCAGGCAGGCCTGGCGATTGGGCATCATCGTGTCCGCGATCTCTGGCTCAGGCAAGACCTTGGGTCATTCGGCGGCTTGCAGATACAGCTGCCGGCACATGGCTCGAAACTCTACCGCGTCCGCTAACAGCAACGCCCCGGAATGTACCCGGGGCGTTACTGTTACCACGTGTCGACAGATCGATGTGTGGCCTAGGCAACTACCTTGCCATGCGTCACTTCGTTCAGGTTGTCGGCCCAGGGATCGATGACAATCTTCGTCACCTGGTCTTCCTTCTTCTGCCACTTCGCGTACATCTCCGGTGCCTGCTCGATGCCAATGCGGTGCGAGATCATGAAGGTCGGATCGATCTGCCCGGCCTCGATGCGTTCCAGCAGCGGTGCGAGGTACGCCTGCATGTGGGTCTGGCCCATGTTCATGTGGACGCCCTTGCCGAAGGCTGCGCCGAAGTTCACCTTGTCCAGGACGCCGCCGTAAACGCCGGGGATGGAGATGGTTCCACCTTTGCGCACGGCCTGGATGGCCTCACGCAGAACGATAGGACGATCCGTCTCGGCCATCACTGTCTGCTTGATGCTGTCGTACAAACCGGCAGTGGTCGCCGCGTGCGCTTCCATGCCGACCGCGTCGATGCAGGAGTCCGGTCCCATGCCGCCCGTGATGTCGCGCAGGGCTTCCTGCACGCTTAGGCCCTCGTCGGTGTAATCCATGATGGTCGCGCCGCAGTAGCCTTCAGCCAGCCGCAAGCGTTCCGGAAAGCGATCAATCGCGATAACCTTGGACGCACCCAGCATGTAGGCGCTGGCAATCGCGAACAGGCCCACAGGACCACAACCCCAAACTGCTACCGTGTCGCCGGGCTTGATGTTGGCGTTGACTGCGGCCTGGTAGCCCGTTGGGAAGATATCGGAAAGGAACAGCACCTTCTCATCGGAGATGTCGCTCTCGATTTTGATGGGACCTACATCCGCAAACGGGATGCGGGCATACTGCGCCTGGCCGCCGGCGTATCCGCCGTACAGGTGCGAGAAGCCGAACAGGCCCGAGCCGGAATAGCCGTACATCGTCTCTGCCATTTGCGCGTTTGGATTGGTGTTGTCGCACACGCTCCAAAGATCGCTTTTACAGAAGAAGCAACTGCCGCATGCGATGGTGAACGGCACCACCACGCGGTCGCCGCGCTTCAACTTCTTAACGTCCTTGCCCACTTCTTCGACGATGCCCATGAACTCGTGGCCCATGATGTCGCCGGATTCCATGGTCGGAATAAATCCGCCATAGAGGTGAAGATCGCTGCCGCAGATGGCGGTGCGTGTGATGCGTATGATTGCATCCTTGGGGTTGATGATCTTGGGGTCGGGCACATTCTGTACCGACATCGATTCTTTACCCATCCAGCAAACTGCCTTCATTGCGTACTCCCTGTCCTGTTTGAAACGTCCCTGAGTTGTAAGTAGGTAAGAGAGTTACTGCTGGCTGCTGCCCGGCGGGGTTGGATTCTTTTCGCCGTACATCCACTCTTTAATCGTGCCCGTGATGCCGCGTGTTCCATGTGGCTGACCGGCGACAGAAGGAATCTCACCGGCTTCTGCCATCTGCTTGAAGTGCCGGAGATCTTCAATGATGGTCTGGCGCGGTGTGCGCTTCACTACGCCTGCAACGGCGTTGCCCACCGATCCGCCGGGGACCTTCTGAGTCTGGATCAGAGTGACGCGCGTGCCACGTGCCGTCTCTTCAAAGGTCACGACGCCGCTCTGCTTCACGCCTTCGGTGATGGATCGCCATGCGATCTTCTTGCCGGGTACGATCTCTGTCGTCTCAGAATCGAACTCGATGCGGGTTCCATTTGCCTCTTCCGGATCACCCATGACCCAGTGGCTCACGCCACCGCTGAGCGGTGTAACGGAAACGACGTGCTCCTGCCAAAGCGGAATGGATGGCAGGTCGCTCCACATCGTGAACAGCGTCTGCGCATCGGCGTCGATCGTCTGCACGGCGTGGCCGATGATCTCTCCGTCTTCGCCCTTGTCTGGTGGAGTGAAGTAGCGGCTGCCAGCTTGCTGGGCCATGGGAAAGGGTGCTATGGAAGGCTGCTGTGGTTCGCTCATTCTGACCTCGGTGCCGCGACGATGCCGGCTGTACCGTTCGATGCAGAAACACGCGAGAACATGGTCGCGAAATGAAAAGGACGCAACCAGCTGAGTCTCCCTTCACATGCAGGGTACCCAGGCAGTTGCGTCCTGATGGATGAGTTACCTTGAGCCAAGGAATGGCTAACGAAGGCGCTTACAGGTATTAGCGGGTTCGCTCGCCGCCGGCGGCCTGCTGTGCATGCACTTTCACGCCGTCGACAGATGTGCTTATCTTCAGCCGCTCAAGTTTGTGGCTACCGGTAACAAAGCTGACCAGGTAGCTTTCGCGCAGGGCCGTGTTGAACTCCTTGAAGTAAGGCGTCAATGATGGAGGGTTAATCTGTCCACCATTGAACAGCTTGCCGCCTGTTCCTTCAGCAACCTGGCTTAGGTAGCTCTGTCCGCTGAAGCTGGGCAGGTTGGCACTCAGTTCGCGCCGGCCGTAGTAGATGGAATACACCGGCACACCCGCGCGCTGCGCGTCTGTGACCGCCGTGGCAACGTAGGGACTGTCCTGGTTTAGGGGGCTCACGGAGCCGTTGTAGTAGTCGATGCCGTTGGTAATCATCAGCACAACGTGGGCGGCATTGGTATTCGTTGGCCAGTGCTTCACAAGGTCCTGCAAGCAGAAGTAGGGGCTGCCCGAGATGCCAGCAGAAGAAATGGGGAGCCGAATTGCCCCTACTTCCCTCTCTGGATCGGTGCTGAACCCTGCCGGGAACTCTGCCCGGCCATTGCGCATGTAACCCACACCAAGCGAGACCTGCGGACCGGCTGTGGCCTGCACAAACTGCTCCACATCTCGAAGCTGAGTTCCGAAGTTGCCGCGCAGGCCGTCATCGATCAGCAGCGCAACCTCAACGGGAGTTCCATTCGGACGGCTCAACGGATCCAGATGTGTGATGTTCGTCTTTTTGCCATCGAACTCCACTTGCAGGTCGGAAGCCTTCAACACGGGCGGTACAGCATCGTGCTTTGCCTCTGCGCGCACAACAACACGCAGGGTCGTGGGTCCCTCATCCTGCGCCGAAGCCGGGGTAGAAGCTGCCGCAAAGATGGCGGCTGAAAGAACAGCAGCAGAAAACAAGAGTTTTGACATGTCTTTCCTCCAGGCCTTTACTGCACGACCTGTAGATAAGACGCGCGCTGAGCGCAGACGCTTCCGTAACACAGGACGACAATTCGCGCGCTGCCACTATGCGACGACATCAGCTGCGTGGGGTCCACCTGCCAAATATCCGGCAGCTGGACCCGCACAGAACGGCTATTCCTGCGGAAAGCGCAGCTTCAGGCCGGCACGTACTGTAAACGGCAGACCGGGATACCCGAACGCACCCATGTGCTGATTGTTCAACAAGTTCTCAGCCTGCGAAAAGACAGCAATGGACGGCTTCCACTGGTAAGTCACACTTGCATCCAGCTTGGTGTAACCAAACGCAAGATTGCGGTTTGGTAGAAGGAGCGAGTTGTCGAAGCTAGCGTTCGAGTACGTCCCGATAAACGTCGAGTCGTCCGACTTCGACGACATGGCACCCTTCAGCGCCGCGTTCCACTTGGTTGCGTTGTACTGCAGAACGAAATAGCCAGTCTGCGGAGCGCGGCGGAAAGGCCGCTGCCCAACCAGCGGCGAACTTACGCCGATGGCGATGCCCGGGTATTTCGGATTGACCGTGGGTTTGCCGCCGAGCGCATTCAAAGCGTCCGTCGAAAACGATCGCAGCACGGTGCTGTCCAGGTAGGTGTAACCCGCGTGCACAAACAACCGCTTCAGGATCTGGTACTGCACCTCGGCCTCAACGCCCTGCGCCCGCGTTGAAAGCGAGTTCAGGTAGAAGCCATAGAGCGCATTCGGCAGCGATTGATTGAAGTACTGGTTGTAGAGCGGCGTAGATACATACTCGATGCCATTGCCGTAAACGCTGTGAAAGTAGTTGAAGTGCAGAATGGCACGGTCGCTGTAAATGTTCTGATCGATACCCGCTTCGTAGGTTCTGCTGCGCTGCGCACCAATGGGCGATACACCGAACCTGGCAATGTCTACAGTATCTTTCACTCCCAGTAGTGCGGCATATAGTGACGAAAGCTGCGTGGTAAGGCTGGGTTCCTGCACACCCTTGGCAAACTGGAAGCGCAGCCGCGTGCCGTGGAACCAGCGTGTGCCCGGCCTGACCAGGTACCCACTCAAGCCAAGTTGCGGTTCACCCTGCGTGCCGTACAGCGAGTTACGCTGCACCGCACCGCCCAGTGAATAGAACACCCGGTGCCGGATGTCGCCGCTTACCTGCAGGGTGTAATCGAAGTTGCTGCGGCCTACCTGCTGATTCGTCGCGTACAGCGGATAGCGGTAGCTGCCACGCTCGTCCTGAAAGCGAAACCCGCCGAGCACATTTAGATGGTCGTTGAAGCGATAGTCGCTGCGGTAATCCAGGCCGTCACGATTCGAGACCAGGTCGTAGCGGGTGGGAAACGGATCGAAGCCGACGGTCGAACTGCCGGTTGCCGACGTCCCGTTCGCCCCGCGAATGGTCACCACTTTGCCGTAGTAGTCGCCAAAGCCATCCTGCGTGCCTACCGGTGCAAACTGCTGTGACTGTTCACGCTTGCGTGCGCCAATGTAGCGAAACGCGTTGTGCCAGCCGCGTGGCGTGGTGTCATCCAAGACGCCAGAGATGTACGTGTCCTGGTCGCCCTGTTTACCGATCTGCGTCAAGCCCTGAAAGTCGTACGGTCCTGGCAAGCCTTCCGCTGAGACGGTGTGACGTACCGTGCCGCGCAGACTGGTGCTGCCAGAGAGGCTGTAGCCGATGTTGGCTGCTGCAGTGGTGGCGTGGTAACGATCGTTCTGCAGCGCGTTCGAACTGTCGAAGCGCGAGAAGGCTGTGAAGTAATCCAGCTTGCTGTACGTTCCGCCAAGCGTCGCTTCGTTGCGCCAGGTGTGCAGGTTCCCCGCATCGCCGGAGTAGGTAAGGATGGGCCGGATCGAAGTTCCGCGCGGCGTTTCGAAGCGCACCACGCCGGCACGTGCGTCCGTACCGTACAGCACGCTGTCAGGACCGCGATGCGTCTCCAACGCGTGAATCGCTGTAGATGAAACCGTTCCAAAATCGAAGACGCCGCCCACATCGTTGGCTGGTACTTCGTCGATCACAACCTTGTTCGCGTCAGAGTTTCCGCCACGCACAAACAATGACGTGGCTGCACCGTACTGGCCGGTGGACACCAGGGAAACGCCGGGCTGTAAACGCAATTCTGAAACAATGCCGACGCGGGTTTGCAACGATTGATCGGGCACCATGGTGACGCTGGCGCTGGTCTGCTGCACTGGCGTGGGGACGCCCGTGGCGGTTACGGTGATGTCCTCGCGTACCGGTGAGATGGTAAGCGACAGGTCGCGCGAAACCACATCCAGCTGCCTACTGTAAAAAGGTTCGCTTACCTGCACGGCGAACGATGCGGCGCTGGCCAGCAGCAAAAATCGTCCTGATTCGGTCGAACGAATCTCGTAGCTGCCGTCTGGGTCTGTCACGGTGGAAGCGACGACCTGGGTTCCCTGCACCAGCTGCACGCGGGCAAATGGCAGGCCGCGGCCAAGCGTGTCGCGCACGTTGCCATGCACTACAACAGCGTGCGCTGCAATGGACGTTGTAGAAAGAATTAAGGCTGCGGACCGTACACATGTGCGTGCGGACGCGCCTCGCTTTGTAGCGATGCGGTTCATGCTGTTCTCCTACGCTCCCCCTCGGGGCGTGGCTCTGTGCCGGTAGTGGAATCGGTCTCCTGACTTCACGTGCTTCGCTGCGTCTCTACCTGCATGGAACGCCTTCCCGCTTGCGCAGTGACGCTCACCTTCAGAGACAGCAGCTATTCCCTTGTCAAAGGAGAACACGCTTACAGTTGCGGGGCAGTGGCGGAGTTACACCGCGCTTCCCAAAGCATTCCATTACGGTTTGGCGTGGTTCGGTGCAGCGCTCAGCGTACGTCCGCAAAGCATCTGCAATGGGTGGGCAAGTCATCAGTCTACCTAAGAACCCGTCATCCTGACCGTAGCGAAGCATCCGAGACGTTTCGCAACAAATGAGCGCGCGCGAATCCCTGGGCGGAAACTCGCACGGCAAAGCCTGAGGGATCTTCAGTGAGGAACGTGTATCTTACGTCGTCATCCTGAGCGAAGCACGCAGTGCGTGGTCGAAGGATCTGCTTTCCTTCCGTGCTGCGGTGCTGCTTCGGGAAAACAGCAGCTCCTTCGACTCCGCTGCGCTTCGCTCAGGATGACAAGCCTCGAGGTTCTCGCAAAAGCGCTATTCCAACAAGCCTTGGAGGTACCGATGACCACTAACAGTAGTTAGGCACCGGCAACCATGCCAGCTGCGACACCCGCAACCACCTCAGCCGCACGCATGCAATCCGCGGTGTCTACGTCGCGATGGGTCACCAGCCGAACGCTGTGCGGGCCAATCGCGCTGGCGACTACGCCTCCGCTCTTGATGCCTGCGACAAGCGCGGCGGCATCCATGTCCGTGGTGAGGATGACGATGTTTGTCTCCACTGCGTCCGGATCGATGTGGAGACCTTCGACTTTGCTTAGCGATGCTGCAAGCAGCTTTGCGTTCGCATGATCCTCGTGCAGCCGAGCCGGCATCTGCTCCAACGCGATCAGTCCCGCAGCCGCAAGTATCCCGGCCTGGCGCATGCCGCCGCCCATTGCTTTGCGCAGCGGACGCGCGCGACGGATCGATTCGGCAGATCCGACCAGCAACGATCCCACCGGTGCGCAAAGCCCCTTGGACAGGCAGAAGTTCACCGTGTCGAAGCCGCGTGTCAGCGTTGCAACATCTGTGCCGAGTGCAGCAGCCG
>JBPBPZ010000118.1:0-10066 GCA_050954525.1 Janthinobacterium lividum
AGATCAGTGAGCCCTGTTGCTGCTCTAATGCCAGCAACCGGCGCTTGCGATCCAGTCCCCAGCGATAGCCGGTAAGCGTTCCACCCGCACCCAGCACCCTATGACAGGGTATGACCAGCGCCACCGGATTGCAGGCGCAGGCGCGGGCAACGGCACGCACTGCCGATGGTTGACCAAGCCCCGCCGCGACCTGCGTGTAGGTCCTGGTTTCGCCCCGGGGAATTGCCTGCAGAGCCTGCCAGACCCTCTGTTGAAACGGCGAGGCACGGACATCGAGCGGTACATGCGGGGCCGCTGCAGGTTGCAAAAGGCTGGCCAGCACAGCCTGCACATGCATGCCCGTAGCAGATGGATCTTCCAAAAGGGTGGCGTCAGCAAACCGCTCCCGCAGTTCCTGCAGAAGTTCCCCGTCTGCATCGGCAAACGCGATGCTGCAGACGCCCTTTGCAGTAGTCGCTACAAGCATTCTCCCGAGCGGTGAATCGGCTATGCAGTAACCAATCGTCTCAACAAGTGCCGCCTGCTCGAGGCCTTGTGGTGGATTGTGTGCGGAATCAATTGCGCCGGTCACAGAAGTTCGTCCTGTCTGGTCGAGAAATGCGCTGCGGCGTCCGCCATGCACATCGCGAACCATCCAAACCTCGCAGTGGAAGCGTCTCTTGTGAAGATCTTCTCCTCTGGCTGGACCACGTTCACCTCACCTGCATCCGTATCCAGAACAATAGCTGTTTGGACTGGGTTGTGTGGACAGTATTAGCATGCGCTTAGTAGAAGCCGCATGGTTCGACGGAAGCCAGGCTTCCGACTTCAAAATTTCAGGTAAACGGGCGAACGAACGCATGCGTTTTGGAGAGGGGCTGAAGGTACATCGCGAACGCCGTGGCATTTCGCTGGATGACGTGGCGATATCCACACGCGTTTCGCTCCGGCACCTTTCCGCGCTTGAAGAAGAACGTTTTACCGAGTTGCCAGGCGGCGTATTCAGCCGGGGCATCGTGCGTTCTTACGCACAGTGCTGCGGCCTTGATATGGACGACACCGTTCGGGGCTTCTTAGACGCGGTACGTGCCAGCGGCCTGAATACAGAGCAAAGAGATGACGACTGGGTCGAGTTTGCAGAGGCAGTCAAAAGAAACCGCAAAGTCGCCAGCCCGCGGCGGCGGCTGCGCTGGCTGGGTGTGGTGCTGATGATATTGGCCGTACTCACACTTGCGACAGGCGTATTCTGGCTCTTAATTTCCCGGCATGCCGTCACGCTGCCGCCGAAGCTTACCGAGCGGCTACAACACTTGCACTTGCCATAACGCCAAAAATCTACTTTGTGACTTCGACACCGCGCCAGAAGGCAATGTGATGCTTCACCTGCCGAGCTGCAGGCTTTGGATCCGGATAGTACCAGGCCGCATCCGGGTTCTCCTGGCCGTCAACGAACAGCGTAAAGTAGCGAGCCTGGCCCTTCCACGGGCAGGACGACGTGGTGGAGCTGGGCCGTAAAAACTCCCGTTTGACACTTTCCTCGGGGAAGTAAATGTTGCCTTCTACGGTTTGAAAGCTCTCGCTTTCGGCGACCGTCTGCCCATTCCACATTGCCTTAGCCATCTTCGTGCTCACTCTTTCCAAAGATCAGGTGAAACTTTAACCAAGCGCTGTGCGCCTGCTCCACCTTTGTAACAGTCCGCACCTTTAGAGCCAAGCCGCATCCAAACGGATGCGGCAATGTTGAAGTATTTGTACCGGTTTTGCCGTTAGGCCACGTTTGCAATGACCGGGCGGGTCTTTTCGGGATCCGGCCGTTGCAGCACCGGCACGGCGGCTTCCTCCTTGGGCGGAACAGGTCTGCCGGTGGAAACGTCATAGCTGCACGTAATGGTGTCCGCAGCTTCGACCTGCGGTGCGGCACCACGCTTTGGACGCCGTTTCGGCAGGGCGTCATGGTTGTGCGGGCATACCTCGTGGACAGTCCCATCTTCCTTGTTCGGCGCTTCCAGCAGGTAGGTGCTGTTTCCCTTGGGGCAGGGCTTTCCGATCAGCTTCAAATTGCTGCTGAAGTCGCACTTCGGGTAATTGGTGCAGCCGTAGAACGTATTACCGATCTTTGCCTTGCGTACTGCAATCTTGCTGCTGCACTTCGGGCAGGGCACATCCAGCAACTCCTGCTTGATGTATTTGCACTTGGGGTAGCCGGAACAGGAGATGAACTCGCCATAACTGCCGTTGCGCTTGACCAGTTCCATGCCGCACTCCGGGCAGGGTTCGCCGGTCGGCTCTGGTGGTTTGGACTGCACCTTCTGGTTGAGCCGTCGAACAGTCTTGCAAGGCGGGTCGGCTGTGTAGTCCGGGCAGCTCATGAACGGGCCCCATGGTCCATTTTTCAGCACCATCTGCTTGCCGCAGTTCTCGCAGAACTCCTCTTCCTCGGTGTCACCGGCCTCCATGGCGGCCAGATCGGGCTTGTCGGCGAAGTTCTCCTTGGTAAAGTCGCAGCTTTCCGGCTCGATGCGGATGCTTTTGCCACGCGTGCCCGCCAGCTTCAGGGCGGCGGTCAGTTCCTTGTCGTCATGAACGACTTCGCTGCTGGCTTCTGCGTCTTCGACCATGCCCTTGACCACAAACGGATAATCAAAGGCCTCGGTAACACGCGTGTGCGTGGCCTTCGCGTCCTTCTTCCAGGCCGAGACGGCGATTGTCTTGGGCTTGGCCTTGGTAAAGGTCGAGCAAGAGTAGAACGAGCCGAACTTGCCCCATTTGAGGATCAGCGGCGAACCGCACTTCTCGCACAGTTCTTCGGTCGGCTTCTCCCAGCGCTTGATCTCCTCCATGGATTTTTCGGCAACCTTGATCTCGTCGGTCAGGTGGTCGTAAAAGCCGCCCAGCAGGTTCGTCCAAGTCTTCTTGCCGCCCTCGACCTCGTCCAGCTCTTCTTCGAGTTTCCGGGTGTAGGCCATGTCGAAGATATAGGGGAAGTTCTTCACCAGCAGGGTGGTCACCACCATGCCGATCTCGGTGGGAACGAACTTGCGCGCCAGCTTCTTGACGTAGTCGCGGTCCTGGATGGTGTTGATGATGGAGGCGTAAGTCGAAGGCCGACCGATGCCGCGCTCCTCGAGTTCCTTGACCAGCGAAGCCTCATTGAAACGTGGAGGTGGCTCGGTAAACTTCTGCTCCGTCAACACCTCGAGCAGGTTTAACTCCTCGCCCTGCTTCATGGCAGGCAGCGAGGTGTCCGCGCCTTCATCTTCGCCGTCTGCCGACTCGGACTTCGGTTTTGCCACTGCTGCAGCGGCTGCCTTGCCCAGCCTTGGATCGGCAATCTTTAAGAATCCGTCGAACTTCAGCACGGAACCCGAGACGCGGACTTGGTAGGCCTTGTCGGCGCGACCCTCGATTTCGACCGTGGTCTGGTCGTACACCGCAGGAGTCATTTGGCTGGCAACAAAGCGACGCCAGATCAGGTCGTACAACCGAAACTGCTCGTCCGAAAGGTAGCGGCGAATCTTCTCCGGCGTATATGAGACAGACGTTGGACGGATCGCCTCGTGGGCGTCCTGTGCGTCCTTCTTGCCTGCAAAACTGTTCGGTTTGCCTGGCAGGTAGGCTGCGCCAAGCGAACCGATGTACTCGCGTGCGTCGGCGATGGCCTGCGGCGAAACGCGGGTGGAGTCGGTACGCATGTAGGTGATCAGGCCGACCGTGCCGTCCGTGCCAAGCTCAACGCCCTCATACAGCCGCTGGGCCACGCCCATGGTCCGTTTTACGTTGAAGCCGAGGCGGTTCGACGCGTCCTGTTGCAGACGTGAGGTCGAAAAAGGAGCAGGTGCATTGCGCCTGCGCTCCTTCGCCTCAACCGAGCTGACCTTCCAGGCCGCCTTTTCCATCTGCGCCTTCACCTGTTCGGCAGTCGCTCCGTCCGGCAGAGCAGGTGCTCCGACCGTGTTGACCGCGGTGCGTTCACCATTGATCGCGTACAGCCGGGCCAGGAACTCCTGCTTGCCCTTCGGCTGCAGTTTCGCGTCAACAGGCCAGTACTCTACTGGGTTGAAGGCCTTGATTTCGTTCTCGCGGTCGACAATGAGCCGGAGCGCGACCGTCTGCACTCGGCCAGCGGACAAGCCGCGGCGCACCTTGTCCCACAGCAGGGGCGAGATCTCGTAGCCCACCAGGCGGTCCAGAACACGCCGGGTCTGCTGCGCGAACATCAGGTTCTGATCGACGCCGCGGGCGCGTTTAAAGGCGTCTACAACAGCGGTCTTGGTGATCTCGTTGAAGGTCACACGCTGAATGGTGGTGTTGCCCTTGATGGAGGGCTGCAACTGCATCTGGAGGTGCGCCGCAATGGCTTCGCCCTCGCGATCAGGATCGGGCGCCAGGTACACGGCGTCGGCCTTGCTGGCCAGCTTTTTCAGCCGGTCTACGAGCTTTTCCTTGCCCGGGGAGATGATCAGGTTCGGCTGAAAGGTACGCTTCTTCAGCTCCACGCCGATGTCGTTCTTTGGCAGGTCCATGATGTGACCAATCGAGGCCTCCACCATGTAGTCACTGCCGAGATATTTGCCGATCGTCTTTGCCTTTGCAGGCGACTCCACGATCACGAGGTTCTTACTCATTGCATCGACCTGTTCTGCTGGTCTTAGTCCAGCTCACGCCCGGTTCCGCCTGGCGATGGTGCCGGTCAGTCACCGGCTCGGCCTGCTCAGCCTTTTCTTCACGTTGTCTCGGTAGGAACCTAACACGAGTTCGCTCGGCGCGTCACTTTTTACGCCCGGCGCTGTTTCGACCCTCCCAATTCGGAAAGGTCTACAACCTTTACTTTCTTCAGAAGCGCCGCTAAAAGGTTCGCACGTAGTTTTTGCCGGGCATCTGGCGGATGCGACCTGCAAGTTCCAGCTCAAATAGTGCCGTAAAGATCTCCGGCGATTGCAGCTGGCCGTCCAGGCGTTCGATCAGATCGTCCAGCTGCAGGGACTCGTCCTGTCGCAGCTGATCGAACACAAGCCGCTCCACGGGCGGTAAATTGCTCTCGGCAAACAAGGATGCGCTTACGGCACCGCCGGATTCACGTGCAGCTTCCAGCCGGGTCTCCAACTCCAGACGCACCTGGCTTGGAAGATCCTCCCAAACATCCTCCCACGTGGCGGTCAGTTTGGCTCCCTGCTTGATGAGCGTGTTGGGTGTCCATGACCCTTTATTGGTCACATTGCCGGGAACGGCGTACACATCACGATTTTGCTCCATGGCGCAACGAGCGGTAATGCGCGTGCCGCTGTGCTCTGCAGCCTCGACTACCAGGACGCCCACGCTCATCCCGCTCAGCACACGATTACGCACTGGAAAGTTCTGCGGTGCGGGAAAGGTGCCCAGCGGAAACTCACTCAGGATGCAACCGCCGCCCATCAGGATCTGCTCTGCAAGCCGCTTGTTTTCCTTGGGATAGATCACGTCGACGCCCGTTCCCCAGACGGCGACTGTCTTGCCTTTAGCCTCCAGCGCACCCTTGTGGGCTTCCGTGTCTACGCCGCGCGCCATGCCGCTCAGAATGGTGAGACCTCGCATCGCAAGCTCACGCGACAGCATTTGTGCCATGCCCGAACCATAGGGCGAGGGATGGCGTGTACCCACCACGGCGATCCCGGGCAGGGCAAGCAGCGACGTATCGCCGCGGTACCAAAGGACCGCCGGTGGGTCATAAATCTCCCGAAGACGTTCCGGGTAGTCTGGGCAATCATGGGTCAGGAATCCGGCGTTTTGTTCCTCCAGGCGCTGCAGTTCTGCTTCTGCAGCTGCACGTGCACGGCCCTCAAACACAAAGCGCGCGGACACAGCAGGCATGTTGATGCCCTCAAGCTCCGTCAAGGGCGCGCTGAAGATCTGCGACGGAGCAGACAGCTTCGACATGGCCCGCAGGGTGCGCGTGGCCCCCATCTGCGGCGTCAGGATCAGCGCCATCCATGCGAGCCGATCTTCGGCCGTCGTATCTGCTGAACCTGGTTGCTGGTGCCTGCCGTCCGCCGCTGTAGCCAAACTGTGTCTCCGGTGCGTTGGTTATACAACACACTTGAGGAAACAGTCTGTTATCAGGATGAACCACCGGCAGCGGCCGCGACTATGGGCAGCCCGCACCCGCGACCACACCGTGTACATCCAATATGAGTTGAGTTTGCCTTCGCACAATCCGGATCGCCTGCGGGTGGCGGCAATCAGCTTCCTGAACCCGGCGCCACTGCTTTGGAACTTCGAGCATGAACCGGCGGCGGCAGAGCTTCGCACGCGGTACGACGTTCGCTACACCCTGCCCTCGCTATGCGCAGCGCAACTGGCCAGCGGCGAAGCCGATCTGGGGCTGGTTCCCATCGCCGCGCTGCCTGGGCTTCCAGACGCGAAGGCGGTTCCCGGCTGCACCATTGCATCACTGCAGGCGGTGCGTTCCATCCAACTGGTGCTGCGTCCTGGCGTCACGCTGGCGAGTGTCCAGACAGTTGCGGCAGACACAGCATCCCGGTCGTCAGTTGCGTATGTGCAGATCCTGTTGCAGCAGTTCTATGGCAACAGGCCCGAGTTCAAGCAGCATCCTGCCGACCTCGAAGCCATGCTGCAGATCCACGATGCGGCCCTGCTGATCGGCGATCCTGCGCTGCTGGCGCTGGAAGATCGGGACACCATGAGCCGCTTTGCCGATTGCACATGGATTGACGTCGCTTCCCTTTGGCGGCAACATACCGGCCTGCCTTGGGTGGCGGCGGTGTGGGCAGTGAGGCCAGCAGCGCTGGAACGTTGCGGCATATCCGCCGCTGACCTCTCGGCGGACCTGGCGGCATCGCGCGATGCAGGTCTGCGCCACACAGACGATCTCGTGGATGAGTGGCTGCCACGTCTGCCGCTGTCGGAAGCAACGATTCGCACCTACCTGACGCAGAACATCCACTACACGCTGGATACCATGTGCCTGCAGGCGATTGAGCGCTTCTACCAGCTGACAACCGCCAGCGGCGTGTTGCCGGAGTACAGCCTGCAGCTTTTGTAGCCAGACCTGCCAATGTGGTCTAACCATCCCAGGGTTAGCGACTTCGAGGCGGGTAGCCGCGTCTGAAGAACTACTCATGCTTGTTTCCATGCTTCAACAGGCTTCTGCCCAGACCACGCCGGATGCCTCGGGTACACACACGTCCTCCACGGGACGTTCCGTCGTTCGTTACTTTTTCAAGCTGGGCTTGCTGGGTCTGTTCTTTATTTCCGCCATTGATTCCTCGCCCATACCGCTGCCCATTCCGGGGTCGAGCGACCTGCTTGTAGTCCTGCTGGCGGCGCAGCGGCACGGTTGGTTTCTGGTCACGCTGGTGGCCACGCTGGGGTCGGTTGTAGGTGCGGCTGTCAGTTACCAGACCGGTGTCACGGGCGGTCTGCCGCTGATCGACAAGTACGTTCCAGCGCGGTTCCGCGACCGCATCAAGCACTGGGCGGAGGAGCATGCACTGCTTTCCGTCGCGCTTCCGGCACTTCTGCCGCCGCCTGCGCCGCTGATGCCCTTCCTGATCGCAGCGGGCGCGCTCAAGATGCCGAAGACGCGCTACTACGCCAGTTTCACGGTCAGCCGCTTCATCCGGCACGCGTGTTTCGCCTGGTTGGGTGTGCGCTACGGACGGCAGATCATGCCGGTCTACCTGCGCTTTGCCGACCGGTACGGATGGATCCTGATCGTCCTGGTATGGGGCTCAGTCGCATTCGGCGTTGTGTACGCCATCATGAAGTTACGCTCGCACAGGGTGGGCAAAAGCCAGCCGGCCGGTGCAGCCGCTTAAGCCGCAGTTGCCAGTCGTTGTTTCGGAGCGAACTTGCGGGCGTAATAAGCCGAAGTGACGACGATGGCAGGGACACCGACAATAGTCGGCCATAACCAGACGTACCATTCCTTGCCAAAGACCTGCGTCAGCGTCACCACGCTGAAGGCCGACCACATGGCGATGTAGCTGCCGATGAAATTACCCAGGTGCGTGAACCACCAGAACATTTTTTCCGTGGGCTTGCGGACGAAGCTCTTCAATTCCACATACGCCAGACGCATGCCGAGCAGGCCAAAAACTACCGGTACCATCCTGGGCATCCGCATCAGGTCCGGGCGAAACCAGCCAAGCAGGGCAAGCGCAAGGCTGTTACCAAACGTCACGATGCCCGCGGTCCAGTCGATGACCCTGGCCTTGCCCCCACGCGGCAGATCCTTCAGCTTGAGCACACGGTAGCCGGAGTAAGCCGCGTAAAAGCTGAAAACGGCCACCATGGCCAGGAACAGCACGGGCCGGAAGATAGCCATGGGAATGGCGGTGCCGGCAACAACGCCCATGCACCACAGGTACACCATGCCCCATCGTTTGTGCTGCTTGCCGCCTTTGGCAGTGGCAAGTGCCACAGGTGCAAGCACCAGGCCGCCCGTGCCAGCGGCAACGTGTGCAAAGAGGAGAAGCCGGATCCAGAGCGGGTCGTGCGCCATGTGCAGCCTTCTATGCGATCTGTCGAGTACACGCAGAGTCGCACAAGATGGCTCAACCACCTACTGAAAAGAATTCGTGCTGCTGTACCGCATCGCGATTCTTAGAATTCCCAGCGCAGCAGCGTTGCACCCACGGTAAAGCCAGCGCCCACACTTGCCAGCAGCACGAGGTCACCCTTCTTCAGCCTGCCCTCTTGCAGGGCGGTGTCCATGGCCAAAGGAATGGTGCCGCCGGTGGTGTTACCGTACCGGTCGATGTTGATGACCACTTTCTCCTCTGACAGGCCTAAGCGGTCAGCAGTCGCCAGGATGATGCGCTTGTTCGCCTGGTGCGGAATAAAGCAGGCAAGATCCTCACCTGTGATTTCGTTGCGATGAAGCACGTTTTCGCTGGCTTCCATCATCTTGCGAACGGCAAACTTGTACACCGTTTGACCGTCCTGTTTGATGTAGTGCTCACGCCCGGTCACTGTGTCCACGCTCGAAGGGTGAAGACTGCCGCCCGCAGGCATGCACAGGGCAGATCCGCCTGAACCATCCACCTCGTGCCAGAAGTCGACCAGGCCTACCTCACCCTCTTCGCAGGGTTCCAGCAGGACGCATCCCGCGCCATCGCCGAACAGGATGCAGGTAGAACGGTCGGTATAGTCCACGATGGAGCTCATGGTGTCGCCGCCGATGACCAAGACGCGTTTATGTGCGCCACTTTCCACCAGTTTGGCGCCCACCTGCAAGGAATACGTGAAGGCAGAACATGCGGCGGACAGGTCAAAACCCCAGGCCTTGGTCGCGCCCAGCTTGGTCTGCACCAGGCAGGCCGTGGCGGGAAATAGCATGTCAGGCGTGACCGTCCCCACAATGATGCAGTCGATCTCGCTGGCGTCGATGCCACGTCGCTGCAGGCAGACGCGAGCCGCTTCTGTAGCCAGATCGCTGGTTGCCATGCCGGGATCGACGATATGGCGTTCGCGTATGCCGGTCCGTTCCAGAATCCACTGGTCAGTCGTGTCGACCATGCTTTCCAGGTCTTTATTGGTCAGAACACGCGGCGGAACATAGCTGCCTACCGAGGAGATTTTGGCGCGGACCGCGACACGCGGCTTCAACTGCAAACTCAACGTACTTCCCTCCACGCCATGAACAGACGCTCCAGTGTCATTCAAGAGCATACCGCCTGCGCGCGCATCGGCATGCAGCCGTCGTGCAAAGGAGAACGCGTTCAGCGTGTTGGCGCGGAAACGGAAGATTCAAGATGGTTTGGGGGATAAGCGCCGGGTGACCCACTGCACACCCAAGAGCTCGCTACCGTTGCTTCCTTCCGGACCTGGCGGGGTTTGCAAGAGTAGGTCGCGTAGGACCCGGCACTCGATGATCTTACCATCGCCGCACACGGTAGACTAGAGAGAGTGGCGACAGCGGAAATCATCGACGATCTGAAAAGCAGCACACCGGCAGAACCCGCCGGGGTCTCGCGGCCGCGCATCGGCTTTGTTTCGCTGGGCTGCCCAAAGAACCTGGTCGACAGCGAAGTGATGATGGGCATGGTCCACCACGCGGGTGCGGAACTGACCCCCGATGCAGCGGACG
>JBPBPZ010000112.1:0-10056 GCA_050954525.1 Janthinobacterium lividum
TGTTTGCAATAGATAACTTACGTCCGATAAGAAAGGTGCTGTCTCGTGGGTTGTAAGCGCTCTTTAGGGCTCTGTTGCGTTAACTTGCGGAAGGCGGAGTTTGGTTTGCGTGATCGTTCTGACGTTACGCGGCGATGCCGAACAGTGAGTCCACGAAGCGTACTTCGTTGTTTGCGCCGCGCTTGCAGGTAAGGCAGTGACCACGTCGGATCATGCGCATGATCTCGAAGCCCTTGATCGTGGCGATGGCAGACTTCATGGTCTGGAAACCTCGTGTCGGACGGATGACCTGCTTGAGCGCACCGTGGTCCGCTTCGATGATGTTGTTCAGGTACTTCGATGTTCGATGCTTTGCGCTTTTGGAGAGCTTGCCTTCACGTTTGAGCCGTTCGATCGCCTCTGGGTAGGAGCGAAGCTTATCCGTGGTGATGGAGGAAGCAGGCCAGTCCCGCATGGTTGTCAGGGCTTTACTGAGGAAACGGTGCGCCGCACGTGTGTTTCGACGCTCCAGGAGCATGAAGTCGATGAGCACTCCATGCTTGTCGACAGCCCGGAACAGATACTTCCATCGACCACCCACCTTGATATACGTCTCGTCGACGCGCCAGGAATTTGAACCGTATCCTTGAAATCGCCGCGCTCGCTTCTCGAGCTCAGGCGCGTAGCGATGGATCCAGCGCATGATCGTGGTCGGGTCCACTTCGACACCCCGCTCTTGCATCATCTCGGCCAGATCCCGGTAGCTGATCCCGTACTTGCAGTACCAACGAACGCAAAGAAGGATGATCTCTACCGGGAAGCGACGACGCTTGAACATGAAACGATCGTAGCGGCAAACCGACACAATTCAGAGTTAATGCAACGGAGCCCTCCAATCCAATAACCGGGTTGGCAACCCGTAGTGTTGCGCAAGCTGCGCCCACATGAGCTCCTGCTCTACGGCTGGGGGCCTCAAGAGTTTCATGTCTGCAATGCGCTTAAACTCTTCCATCAAGTGCAACGCCTTCGTTCTCGTTTCACGTTGGGGAAAGCGTAGAGCAGACGGCGTCAAGCTCCACCGAACATCTGCGTGGCCTCTAAACCAGAATGAATCCTCACCGCTTATGGTTCCGCTTATCACCCCAAAATATTGAGCTAAAGATGACACGCGTGTACGGACACGGGGGCATTCGACAGGACAAACATCAAATTTCTTCAGCTCAGGCCTAGTAAGCAGCTCGGTTGCAGATGTCATTTGGGCTCAACGAGTTCAGCTGGGGTCTCGCGCCAGCATACGGCATCCAGAGACATTGAGGCGCAATGGAGAACTGAAGCAATCGGTATCTGTCCGCCTAGATGGATCCCTGCATCTAGAAAGCGAAGAACGGTGCATCAAGGATGTGACTCACCGTTCACGCCCCGAGCACTCGTGAAAACGCCTTAGTGTTTGGTTCGAGATCTTAGGGGCCAAGTAGCGATTGATAAAGCTAAATACCGCGACACACGTAAGGGAACGTGAAGGAAGGTGCAATGCCAGTTGCACTTTTCCGAGACAGCATGCACCTTCTATGGCCGCTGGCTTGCTCTCTCGATAGCACTTGGCTCGGTGAGCAAGCGGCGCAGGGCAGGATGAGCAACTGCAGGTTGATCGAGAATTGCCAGAAACACCTTCCATTGGTCAGGAGGCAATCTAAAGTCTCTTTCTTCAGCAAGCTCGCACTCTGCGATCGTACAAGCACTTTCAACGATGAACTCCGTCATGGATTGCCCCTTAGCGGTTGCTCCCCGCCGTAGCAATGTCTCCTGGGCGGCTGAAATTCTGAAATTTATTCGCTGTGACTTTGGCTCACGCATCGTCGTTGCCATTGCGGCTCTACCTCGTACGTACAGTGTATGACAAATGTTCCGGAATCAAGAGGTTAGCGTGGTTTAACCAAACATGCCTGGATGATCTCATCCAGGCATCAACGATCTGGCGTCCACAAATGTCTCTTTGTAGTTCGTAAGTCCAATGTTTAGCACGGCTTGAGGACTTTAGTCTATTGACTGTATTGATATATTGATTTGTATTGACTGACCTTAAGCTATTGTGTATTCCGAGCTCCGGCTAATCACCCAATTAGAATCAAGGTTTGCGCATAATTCTGGAGACTGATGATGGCTGAGATCGAAAAAAGCCCGTTCGCAAATAATCTCGCAGTTCCGGCTGCGATTCCGACTCCTTCTGTCCCACCTCCCCCTCCAGCTGCTGTAACCGCTCCTTTTGTGCCTCCTCTCCCTGCAGGCGCAATTCCGGCGATTTTTGTTCCTCCCTCTTCGCCTTCTCCCAGGCTGCCTCGTGACATGAGATATCGGAATGAACTTTTTCCGGATGCAGATGGCCTGGTCTTCAAAACCAGCGAGAAGGGGTTCGTGCCCCTTCCCATCATCATGCGGAAGGTAATCCGTTTTCTCAGTTCGCCAGAGTTACGTGTCTTGGTTTACCTCCACCTCCGGGCTAGCCGGTATGGAATCTGCTATCCAGCAACCGAGGAAATCATTCATGAGCTTGGTTTGACAAGCAAGAAGAACCTTCTGCCACACATTGAGAGCCTGATGGAGAAAAAGTTCATTTCCGTCCGAACAAGCGCGAATAGAACCTTCTACTTGATCCATGACCCTCGTATAGCAATTGCACACCTTGTAAAGACCGGCGAAATCAAGGATGCCGACCTCTTTGAAATCAATGATCTGTATGCCGACCTTAATCAACACCAGCTGAAGGTGAGCTCGAAACAAAACAAGGACACCAAATGAGCACTCCGCTTGTCGTCTCGCCGGTCGAAAAATTGACCGCGCAACACCAGCTTAAGAAATTCCGCTGCGGTGAAAACTCGCTCGATCACTTTCTTCGTAAGCACGCCTTGATTAACCAGCTAGCTGAGTCTAGCCAGACCTACGTCGTCCACCGAGACCAAGAGGTTTTGGGGTATATGACCCTCGTGTTCGGGTCCATCGGCCCAGAAGACACTCCTTCTGCCGTCGCGGAGGCTATGCCCAAGAACTTCCCAATCCCCATTATGATTCTGGCGAGGTGGGCAGTAGATAAGCACGAGCAGAACAAAGGAATAGGAAAGGGCCTGCTGAAAGAGGCTCTTCTAAAGACTCTTGCTGCTGCGGAGATCGCGGGCCTTCGGGCTATCGTGGTCGACGCTATCAACGACAAGATGGCAGCATACTACAAAGATCTAGGCTTCGTTGAGTGTCCTGTCGGCCCGCGAAAGCTCCTGATGGACATCGAGGTTATACGTGTGTCCGTTGGGTCGGCAACCGCCTAGTCGCCCTTGGAACGCTACGACTGCATGATGGTGAATTAAGGCGATCGCAAAATCGGCCTACGCTTCCTTGATGAAAAAATTGCCGCTTCGGCAACACCGACCAGACCCACGGCGACCGAACCGTACTGCTAATTGCGGATCACCAGAACATGGCCGCAAGGGCGGAGCCTCTTCGCCAAAAGACTGGCGTCATTCGCCTCCGCATCCGCGTCTTCGTCCAATTCAGAGCACGTTGCCATCGCTGCCAGCTTTGACAACTTGAGCAAGGACGCCCTTCTGCTACAAAGACGTGGCGGCGAGTGGATCGGAGAAGTCGATCTTGCTCCCGGCACCTACGCCTACCAAGTCTTCGTCGACGGAATGTGACAGATGAACCGAAAACGTTCTGCTCATCAGGCTGAGATAACGGTGAGTCTCGTCGCGCCTCGTACATAACCAGCCAGCCTAAGTGGTACCGCAAAGTCCCATTACTGTCAGTAGTAAAACCCGATCACATTAGATGCTGAGGTGATTCACGCGGAGATCGCTGGTCGGTGTCGTACTGTGCGAAGACTGACTCCAAGCGATTTCGCTCGGCAGCGGAGCACCCGGCTGATCGCTTCCCTTGTATCGTTTATGTATGCAACAGAGATGCTTCCAGTGCGGCGCCGAAAATGCACCGGAGCAGAGCTTCTGCGGCTCTTGCGGCAACGCTCTCCTGATGTCCGCGTTCATCGCGCATCGCGTTCAGGCCGAACTACAGACTGCGATTAAAGACCGCAACGTCCTCGAAACAGAAAGCGCAATTAGTGTTTTCGAGAAGGCACTAGGCTGGATGAAGCTGCTCGCCACAGGTGCGGGCGTCTTGCTGGCGATTGTCTCAGCCGTTTTTGCATGGCGTCTTCATGACCTAAGCACGGTAGTGTCTACGGCAAAGACCACCGTCAGCCAGAGCGCAGACGCCGCACGGGCCGAGATAAGAGGCACATCCACAGCAACGCTAAAAGGCATGCAGGTTGCCGCCGCAAGCGCGCTCGTCGGCAGCCAGGAAGCAAGCCGGAATGCTGCCAAAGTCTCAAACGACCTGAACGCCACCGCCACAAGGACCAAGAACGAGCTGAATCAGGAAGCAGCGGCCGTCCGCCAGAGCACTGTTGCATCACAAGCTGCACTCGCGAACGCGAACAAGCTTCAACCTGAGATCACGTCTTTACGATCAAGTCTCGATCAGACCACCAAGGGGCTTGCCGAACAGAAAAAGCTGTTGTCCAGTTCGGAGGAGTTCGCAAAGAAGATATTCAGTTCGAGAGTGAACGCGTTTTTTGACTTTCCTCCCGGTGACGCTAACACCGTTGCCTTAAAAGGCGCTACCCTGATTTTGAAAAACTATGCGGTGATACCGAAGAACGCAGATGGACAGGGCACAGTCGTGATTTTCATCTTGCTACCCTCGGCTCCCATCAGACAAACGCTCCAACTGCAGCACGGTGTGGCAACACAACCAATCAGTAGTTTCTTCACCATCCATAATCTCGTGATCTTCTTCTGGAGCGATCCGGTAGAGGTTCTAAAGCAGAAGACTTTAATCGCTTCCTATTTTCCCGATAGTGGGGACAAAGAACTGATCAAGACTCTTTTGATCAAAAATGGTCGAATCTACGCTGATGACCAGCCCTTCCCCAAGTTCAACGAAGCTGATCCCACATACAAGGGCAACAAGTGGGCGGAGACGCTGCCTGACGGTGGATTTTTGCTAGCCCCCTACAAGTAAAATCCCGCGGTCATATTCCCGCATGTGTTGACACAAACACACGTCACCACTGACAAGAAGCAATGTCGTGGAACGAGGAGCAGATCAGCAGCGTGCCTCCTGCTCTCCCGCGCTACGGGTATACCGCAGAAGGTTCTATCCAGGAGAAATGCTGACCCGCCACCTCAAGGGAGTCGCCGCTATCCAGACGAACAGCAAATCTTGTGAAGTTGACAATTTCTTCTTTGTTATCGCCGGGATGTACAAAGTTCACGCCTTCAATAACGCCATCCTGCTCGCCGGAACCAGAGAATTGCACCTTGACCCGTTTGCCCACCAAATCAACTACATCGAAGGTTTCCATAGACCAAGTCTAAGCCGTTCTATCGATCCCGCCGATCAGCAAGTCGCTTACAGCCGCAGTTCCCCGATCTTGCGTCCATCGTTACTAGCGCACTCCCCGGATCAGATTTCCCTGCTGTGTTCGCGACATTGTGGGCAAGGATGGGACCCAGCAGACTCCCGGTTTGGAGACGGCTCCAGGCAAACCAAAGACCAAGAGGCAGTGAGAATACAAGCCCACCCCACTCCAGGTGTGAGAGTCCGTTCTTCGGCGAGTAGATATGCAGGAGACCGAAGATGATGGAGGGAATGAGCGCAGGTGCCGCTTTCGCCCACCATCCGCGAGCATGGGCGAATGCACGCTGCAGAAGAGCAAAGCCGATACCGCGATACGTGAGATCTTCACTGAGACCAGGCATGGTCAGCTGATAGGCAATCGTCTCAATATCCGGCGCTTGGTGCGTGCGGTAGATGTAATTCAGAATCCCGTCGGAGAGCAATGCGCCGATGACACAGAGAACTGTCCAACGCCAGGAGGACCGGCTCTTCGGCAGCACCAAACCCACTTCCTGCCTTGAAAGGCGGAACGAGAAAAGGGGCTACCAGAGCGAACAGTATCGAAAAGATCTTCCCGGACCAGTTCCACTGCCCGTGTTCCAGGCGGGGAGCGTGAATGAGGCGGCAGCGAGGCGACGAACAACCCACGAAGCGCACTGCCTTTGCTCGTAAAGATTTAAGCTCTGGAAAACGTGAATGTTGCCGATCATCACTAGATACGCGTTCTAGCGTTCTGGGCATCTGTTTGGTGGATACAACATCAGTAGTCGTTCTTGAGCACCTAACACGGTTAGGTAGGGGCCTTTTCCCAACTCAAGAGATTCGGGTTTCTGTGTTCCATGAGGGGCAACAGGAAAGCGACCCCGGGGTTGCATGGGCGACTCCCCAAGGCGGTTGTGAGTCGTGTCCTTGTACTCAGGGCATCTTGGACCACGGCCCCGTAGTAGTGCTCGATACGTTCGAAGACGAACGGTTTCGAAATCAACTTTTCGCCGCGCGTTTTCCCCACATGCGCTTTTACGCTGGTGTGCCTTTACTCGACACGGCAGGTAAACTCCTTGGCAGCCTTTGCGTCATGGGCCAGGAACCTAAAAGCGACTTCGGAGCGGAACAAGAGGGCTTTCTCTCTTGCTTGGCCGCGCTTGCACGGACTGAGTTGACGCAGCGTTCTCTTCCTGCGCAACTAGTCAATACTCAAAACCAACTGACTGAGGTGCAAGAGCGATATGTGCTCGCCACGCAGTCAACGTCGGATGGGATCTGGGATTGCAATTGCCTGTCAGGGGAGGTGTACTATTCCGCACGGTTGCGCTCCATGGTGGGGCTCCCCGAGCAGGATCATGTGGGCGTTATCGGAGACTGGATCAGCCGGTTACACCCAGA
The DNA here is from genome assembly GCA_050954525.1 of Janthinobacterium lividum. Classification (GTDB taxonomy): domain Bacteria; phylum Acidobacteriota; class Terriglobia; order Terriglobales; family Acidobacteriaceae; genus Terriglobus. The sequence continues at coordinate 6,808 of JBPBPZ010000112.1, forward strand.
TGATGCTGCGCTTGCCCGCAAGAACATGCAGAAGATGCACAGCACGGGAGAACTCGTTTTCGAAAGTGAATACCGTATTCGGCACGAAGATGGCGGCTGGCGCTGGATGCAGAATAGGGGCATCGCTCTCCGAAATACATCAGGAACTCTAAGCCGTTTAGTCGGGTCTGTGTCGGACATCACCGCTCGAAAAGCGCGCGATGGGGTGACGGGAGTACACACACGTGCATCGTTTCTGACTGCGATCGACTCACGCATGCGGGCCAAGTCTGGATCTCAGGAGAGCTACTCAGTTTTGGTTCTCGACTTGGATGGCTTCAAGCGTTTCAACGACAGCTTTGGACATGGAGCTGGCAACTGCATTCTGACAGAAGTGGCATACAGAATCGAACAAACCTTGGCATGCAGTCCTGTAAGCCTGGTTGCCAGACTTACAGGAGACGAATTCGCCATCCTCTTAGAGGGCATCTCCGGTCGAAAAAGCGCGCTTACATATGCTCATTGTCTTCAACACATATTGGAGGCACCGGTTTGCTGCGGCACACAAGAAATCCGCGTGTCCGCCAGCATCGGGATTGTGATGGCTGACGCCTCTTACAGCAAGGCCGAACATCTGCTCCATGACGCCGATCTTGCGATGCACCAGGCTAAATCCAGCGGCAAAGCTCAAAGTGTCGTGTTCGGAAAGGGATTGCGGGAAAAGGTTGTTCAGCAAGTCACGCTAGAAGCGGAGCTCCGGCGAGCAATAGATGCCCGGGAATTTATCGCGCATTACCAGCCAAAGGTGGTGGTCGACACAGGTGAAGTCATCGGTTTCGAAGCTTTGATTCGATGGAATCACCCTGAACGCGGCCTTCTGATGCCGGATCGATTCATACCCCTAGCGGAGGACAGTGATCTGATTATCGAAGTCGGACGCTTCATCTTAGGTGAGGCAATCCGGCAGCTCGTTGAATGGCGAAATAGCGGCCTCGTAAAACCTTCTACTACGATGGCGGTGAACCTTTCGGCCAAACAATTTACAGACCGTGACCTTGTCAACATGGTTGAACGTAAGCTGGTTGCTCACGCACTACCTGCTGCCTGTCTCGAACTCGAAGTTACAGAGGGAGTTCTAATTTTCGATTCTTCGGCCGCTCTGGAAGTGCTGAAGCGGATGAAACAGCTTGGAGTCAGTCTCGCGCTGGACGATTTTGGAACCGGCTACTCGTCCTTGAGCTACCTAAAGAGTTATCCCTTCGACTCGCTTAAGATTGATCGATCCTTCATTGCAGACATCGAGAGCAACGAGAGTACGGCGGCGATCGCAGAAGCTGTCATCAGTCTTGGTCGGGCGCTTAAGCTGCAGGTCGTCGCTGAGGGTATCGAAACTGCCGAGCAAGCAGAGAAACTCCGCTCTATGGGTTGTTGCTATGCGCAGGGGTACTTTTACTCGCGGCCACTGCCGGCTGAACACCTGCGGAATGTACTCTGTCAGCGCGCTCGGATGGACGTTCTGTAGGGCGTGAGTGCAAGAGTGGGACAGACTCACTGTTTTAACCCCTCCTATAAAGCGGCATGCCACAGGACTTCAACGACGCAGGGCAGCGCGATTGTTCTAAGTGAGCCGCATGTGACTGCAGGCAGCCTGCCGCTGTTGGAGGGCCAGGCCTACTCGACTGCCTCATAGAGTCTGGAAAGAACTGCAACTCAGTGATCGTCGCATCGCCAAAAGAACAGCCAGGCATCCATGCCCAGCGGTGCACCGCATCAGTAGAGATGAAAGCGACGGACGATGCCGAAGACGAGAAGGGTCGCGAGCAGTTCTACGGCCATAGCGAGGGCCATCATTCGGTAGAGAGGATCGACTGACGATCTAACTAGGTTTGTACCGGTAGGCTCTAAGAGCGGTGCGTTAGGGATCAGCGTCGTGTCAGGCATGCGCTTCCCGGTGGCAAACGCAGGAACAAAGGACCAGATCCGCTTCAGCGCTGGTCTCGATTTCAGTGCAGAACTCTTGGATGTTTCTATTAGGGCTTTGAGCCTAACTAGGACAAGCGCTCCCAGCGATCCTGTGAGCTGCCGACTTCCAGTTCGAGCCGACTGGTGAGCATGACGACGTGCCGGAACTCCGACCATTCCCACGGATCTGATCCACTCCTAGACCGCACTCAGCGCAAACGCGGTCTTACCTTCGACAAGATGCGAGCCGTTGATCACCCGGTTGCGACCAGACCTTTTCGCCTGATATAAGGCTGAGTCTGCAGTCGCGATGAAGTCCGGAAGTGTCAATTCGCTTTGCCCACCCCTGAGCGCCGCGATTCCGATACTGACCGTTACCACGCATTTGGCAGAGGACGACAAACAAAGACCCTCTACTTGCTGACGTATGCGTGAGGCGATCTCCTCGGCCAAGTTGCCATCGGCATCCGGAAGCAGCGCGACAAATTCCTCTCCTCCGTACCGCGCGACGGTGTCAACGCCAGCACGGATGCTTACTTGTAAAACTTGGGCAACGTGCTCAAGGCAAAAATCACCGTGTTGATGGCCGTGAGTGTCATTGACGCGTTTGAAGTGGTCGATGTCGACTATAAGAACCGCGATCCAACGCTCATTCTCCTTGGCTACATTCCAGAGTCGGATTAAGGCTGCATCCAGGTAGCGCCGATTGAAAACACCGGTGAGCGAATCGAGGCTCGAAAGCCGCTCCAGGTGAGCATTTGCGCTGAGAACTTCCTGCATGTGGAGATGTTTGGACTCGCTCAGCAAGTAATCTTTTCTAGTGCTTTGTTCGAGCTTGTACCTTTGATACAGGAAGCAAACGCCGACACCGCTAACAAAAAACACAAGATCTGGGGTGACTGGCGGAAAGAACCCTCTCCCGAGATGCATCAACGACACCATGGCGAGCAGGCCTGTCGCGCCGACCAGAGCTGCAGTGGAGAAAAGAAACGGAATCGGTACAAGCAGAGTCTGGGCCATGATGCCCACAGCTGCGCCGAGCAGATAGCGGTCTGCGAACGGCTGAGGTGTCACGCGGGCAAGCAATGTTACGAAAACTGTGTTGAACAAAAGAGGAACAGTCGCGCTTAGACATTGCAACAGAGCACCGAAAGGCCTTCTCAGGAAAAATAGACAAGCGACGACCAGAGGCGTAAATACAGCCACTCGGAAGATAAGACCTAAATGGAACGCTCTCGCTCCGGCCTGGCGATCGCAGAGCAAACAAAAGAGGTTGACCAACAAGCAGCAAGAGATGTAACGCCGCGT
>JBPBPZ010000113.1:0-10045 GCA_050954525.1 Janthinobacterium lividum
GCGCGTTCTATAAGCGTTTCCGCCTGCATCTGCGGATTCAGCCATGCCGCCGCACCGGCACTCAGGTATGTAACGCGTCCCTGCTGGTCTTTCAGCAGGAACAACGGTCCGTTGCCGAAGCCAAGCTTTGCAAACAGGTCTTCATCCGTGTAGGCGATGTTCGGCTGCGGTGTGGGTGCCTTCTGCTTATCTGAAGTGGGCACATCCGCGATCAAGGTCAAACTCGCAGTGGCATTCTTCGGGAGGCGCTTGCGCAACTCGCCGATGGTCCCCGTAAGGAGAGGCACATCCGACGCGCTCTCACGCTCGATCACGACGAGTTCCACCGCGGGGTGCTGGTCAGACTTCTTAACGCTTGCCGGTGAACTCCGCAGACGCGAAACCGGGGCCGGCTTGCCAAGCCACTCGTACTGCTTGCGTCCTTGCGCTGCGACGTAGCTGTCGACTGTCGACAGCGGTGTTGCCCGCTTTGCCTTGGCTTCCAGCAGGCGCGATGTTTCGGCTGCTTCATCGCTGCCACGATGAGCCAGATGTAACAGCATCAGGGTGTGCCACGCTTCAGACTCGGCCACTCCCGCAGCGACGGTCGTTGACGCAGCGATTCCTGACACCACCTCCAACAGCGCAGGTTGCCGCATCAATCCAGCCTGCAATCCGTAGTCAGGCCGCATGACCTCGGTCGCGCTCACAACGTAGGAGAAGACCGAATCCGTATCTGCGGAAAAAGGTACGCGCCTGTTCATCTCCGCAAGGTTGTCGATGGCGCGCTGCACGGCCTGCAGGTTCAAGTCGGCCTGCAGTAACAATCCGAAGCCAAGCGCCAGGTGCGTGGCTTCGCCCGCCGGAGCCGCGGCGCGTGTGTACCAGCGGGCGGCTGAATACGTACTATCCCACTCCATGCCGATGGAACAGAGTCGAGCAAGTGCCAGGGCCTCCTCGCCTTCATGCGGGGTCTGCTCCAGCCTGCGACACTCTGCTTTGGCCTGTGCCGTGGTCTTTTGAAAAGCTGCCAGCTCAATGGCAGACCAGTTCGCAATATCGGCGCGGGTTTGCTCAAACGGGGCAAGCGTTTCCGCAAGGATAGAACTCGGCGGCAGGTCAGAACGTTTGGCGTCCACAGCTTGCGGCGCGCCGGCCTGCTGTGTCGCTGCAGTTTTGGCTTGGCCGATCTGTCCGTCCTGGGCAAACATCGCACTGCCAACGCACAGCAGAGCCATGCATGCCACGCGCGTCAGACAGGTCGGTGCAGAACGCACTATGCCTCCATGGCACCTGAATATACGGCCATGCCTGCAACGGCGTCCACGCCCATCGCATCGAGGTCGTCCACTTCGCGCTGTTCCTTGATGCCGCCCGCGACGATGAGCTGCTTTGCGGTGCAGGCGCGCAGGATGCCTGCGATATCCATGGGGAACCCGCTCATGGTGCCCTCGGTATCTACGTGCGTGTAGAGGAACGCGGCGCAGTCGTTCTCGAGCCAGGTGACGGCTTCTTCAGGAGTAAGGTCGACCTGCTCCTTCCATCCCTTGACGGCAACCTTGCCGCCCTTGGTATCGACGGAGAAGACCAGTTGCTCCTCACCCAAGGTCTTGCGGAGCGTTTCTGCGAATGCGAGGTTCATCACCGGGTGACGCTTGCGATCGGCCTCGTTGTCGCCGCCGAACAGGGTGGAGCCGTAGATGACACGCTTTGCGCCAAGGTTCAGCATGGCTTGGCCGTCGTCTGCAGTGCGCAGACCGCCGCCCACCTGGCACGTCAGCCGCGACGTGAACTGCTGGATGAGCGACCGGTTGTCGCCCTGCCGCATGGCCGCGTCCAGATCGATCAGTTGGACGAGCGGATACTTTTCAAAGCGGGTGATCCAGTACTCGAAATCGTCAAAGGCGAGCTTCAGCTTTTCGCCCTGGACCAGTTGCACAATCTGGCCGTTCATCAGGTCAATGGATGGGATTAACATACCGGTTCATTGTCGCAGCACTTTGCGATGGCTCGTGTCCATGAAGGTCGTAGGCAGACGATGCTGCGGAGCGCCTGAAGGCGTCATCTGCACTACTTCGATGTTGCCGTCCGTACCGAAAGCAAGGCGGTCAATCGCCATCACGCGTTGGTTTGCTCCAGTAGTTCCCAGCGGATGACGATGGTAAGCGATGTACCAATCGTCAGTCCCGGGGACCTGCACAACCGAGTGGTGGCCGGGACCGTTGGCAACTGCCGGGTCTGTACTGAGGATCTTACCCGCACGCACAAACGGCCCGGTGGGGCTGCCGCTTTTCGCATACGCCACGCCGTAGGTCGAGTTCTCCCAGCTACCCTCAGACCACATGAAGTAGTACACGCCCCTGCGCTTGATCATGAACGGGCCTTCGACGTAGTGCTCCGGCGTGATCTCTTTGTACAGGCCGCCGTCGGCCATGGGGATGACCTGCTTCAGGTCTGCTGAAAGCCGCGCCACAACGCAGTGGCCCTGCCCGCCGAAGTACAGGTAGATGGCTCCGTCCGTATCTCGGTACACCATGGGATCGATGGGCTGCGCGCCGTTGTGGAACTCACCGACCAGCGGCCTACCCAGCAGATCTTGAAACGGGCCGCCAGGCTTGTCGCTCACTGCTACGCCGATGCCGCCGGGGAAGGTGTCGGTCTTCTGAATGTCGTTGGCCGCAAAGAACAGGTAGTATTTGCCGTTGAGATGGATCGCACTCGGTGCCCACACGGCGTACGCCGCCCACGGCACGTTCTTCACGTCCAGCACGTCCTTGTGCTTCGTCCAATGGACCAGGTCAGGCGACGAGAATGCGTCCAGCGAGGTGTGCAGCAGGTAGACAGGATGGATCACGTGCCCGGCGCGTAGCTTCTGCTGTTCCGGGTTAAACGTGCTTGCGTCGCGTGCCTTCGTTCCGGGGTCCGACGACGTGGGATAGATCCAGTACTGCCCGGCAAACACGCGGATCTCCGGATCGGCATACCAGCCCTGCTGGGACAGCGCGGTGGGCGGCTGAGCCGACTGTGCACCTGCTGCGAACACACTGGAACCCGCAACCAGCAACAACGTAACGCCATGTCTTAGCTTCATGTCTCTATGTCTCCACGCGGCTTACCAACCCAGCGATTGTCTCAAATGGCGCATCTGACATGGCTGTGAGGTAACAACAATCCATGAGCATGACCATGCAGGAACTGGCCAAAAAGATTGGCGACATTGATTTCACCATGCTTTCAACACGAGCCGTTGGCGGCCAGATTGCCGCACGCCCCATGAGCAACAATGGCGACGTGGAATACGACGGCGACGCCTACTTCTTCAGCTACGAGAACACGCACACGGTGGACGACATCAAGCGCGACCCGCAGGTTGGATTATCGCTGCAGGGCAAAGCAGGGCTGCTGGGTAAGCCGCCCCTGTTCATCTCGGTTGAAGCAAAGGCTGAACTGATCCGCGACAAGGCGACGTTTCAGCAGCACTGGCAAAAGGAACTGGATCGCTGGTTCCCGCAAGGCATCGACACGCCCGGCATCGTGCTGATCAAGGCGCATGCCGAACGCATTACCTACTGGGACGGCGAAGAAGAAGGCGACGTGAAGGTCTAGTCCTACAAGCTGACAAAGCCCGCACATCGGAAGGATGTGCGGGCTCTTCTTTTGGAGTTACAACCGTACGGGGATGCCATGCTCTGCGAGTTCACGCTTCAGCGCCCATGAATCGGTAACGCCAAAGTGGAAGATGCTCGCGGCCAGCGCCGCATCTGCCTTGCCGCGTCCGAACACATGCGCAAAGTGCTGTGCGTTGCCCGCGCCTCCGCTGGCGATGACGGGGATCTGCACCGCCTGCGATACAGCCGCGGTCAATTCATCATCAAAGCCGGTGCGCCTGCCATCAGAGTCCATGCTAGTCAGCAGGATTTCGCCTGCGCCACGCTGCTCGGCTTCACGCGCCCACTCAACAACGCGTAGACCGGTTGGCCTGCGGCCTCCGCTGACGTAGACCTCGGCATCCCCGATCGGGTCGCTCGAATCAGGATTGCGCTTGGCATCGATGGCAACAATCACTGCCTGCGCGCCAAAGCTTGAGCCAATCTCCCCGATGAGTTCTGGTCGTGCAATCGCCGATGAATTGATGCTGACCTTGTCCGCACCCGCGGTGAAAACGGCCTCCGCATCCTCAGCCGATCGAATGCCGCCACCCACGGTAAACGGGATGAACAGCCTTTCGGCGGTGCGTTTGACCGTATCGATCAGCGTGCCGCGCCCTTCGTGCGTGGCCGTGATGTCCAGCAGCACAATCTCGTCCGCACCAGCGGCGGCATGGCGGTGCGCCAGCTCGGCGGGGTCACCCGCGTCCACGATGTCGACGAACTGGATGCCCTTGACGACGCGGCCTCCGCGTACGTCCAGGCAGGCGATGATGCGCTTGGTCAGCATGGGTCTACCTTTCTCGATCGTCATCCTTCGCTTTGCTCAGGATGACGAGTGGACAAGGCCATAGCGATTACATCTCCACAAAATTTCGAAGTAACTGCAGGCCAGTATCACCAGACTTCTCCGGGTGGAACTGCACGCCCATCACGTTGCCGCGTTCGACGGCTGCGGTGAACGCGCCGCCATAGTGCGTGGTGGCGGCGGTGTCGGCGTCCACGGGGGCGCGCCACGAGTGGGTGTAGTAGACGAAGCTGCCGGGGGCGATGCCGCGCAGCAGCTTCGAGTCTGGACGGATGTCTTCGAGTGAGTTCCAGCCGACGTGCGGGCTCTTCAGGTCGGCTCCGTCGTAGGTAGCAGGGAAGCGCTCACACGCGCCACCAAAGTGGCACAGGCCGTCGGTGCTCTCGGCCTCGGTAGACCCCTCATAGAGCCACTGCAACCCCACGCAGATGCCAAGGAACGGAACGCCGCGCGCAATGGCCTCGCGCGTGGCCTCGGTCAGTTGCAGGTCATGCAGCAGTTGCGTCGCGCGGAAGTGCCCCACGCCGGGCAGCACAATCTTGCTGGCACCGCGTACGTCGTGCGGCGACTGCGTCACATGCGTCTTCGCGCCGAGGTAGCGCAGCGCTTTGACGACGCTGGTGAGATTGCCCGCTTTGTAGTCGATGACTTGGATCATGAGTTCGTATTCTCGTAGATACTTCCGACTGGAGATCCAGACACCAGACTGCAGGCAATATTCCCTGCGGTGATCTCTCCTGCAACGCCGTAGCAATCAGCAAGGATTAGCTGGGTTCCTGCGTCGACTTTCTTCAGCAGCAAGGCTGAAAGCACGTTCTGATTGTTGAAGCCGCTGAGAGCAAGTGATGAAATATCTTTTATGGCGAAGCTAACGGTAGCGTGCTTCTCCTGCTTGTAGTGACCGCGTTCATCTGTCTTTGCAACTCCTCGAAACGCATGGACCCGAACGTGGGAAGTGGTTGAGCGATGTAGCTCGATGCTGACCACTTCTGAATCGTGAAACGAAGGCCAGTAACCAAACCAACCGACAATGTCTTGCGCGCCCTGCACTGACGCAAGGATTTCTTCTTGTGTCATGTGCTGTGACATGGCTAAATCAAACCCTTAGTGCTAGGCAGCAAATCCTTCATGCGTTCATCGCGACTCACGGCTCCACGGAGCGCGCGTGCGAAGGCTTTGAAGATGGCTTCGATCTTGTGGTGATTGCTGCGGCCGTACATGGTTTTCACATGAACGTTGCAGCGACCGCCGCGGGCGAAGCCGTCGAAAAAATCGGTGACGAGTTCGGTCTGAAAGTCGCCAACAAGCGGCACGTTTACCTGGTCGTCCACCACGTAGCCGGTGCGGCCGCTCAGGTCGATGGCGGCAACAGCCAGCGTCTCGTCCATGGCCATGACGAAGTAGCCCGCGCGCAGGATGCCCTTCTTGTCGCCCAGCGCCTTGTCGAACGCCTCGCCCAGCGCGATGCCGACGTCTTCCACGGTGTGGTGCTGGTCCACGTCCAGATCGCCGTCGCACAGGAGGTCGAGGTCGAAGCCGCCGTGCCGCGTGAACAGTTCCAGCATGTGGTCGAAGAAGCGGATGCCGGTGCGGACATTGTATGTGCCTCGGCCATCGAGATTCAGCGCCAACTTGATCTTGGTTTCGGTGGTGCTGCGGTCGATCGTGGCGGTGCGGGCGTTTGCCTCCCACGTACCTTCAGGATGTGAGGCACCCCCGGCCTGCGGCTCCCCCTCCGGGCGCTGTTCTGTGCCCGCTTCGAGCATCGAAGAGCCTGTCTGCGCAGAGTTGCTTTCGGGTAGGGAGCCGCGGTCCATGCCCGCTTCCAGTTCCTGCACGACACCGACCGGCAGATGAATGTCGCTTGCGTTTTCGGGATTGTTACTCATACTCGGGAGCCTCCTTGGGCTGCTGCTCGGGCTTGTTCACTTCGGCGGGCGTCCAGCCCATGGCTGCCAGCGAGTCTCGCAGGGCGGCAATGCCGGTGTCCACCTGGTCTTCCACGCCGACGGTGATGCGTACGCAGCCGTCCAGACCGGGGTCGCTGGAACGGTCGCGCAGCAGAACGCCGCGGGCGCGCATGGCATCGACCAGTTCCTTGTGGCGTGGGCCAATGTGGGTCAGCACAAAGTTGGCATGCGACGGCCAGTGCGGCACACGCATGTTGTCCAACGCTTTCTCGATGCGGGCGCGGCCGGTCTTGATCTGGTCGACGTACCAGTCGATGTACTCCGTGTCGTCGATGCTGGCGGCGACTGCTGCCAGCGCCACGCCGTTTACGTTGTAAGGCGAGCAGGCCTTGCGCATGTGCTGCATCAGGTGTGCGGTGCCGGCGAGAAGGCCAACGCGGAGATTAGCCAGACCGTAGGCCTTCGAGAAGGTGCGGGCTACGATCATGTTTTGCGGAATCTGGTGACCGGAATGGGCCGGGTGTGTCGTTGCTCCTGAGGTCTGCAGGGATCCTTCCTCTTCGGCAAGCTCAGAGTCAGGATGACGAGCGATCAGGTCATCCATCACTGTCTCGCCGAAGAAGTGGAAATACGCCTCATCGACCATCACAACCGCATGCGGCGCGGCTTGCGCGATGCTGTGAATCTGCTCGCGGCTGATGGTGCCGCCGGTGGGATTGTTGGGGCTGCAAAGGATGATGAGCTTCGTCTTTGGCGTGATGGCAGCCAGCAGACGTTCGTAAGGAAAACTAAGCGTCTCGTCTGCCTGGATGCGGATGGCCTTCGCACCCATCGCAAGCGTGTTCACGTCATACATAAAGAACGACGGCACGGCGAACAGGCACTCGTCACCCTCTTCCAAAAAGGTGAAGCAGACGATATGGATGGCCTCATCCACGGCGTTGGTCAGCAGCAGTTGTTCGGGCTGCAGACCCAGATGCTTTGCGACGGCTGCCTCAACCGGTGCGCGCTCCGGATAGATGGTGAAGCTCTCAAGGCTCAGCCTGCCGAGAGCTTCGCGCACGCGTGGTGAGGGAGCGTGCGTGTTCTCGTTGAAGTCGAGCCGCAGGGCAGAGTCGCGACCGGCCAACGGCGGGTGGTACTCCGGCATGTGCAGGATGGCTCGGCGCGGCTGGATGGACCGTTGAGCCTGACCGGACGCGTTGGTGCCGCCGTCAGAAGAAGGCAGGTCCTTCGGCTCCGCTTCGCTCCGCTCAGGAGGACGGATAGAAGGCGTTGCACTTTGCTCAGGATGACGAACGTCTATGGCGTCGACTTCGCTCATCGCTTGCCGGCTTTCATGCGGACTCGGACAGACTCAGCGTGCGCGGTGAGACCCTCAGCTTCGGCAAGTGCGATGGCCTTCGGGCCGAGTGCTGCGAGGCCTGCGGCGGTGTAGTTCTGCACAGTAATGACCTTCAGAAAATCCACCACGCTCAGGCCGCCGCGCATGCGTCCCACGCGGCCCGTGGGCAGCACGTGGTTTGGTCCGCTGATGTAGTCGCCCATGCTCTGCGGCGAGTGGTTGCCGATGAAAACCGAACCCGCGTTAGTGACCCAGTCGAGATCTGCGACGGTGTCGACGGTTAGATGTTCCGGCGCAAGGCGATTGGTAATCGTGTGCGTCTCCTCGACCGAGCCGCAGAGGAAGATCGTGCCGCGTTCCTTGATGGATGTTTTCGCGAGCTTATTGTCTTTCATCTGCTGCTTGGTTTCGTTCATCACGAGCTTCGCCAGCTGCGAATCCGCGGTCACGAGAATGGCCAGCGTTTCGGGATCGTGCTCGGCCTGCGCGACCAGGTCTGCGGCTATGCCAGCGGCGTCGCCCTTTTCGCTGGTGACGACGATCTCGGTCGGACCGGCGGGCATGTCGATGCCGCACTCCGTCGATGCGATCACCTTCGCAGCGGTGACGTACAGGTTGCCAGGGCCGACGATCTTGTCGACGCGTGCGATCGTCTCCGTGCCGTAGGCCATGGCGGCGACGGCCTGTGCGCCGCCGGTGCGATACATCTCCGTGACACCAGCAAGGTGCGCCGCGGCAAGCGTCTCACGCGCTGGCTTAGGGCTGCACACCACGATGCGCGGCACGCCCGCGACCTGTGCGGGGATGGTCGTCATCAGCAGTGTGGACGGCAGCGGGTATCGTCCTCCGGGAACGTAACATCCAACGGATTCAAGCGGCCGCACGATTTGGCCGACCGTCACGCCGGGTGTATTTTCCGTGGTCCATTCGTCGGGCTTCTGCTGCTCGGCGAAGCTGCGGATGTTGTCCGCGGCGGTTTGCATGGCCTGCTGTAATTCGACGGGCGTGGCGTTCCATGCATCGAGCATCTCGCCTCGCGTCACGCGGATCGGCTGCTTGGGCTGCAGGGAATCGAACTTCTCCGCGAGCTTCCGCAGGGATTTGTCGCCACCCTTGCGCACGTCCTGCATGATTTTGCGGACGGTGGGTTCAACTTCAGCGGTTTTCACCGCGCCTCGGCGTTCGAGCGTGGCGAGTAGTTCGTAGGCAGCCTTTGCGTCGCGGCCTGTGGTTTTGATGAGCTTCATTACTGCACGACCTCAGGGGCTAAAGCCCCGCTCTACTGCCTTGCTTGATGGCAGGGCTAAAGCCCTGCCCCTCCGAAAAGTTGAACCTTAAAGTACGACTTTGCTCAACGGGTATTCGACGATGCCGCTGCCACCCGCTGCCTTCAGCTTGGGAATAACATCGCGCACGGTGCTCTCATCGAGGATGGTGTTGACCGCGACCCAGTTCTCGTCCTTCAGGTGCGAGACGGTGGGCGATGAGAGCGCGGGCAGCACGCCGAGCACCTGGTCGAGGTTTGCCTTGGGTACGTTCAGCATCAGGCCCACCTGCGATAGCGCGTTGATGGCGCCGTTCAGCATGAGAGACAGGTTATCGATCTTCTGCTTTTTGAACGGATCGGTGTAGGCAGACTTGTTGGCGATAAGTTGCGTTTCGCTCTCCATCAAGGTTTCGATGATGCGGAGGCGATTGGCGCGCAGGCTGCTGCCGGTCTCGGTCACTTCCACAATGGCATCGCACAGCATCGGCGGCTTGACTTCGGTTGCGCCCCAGGAGAACTCGACCTTGACGGGGATGTTTTTTTCGGCGAAGTAGCGTTTGGTGTACTCGACCAGTTCGGTGGCGATGACCTTGCCCGCAAGGTCTTCCGGCTTCTGGAAAGGCGAGTCTTCGGGTACGCAGAGCACCCACTTCACCTTCTGCCGCGACTGCTTGGAATAGGTTAGGGAAGTTACCCGCTCCACATCGGCAAGGTTCTCGAGAATCCAATCGTTGCCGGTCAGACCAGCGTCCAGTGCGCCGTGTTCGACGTAGCGCGCCATCTCCTGCGCGCGGACCAGCATGCATTCAATTTCGGGGTCGTTGATGGAAGGGAAGTACGACCGGCCGCTAGGGAAGATCTGCCAGCCGGCGCGCTTGAACAGGTCGATGGTCGCGTCCTGCAGCGAACCCTTGGGAATGCCGAGTTTCAGTTTGTTGCTCACGTTCTGTCTCCGTTCGATCTTTGAATCTCGGCGCTAGAGCCGCTGGTCAGATATTTCTGCTGCTATCTCGGCGGCTAAAGCCACTTGCCATGCCACTGCTATGAGGCTGCATGAACCGCGATGTCTTTGGTGAAGCAACTCACGGT
>JBPBPZ010000187.1:0-10009 GCA_050954525.1 Janthinobacterium lividum
CGACGCTTACCGCCTGTTGCTGGGGGCAGCCCGCCAGAAAAACAGCAGATGCGGTTGCCAGCAATGCAAGCAACGGTCGGGATGCGAAGGCGGCGCGCGGGCCAGGGTTCATCGGCACCCTCCTATTGTATTGGCGGACACGGAACGCGGGCGAACGATGCGTTCTCGAAACGGGAATCGACATGCGCAAGCTGAATGTGCATCGCGCGGCCGGCTGCGGTAGTCTTATAGCCACTTATGCGCATCCTCCGCGCCACCCTTGCAGCGATCGTCGGTGCCGTTGTCACCCTTTCGCTCTATCTCACGTGGTTCTTCAAAATCACGCACCAGGTCGCGCCCTGGGACGGTGCTCCAGTGGGCTTTATCGTCCTTACGGGCGTGATTGCAGCCGTGGTTGGCCTGCTTGGCGGGTACCTGGCCGCGATGCTGGCGCCCGAGACACCGCGCGGCGCGGCGGAAGGGGCAGCAGGCTTCATTGCGCTGGTTGCGCTGTTCGCCGAAACGCATACGCCGGGTCAGCACCACTATGCGCAGATGGTAGCGCTGCTGGTGGCGGCACCCGCGGCCTACTTCATTGGCCGCACGCGTCCGGTTCTGGTTCCTGCGCACTTCGCTTCCCAACGGGACTAATCCAGCCGGTGCCTGCGGACGTCCTCGCCAAAATGAAGGCGCAGCAGTTAGGCTGAACCTGCTTGCATTCTCAAACAGGTTTTTCCATGACCAGCCGTCGATCCGTCCTGAAGTCTGTCTGCACCGTGTCTGCTGCTGCCGTTGCGCACAGCATGGCCCCAGCCGCTATGTTTGGGCAGTACACCAAGCGCGACCTGACCGCGCGCCCTGCCGCCGGGGAGCGGCTGTTCCGGTCGCCCGCGGTAGAAGAGGCAATTACCCGGGTCAGCCGCGACATCGCGGACCGCGATTTGCGCATCATTTTTGCCAACTGCCTGCCCAACACGCTGGATACGACCGTCTTTCCAGGTACGCGCAACGGCAAGCCCGACACCTTTGTCATCACGGGCGACATTGACGCCTTGTGGTTGCGCGATTCGTCCGCGCAGATGCACCCCTACCTGCCTTTCGTGAAGCAGGATGCGGCGCTGGCGCGGGTGGTGGAAGGCCTGATCCATAGGCATGCGGCCTGCATTCTGCTGGACCCATACGCCAACGCCTTCCGGCGCAGCCCGTCTGACCCGCCGTTGGAGTGGGCCGTCAAGGACGCGACCGACCATAAGCCTGGCGTGGGCGAGCGCAAGTGGGAGGTGGACTCGCTCTGCTACCCCATCCGCTTGGCCCACGGCTATTGGAAAGCTACCGGCAAAACTGCCGTGTTCGACAGCGAGTGGCGTGCCGCCGCTGCGTTGACGGTAAAGACCTTTCGCGAACAGCAGCGCTTCCACGACCGCGGGCCGTACCACTTCCAACGGCGTGCAGAGAACCCAACGGACTCGCTCATCCTAAGCGGGTACGGTGCGCCCACCAGACCCAATGGGATGCTGCACTCCATGTTCCGGCCGTCGGACGACGCCTGCATCTACCCGTTCTATGTGCCGGCGAATCTGTTCGCAGTGCGGGCGTTGACCATGCTGGCCGAGATTGCTACTGCCGTGCAGGACACCGCGCTGGCGAACGACGCAAGGACGCTGGCGAGTGAAGTGGACGCAGCCACGCATCGCCATGGCCGCGTGCAGCACCCCGTCCACGGCGAAATCTGGGCCTTTGAAGTGGATGGCTTTGGGAATGCGAACCTGATGGACGACGCCAACGCCCCCGGCTTGCTGAGCATTGCGTACCTGAACGATCTGCCACCAACCGATCCGCTGTATGGCCGCACCCGCGCCTTTGCCCTATCGCCGGACAACCCGTACTTCTTCCAGGGCACGGCGGCCAAAGGCATCGGCGGGCCGCACGTGGGCCTGGGGTACATCTGGCCCATGAGCATCCTGATTCGCGCACTGACCAGCACGGACGACTCGGAAATCGTGGTTGCGCTGCGCACCCTGCGGAACACCACGGCTGGCACCCACTTTATGCACGAAGCCTTTCAGATGGACGACCCGACGAAGTACACGCGGCCATGGTTCGCCTGGGCCAATACTTTGTTCGGCGAACTGATCCTGAAGGTGCACGCGGAACGGCCTGCGCTGCTTCGCGAGCCAATGGGCATCTAACCCAACCATGAGCTTGAGAGAACGCCGCGAAGTGGTGTCGCTGTACCGGCAAGCCGGTGCAGCAGGCGGCGTGTTGTTCAGCGTGGTTCGGGTGGCGGGGTCGTCGTACCGGCAGCCCGGCGCACGCATGCTGGTACTGGCTGACGGCCGGACTGCGGGAACGCTTTCCGGCGGATGCCTGGAGGCAGACCTGCTGCGCCGCGCCGCTTGGACGGTGCGATCGGGCGCGGTGGTGGAGCAGTTCTCAACCCGCTTCGACGACACGGCAGAGATTCCCTACGGCCTGGGTTGCGGCGGCGACGTGGACCTGCTGGCCGAGCCCATGGAATCCCTGGAAGCAGAGGCCCTATTGCATGCCATGGATGCCACCCTGGGCGGTGACGAGCGCGTGATTGCCACCCTTCTACCAGGGAGGGGTGAGCCGCTTCAACGGGTGGTCCTGGACGGGCGTTGGGACGTTCTATTTGCCACTGAATCCCTCCCCACGGAGGCGGTTGTCGAGGTTCGAGCCCTTGCGCGAAGCGCGGCAGGCAGTTCCGCCTCGACGTGGATGGAAACACCGCTCGGTACGTTGCACACGGAACGGCTGCTGCCCGTGCAGCGTCTGGTGATTTTTGGGGCGGGCGAAGATGCGCGTCCCCTGGCCCGGCTTGCCTTTGAAATGGGATGGGAGCCCGTGGTGGTGGATACTCGCGCGAAGCGGGTCACCACAGACCGATTTCCGCAGGCGCAGTGTATCGTCGCAGCCGCTGCAGTTAAGGTACCGGTTCTGCCTGCAGACGCCGTGGTCCTGATGACCCACTCGTATCAACACGACAGGGAGCTGCTCTCGGAGTTGCTGCAGGCACCGCCACGTTACCTTGGCCTGCTGGGCGCCCGGCATCGCTCGTCCCTGTTGCTGCAGGAGGCGTCGGTCGCAGCTGGGGTGCCGCTGGCGCGCGCCGTAGCGTGCACCCACGCGCCCATTGGCCTAGAACTTGGCGGAGAAGGCCCGGAAGCCGTGGCCCTGGCCATTGTTGCGGAACTGCAGCATGTGTTGGCAGGTGCTGAGAAGGCAAACCCGATGGCCTCACGGCGTCTGCACATGCACGATGTCGAGCGGCTGCTTGCAGACGGGCCAGCTGCCAGCAGGTATGAGAACTGCGTTCTTTCGTCGGAAGAGAATGTTTCCCCTGCAACCGAAGTGGCTGTTTTATGAAGCGGCAACTGGCAGCGCTGGTGTTGGCGGCGGGTTCTTCTTCGCGACTCGGCTACCCGAAGCAGCTCGTCACTTTTCATGGCGAACGGCTGATTGACCGTGCCATCCGAATTGCGCATGAAGCAGGCGCGTCAATCGTTTTTGTCGTGCTTGGAGCGGAGTACGAAGCCATTCTGAAGGCAGTGGAAGGAAATCCCTTTCACCCGCGCATCCTGATCAACAGGGCGTGGAGCAGCGGCATGGCCAGTTCGCTTCGGCTTGGGGCTGCCGCCGCCGAGCGAGCGGGCGTCGACGATCTGCTAGTGCTGGCTTGCGACCAGCCCCTGGTCACTCCCGAGCATCTTCTACACCTGCTGGCAGCTTCCCACAGGGAGCATGTCGCGGCATCGTTTTACCGTCAGAGGCGCGGCATACCTGCCTTGTTCCCGGATTTCGCGTTTCATGCGCTGCAGCAGCTGGAGGGAGATACCGGCGCTCGCGACCTGTTGCAGGATGAGGCGGTGCTGACCGTGGCGCTGCCCGGGGGAGAATTCGACGTAGATACGCCCGCTGACATCCTTCACCTGCGAAATCTTGAGGCCGAGGTGGACCGGAAACCGTCTGAATGACTCGTCCGCCTGATGCTGCCGATGCTCCAAGCCGATGATGCCGTCATGTATCGTGAGAACCTGTGCCCGCAGCTTTGGCGGGAGTAAATGATGGCCTTTTTCTTCACAGTGCTGTTCATCGCCACCGCGTACATCACGCCCGAGGTTCTGTTCGGCGACCTTGCACAGCTTCGCATGGAAGTGATTGTCGCGTTCTTTGCCGTTGCGACCTCTTTGCCGAATTTGGTCAAGTCGCGCTTGAACGAGGCGCCGCAGACCTATGCATTCATCGGGTTCTGCATCGCTGTGCCCATGTCAATCGCGGTGGGCGGATGGATGGGCGGGGCTGCGGACGTGCTGTATGGCCTGATGCCCCTGGTACTTTGCTTCGTTTTGCCCGCGGCTAACTTCCGCAACCGGCAGCAACTGCAATGGTTGACGCTCGCCATGCTGCTTTGCAGTGCCTACTTCATTTTCATGGGCCTGCAGGATCTGCACAACCACGTGGTACCGAGCAAGTTTATCTATGGCGATGGAGAACTTCGGCGCATCCGCGGGCTCGGGTTCGTGTTCGATCCGAACGACCTTGCGCAGGTTCTGGTGAGCCTGATTCCCCTGGTTTTTCTTTGGAAAAGCCGCAGCTGGTTTCTGAACATCTTCCTGCTCGGCATCCCCATCACCCTGCTCGTCACCGGGATGTTCTTTACCCATTCCCGGGGTGGCGCGCTGGCGTTGATGGCGACCATTGTCATTGCGCTTCGGCGAAAGATTGGAACCGTTCCGGCCCTGGTGCTGGCGGGCGGTTTGTTTGCGGCATCATTAGCCGTGGGCTGGTCCGGCGGGCGCGACGTCTCCATGGAAGCCGGCGGTGACCGTCTGGATGCCTGGTCTACAGGGCTCGAGTTCATCAAGACACACCCACTGTTTGGCGTCGGTGTGGGCCAGTTTGCACAGTTCAACGACATCACCGCGCACAATTCGATCGTGGTCTGCGCCGCTGAGATTGGCCTGCCAGGATTTGTATGCTGGGTCTTTATGATCGTTGCCAGCCTGCGCCGCTTGATCGCGGTCAGTTCGGCAAGGCCGGAACAGCAGGAGACTGCAGGAGCACCTGCACAGGTACCGTTTGGCGCTCCGCTGGCGCACCTTCGGTCGCGGGTGGCATCTGCAGGATTGGCATCGGCTCATACTCAGCCTCTTGCGATGGCCGGCAGCGCATCGCTTGCCGCGCCCACTCTATCCGAGGGTGCAGGCCGCTCCAGGTTCGGGCGATCTCAGGTACAGGCTCCTGTGATCGACCTCGACCGGCAGGAGGACATTCGACGCATGGCCCGGCTGCTAGTCTGCAGTCTGACGGGCTTCTTAACAGCGGGTTGGTTTCTGTCCCGAGCGCTGTCCATGTGGCTGTTTCTTTACTTCGGCATCGCGCAAGCGATTTTCTGCATGGCGGAAGACGCAGGCATGAAACCCCGGCGGGACTCGTTCCCGGTTCTGCTGCGCTGGTCTGGCGTGGTGGCGGTGGGACTGCTGGTGTTTGTGTACGGTCTGCTGCGTTTCCGCACGATGACCGGGCGCTAAGAAACAAAGCTAGAAATCTCTACCGCTGGTCGTCCAGCCTGCCGATTTGTTCTGGCGTCATCTCTTCACGCAGCTGCAGAAGCATGTGGGTGTAGGCCTTCTCCAGGTCGGCCCGTGCCTGTGCTACGTGGTCGATCTCCGTAGACAACGCCGTTTCCGAGGGCTTGCCGGAGTGGGTCAGCGTCTCCAGCCTGCCTTCCGCTTTCTGCAGGGTGTCGTAGCGAGTCGCCAGGCCGTCGCGATTCTGCCGAAATACATCGTCCATGCGCTTCTGCTGGTCGCCATTCAGGCCAAGGGACTTCGAGATCTTCTTGTCCTTCCACCAGCGGCCTGGCGGTGCAAGCTGCAGACCACCACGCGTGCCGCCACCGGCTGCTCCGGCGGGGGCTGTCGACATTCCACCCCGGGGAAGATTTGAAGGCTCATGCCGGCTGCCGGATGGAGCATCCATGCCACCCCCCGGCATCCCCATGCCGCCCCTTGGCATACCGCCGCCCATACCCCTGCCGCCGCGTCCACCCTGTGCGTGCGCGGCCTGGCCGCCTCCCAGGACGAGAAGCAGGCAAAGCACTCGAACTGGCGGTGTGGAGGTCAATCAGTAACTTCCGAAGAAATGGCGATTTGGTGTGATGTGTTTTCCTGCAGACGCAGGCCGTCCACAGGCGATGCCGCATGGTAGCTCAGCGCGGTGTGGATGGAGGACAAGAGGCGATCGTCTGCCGCAGGATCGGACGCAGCTGCTTCTTCCATTTGGACGGCAACATTTGTGGCAGCAGGTCCGGACTCGCTGGGCTGGTTCTGTGCCAGGCGCACCACACCACCCGCAAGGGTGACCAACGCCACCAGTGCCATGGACCATTGCGGAAGTGCCCAGGGCGCGCTGCGGGCAGCCTCGGCAACCAGCGAAGGCTGGCTGGCAGACCGCCGCTCTGCCCACTGCAGCATGTCCGTTCGGTAAACCCTCAGAGCCGTACTAATCTCTTCCAGGTCGGCATCAGCGGGATCGCCATCCGGGCTGCAGGCGGCATGGGGGTTGACTTCTTTGAGCAGCAGATCGGCAAACTGCTCATCCGTCAAGGCTTGCTTTTCCGGAGTCATACCCTTGCTCCTCCAACGCGTGCACGAACGGACTTGACCGCGCGGTGCAGGTGGGTTTTTACGGTGTTTACCGGCATGCCCATGGCCCGGGCAATCTCGGGCAACTCCATTTCTTCAATAAAGCGCAACAGAAAGGCGGTGCGCTGGTTTTGTGAAAGTGTCTCCATGGCCTGGCTTACCTGGGCTGCCTGTTCACGCGCCAACAGCGCACCTTCTGGCGTAGATCCGCTGCTGCGCAGGTGGTTCGCCATGTCCGAGGCGTCGACGGAGGATGCTTGTGCCTTGCGCCAGAACTTAAACTTCTGCGTGCGCGCATGGTCGCGGATCAGGTTCACGGCGATGCCGGTCATCCACGTATTCAAGCTGCAGTCGCCCCGAAATCCGGCCCGGTTGCGGTAGGCCTTCAGAAGCGTGTCCTGCACTATGATGTCGGCCAGGTCCTCGTCACGGATGGAAGACACGACAAAGCGCAGCAGGCGCGGGCGGTAGTTCCGCGCCAGGGTGTCGATGTCGTCCAGCTCCGTCGTGGCGGTCTGTTCCTTGGTGGTGAACTTCAGCACATCGGCGTGCAGGGTATGTGCCATGGGCAACTCCTCGCCGGATGCGGCTCTGCCGCGCGGCAACCCGCCGGTCCGATGTTGCTGATCCAGGCAGGAGAGTAGATCAACTCGTGGGACGGGTGCGTGCCAGTGCGAGAGTACATACAGATTATTATCGCGGAATGTACACAAGGGAACACGCCCTGGCGCTGATGGAAGAGTGGACCGCCTCGCCAAGCCTGCGCAAGCATGCACTTTCCGTCGAGGTCTGTACCCGGAGCTACGGCGAGCAGGAAGCCGCCCGACTGGGGCTTGTCGGCGAAGAGGCAGATCACTTCGTGCTGCAGTACAGCCTGGCGGGTCTGCTCCACGACTTCGACTATGACCGTCACCCATCGCTCGCGGAGCACCCCTATGTTGGCAACCGCGTGCTGACCGAGCAGGGCTGGCCGGAGCCGGTGCGCCACGCCATAATGGCGCACGCGGACTACACCGCGACGCCGCGCAGCAGCCACCTGGATCGCGCTCTCTTTGCCTGTGACGAATTGGCCGGCTTTCTTACGGCCTGTGCGCTGGTAAAGCCCAGCCGCTCTATTCACGATGTGGAGCCGGCAGGCGTCAAAAAGAAGATGAAAGACAAGGCGTTTGCGCGTGCGGTAAGCCGGGACGATATGGAACAGGGTGCCTCACTGCTTGGGCTCCCGCTGGAAGAACATATTGGCAACTGCCTGCGGGCCATGCAGCAGTCGGCCGATACCCTTGGTCTGCAAGGCATGACAGGGGCCTAGAAGTTGATACGGTTGCGTATGGGCAACGAACCTGTGGAAGGTTTGTACAGCAATCGAGTTCACCACAACTTCTACGCGGGAAGCATGCGTCTGGAAGTACTGAAACTTGGATCATAAGAATTGCAAGCTAGAACAGCTGCAGACGGTTTGTCGCAAGCGTACGGAACGTCATCAAAGGGTGTAGATGGGCGCGTCAAGTAAGCAAGTTGTGATTGTGGGGTCCGGGCCGGGGGGCCTGGCCAGTGCCATGCTGCTTGCAGCGTCCGGCGTGGAAGTAACCGTTGTCGAAAAGCGCGACCATGTAGGTGGTCGCACCAGCACCTTTGAGCAGGAGGGGTTCCGCTTTGACTACGGCCCCACCTTCTTTTTGTACCCGCGCGTCTTGAGCGAGATTTTTAACGCAGCAGGCTACTCGCTGGAGCGCGAAGTTCCCATGGTGCGGCTCGATCCGCAGTATCGGCTGGTATTCGGCCAGGGTGGAGAACTGCTGGCCACGGGCGACCATGCCCGCATGGAAGCAGCGGTAGCAAAGCTCTGCCCGGCAGACGCGAAGAACTTCCAGCGCTTTATGCGTGACAATCGCGACAAGCTGCAGAAGTTCCTCCCCTTCCTGGAGTCGCCGTTTGAGAGCTGGCGCGACCTGGCCAAGCCGGAGATGCTGAAACTGCTGCCGATCCTGGCACCGTGGCGTTCACTGGATGCGGAACTGAAGCAGTACTTCTCTGACGAGCGCATCCGTCTGGGTTTCTCCTTTCAGTCGAAGTACCTGGGTATGTCGCCGTTCCGTTGCCCCGGCCTGTTCTCGATTCTGTCGTTCCTGGAATATGAGTACGGCGTGTTTCATCCCATCGGTGGATGTGGCGCGATCACCCGGGCCATGGCCCGCATCTGCGAGGAGATGGGCGTCACCATCCTTCGGAACGAAGCGGTAGAAGAGATCTCATTTGAAGGCCGGAAGGCTACAGGCGTGAAGACCCGCCAACGCGAACTGAAGGCCGACGCCGTTGTGATGAACGCGGAGTTTGCGGAGGCTGCTCGCAAGTTGATTCCGCAGAGGCTGCGGTCCCGCTGGTCCAATGACGCCATTGCGAAGAAGGATCACTCCTGCTCCACCTTCATGCTGTACCTGGGCATTGAGGGCCGGTACGACGATGTGTCGCACCACACGATTTACCTGTCGAAGGATTACCGCGGCAACCTGCACGACATTGAGAAGAGCCACACCATCTCGTCCGACCCATCCGTGTACGTGCAGAATGCCAGCGTTAGCGACGACACGCTGGCACCGGAAGGCATGAGTTCGCTGTACGTTCTGGCACCGGTAACCCATGCCTGCGAGGGCGTGGACTGGGCCAGGGACGCTGCCCCTTTCCGCGAAAAGGTCCTGGACCAGCTTGGCGAGATCGGTATGGGCGACGTGCGGAAGCGTATCCGTACAGAGCGCATTTTGACCCCGGCGAACTGGGCGGCAGAATTCGCCCTGCATCGTGGCAGCACCTTCAGCATGGCGCACAGCCTCCAGCAGATGCTGCACCTGCGTCCGCACAATCGCTTTGAAGAGACTGAGGGCGTCTATCTGGCAGGTGGTGGCACCCATCCTGGCTCTGGTTTGCCGGTAATCTTTGAGTCTGCGCGTATTTCGGCCAAGCTGATGCTGGACGACATGGGTGTGCAAAGCGCCTGGAAGTTCGACCAGTCTCCCTTTGATCAGTCGCAATTGCAGGACCGCGACCTGGCCGTTCAGTAGAAGTTTCAAAAGCATTAGGAGAGCAGATGCGTGTAGCAGTGATTGGTTCGGGCCTTGCGGGTCTTGCAGCAGCGGCAACATTGGCCGCGCGCGGATACTCCGTAGAAGTATTTGAGAAAAACAGCTGGCTCGGTGGCAAAGCAGCCGTGCTGGAGCAGGACGGTTTCCGCTTTGACATGGGACCGACCATCCTGATTCAGCCGTCGGTGTTGCGCAAAATCTTTGGCGAGGCGAATCGCAACCTCGACGACTACCTGAACCTAGTTCGGCTGGACCCCTCGTGGCGCTGCTTTTTCGAGGACGGTA
>JBPBPZ010000216.1:0-9960 GCA_050954525.1 Janthinobacterium lividum
GTACTGGTGCAGTGCTGCCGCTTCGGCTTTTGCGCTGCCTTTATTTTTCTGTGCGTCGGCCAGCAGTTCATACGCGTTGGCGTCGGCAATGTACTCCGGATACATCGCAATGACGGATGGTGCCTGTGCAATGACGGCGTCATCCTGCTTGGCCTGCGCTGCTGCAACCAGGGCCTTCAACTTGCTGCGCCACTCGTCGAAATGAACTGCCTCAGCTCCGTATTTCTTTTCGAGCCAGACCAGGTATTGCTTGTCGAACGCGTCTGGTGACACGTGCAGGTTTGCCTCGATCGCCTCGGCGGTTGGCTTCTGCGCGGTGTAGCTGTGCACCATGTCCAGCAGCTTCGCTTCGCCCCAAGTTTCGCCAATGTAATCGCAGATGCTTCCCGCCTGGAAGTACGACACGATTACCTGCTGCGGATACTCCGGGAAGACGAAGCCGCGGTCCAACTTCAGGATGGGCAGCAATTTCTTGTCGCGGATGGCGAGCAGAACATCTGGCGTAACGCGGTCAGACCACTCGCGTGCATGCTGCCCTTCCTCGTGCACGGCGAGGCCTTCGGTAAACCATCGTGGCACGCGCTGGTTGGTCGCCGTAATGATGAAGACGTGGCTCATCTCATGCCACAGCGTTGCGCCCCAGTTGAAGTCGCCAGGCTTGCGACCGCTGGGGCTGTCCATAGCGACTACCTGCCCAAATGTGACGCCCAGCGCACCCAGACCGGGCATGCCCATGGTGCGCACGGCGAAGTCTTCGTGCTCAGGGTAGAGTTCCACCTGCACAGGGCTCGCCAGCTTCATGTCGTACTTCTTCGAGTACGTGGCGAGGATGGTATTCAGTTCCGCCTGAACGTACGGAAGAAGTAGTTCGTTTTCCTTCTTGTCCAGACGGATGATGGTGGCCGCGTTGCGGGTAGTGTCAAAGTTCTTATAACTGTCCAGCAGGCGCAGGCTATTTACGGTGGCAGGGTTCCTGTAGCCGTTGTTATAAGCAAGCTCCAACTCTTTGAGTGGTTCGTCTTCCTTGCCGAGACGCATCAGTTCGACGCCGAGCGCGGAGTACGCAGACCACAGCGTCGGATCCACCTCGATAGCCTTGCGATCGTAAGCGGCTGAATCGGTAAAGCGGTAGTGCAGTTCCAGATGGTGTGCGACCTGCTGATAGCCTTCGCCGTAGTGCGGGTTAACGGCAGCAATCTTTGAGAACCACGCATCGGGCGAGTGGTCCGCAATCAATTCCAAAGCCGCGTGGATGGCCATGGCATCCAGCGCGTCGTCGGATAGCGCCAGCGCCTTATCAGCCTCGGTCGCGGCCAATTC
Organism: Janthinobacterium lividum; assembly: GCA_050954525.1. Taxonomy (GTDB): domain Bacteria; phylum Acidobacteriota; class Terriglobia; order Terriglobales; family Acidobacteriaceae; genus Terriglobus. Next base: position 1,321 of record JBPBPZ010000216.1, read on the forward strand.
GCGGTTGTCGTTCTCAAGCGCGATCTTCGCCGCCAACTCATGAGCGGCAGCCAGCTTCGGATCAAGTGCTTCCGCCTTGGCGAGGTACTCGGCTGCTTTGCCGTCATACTCCTCTGCCGAAACGGTGGCCAGCCCCAGGTAAGCGACTGCGCTGTTTGGGTCCTTCGCAATCGCCTCGCGAAACAGGTTGACGGCTTCCGGGTTGTTAAACCGCTCGTGGAACAGCATGCCCCAGCGCACCTTGTACAGCGCCGGAGCTGCGGCAGGCTGAGTCGCCATTCGAAACGCCTCGTTGGCACCCTGCCAGTCCTGCAGACCCCACGATCCTTCTGCCCGCGCATAGGCATCGCTGCTGCGGGTGAGTTGCGTAAAGCAAGCCTCAGCCTGTGGGCGCTGGCCGTGTTTTCGCAGCGTCCAGCACGCCTGCGGATCGGCAGCGTGCGCCACAGACACAATCACCAACATGGCAGCGAGTATGAAAGTGGGACGCATCAATTGTCGAGGTCCCCCTGTACCTGCGCCAGCTCCAACAGGACCGCGGTGAGCTGCCGCCTATAGTCGGCGGGATCCATAGCGGCCTTGCCGTACTTCAGCGTGTCGATCTTCGATTCAAGCTCTTCCTTTTTTGCCAGCAAGGCTTGCTTGGCCGGATCGTTCGCTGCCTTTTGCGCTGCGCCGAACCGCAGAACGGTGAAGCTGCTTAACGACTGCCCCTGACCGTTGCCAGCTTCTCGTACCGGGTCACCCCTGCCGATGTCGTCAAACACGGCGTGTTCCGTCGCCAGCCGCTTTTGTGAGTCGTAGAAAGCTGCCGTCTTCTTTGCTGCGTAGACGTAGGCTTCCATGGCGGACAGCGACTCATTCTTATCGGTGTCCGCAGATGGGTCCTGCAACGCCTCGACCCAATAGCGTGCAAAGACCGTGGCGTTCTTCTCCGTGCCAGCCTTGGTGGCAGCGATGACTGCGCGTCCGCTGCGTTCCATTGCCGACACCGCGCCGCCACTCGCACTGGTGGTATCTACGACCAGTTGCCGCTTCGCAGGCACGTGGTCGCACAGTGCAGCCAGCTCCCCGGCGGAAAGATCGGGGCCAACCAGGTTGAACTTGTACTCGGTCCCATCAAAGGAGCCGTGACCGATCAGGACCAGCACGAAATCATCGCTCGCCGTGCTTTGGTGCGCGATGGTGTCCATGGTGGTTCGAAGCTGCGCAGCGGTTGCCTGTGCGCCGGTCAGCGTGTACACGTGTGCCGTACTGCCCCCGGACTTGAATGCTTTATCAAGGTCCTTTGCCTGCGCGGTGAAGCGCTGTTCATAGTCCGGTTCACCACCCAGGCCGGCGACGGTGACATAGTATGTCGCGGCATGCGCCCGCCATGCGGCAGAGAGTAGCAGAGCGATACAAAATACGCGCCTCATACGACGCCCCACTTACGCCGCAACAGCCACTCCGACGCTGGCAAACCGAGCAATAACAGAAAGACAACAGGCATGTTCCAAAGTTCTTTTGTAGTGCGGACAGAGATACCCGCCTCGGAATAGGAGATGTCGCGCGGCAGGTTTTTCAAGTCGCCGCCGGACCACGCGCGACCACCTGTCTCTTTCGCAAGCTGCGCCAACAAAGCTGGATTCGCCTCTGTGTGAAAGTTCTCCTGAACACCATCTTCGCGCTGGAAGGTCAACACATCATCGCCAAGCTTTTCAGGTTTCGCTCCAGCAGCATCCGCGGTGACCTGTGCGAGATACGATCCCGACTTTTCCGCAATGTAATCGGCCTGGTACAAACCGGGCGTTTCCTGCGAGGGCGTCATGTCCAGCATCGCGTTCAGGCCCGCAGGGCCAATGATGTGCGCGGTAACGTGGGCGTCTGCTGCGGCATGAAACTGCTTGTCATGCACTTGTGCAGAAAGCTGCAGACGGCCCCCGTCGGACAGGGTGCGAGTGGAAGAAGTCACAGCAACAGCGCCCGGTGTGTCGGCAACGAGCCAGCGCAGTAACTGCTGCCAGAACAGGTTGTGCGATGGATCGCCCAAAGCTTCGCTCATCTGCCAGCGCCACGTGCCGCCGGTCGCCAGGATTGCAGTGCGCCCGTTGCCATAATGTTCGGTAATCAGCAGCGGCATCTTCTTGCGGCCGCCATTCATCTCGGCCAGCACCGTGGCGCCTGCGCGTGGCGTGCCGGGATCCTCATAGTCTGCCAGGTAAGCCAGTTTTCGCCAGCGGTCCGCGTTCTTCTGCGGGTCTTCCAGCAGCCGCGTTACCGGTGATTCAACACCGGACTGCGTTAAGCTGACGGTTGCAGGATTGCGGTGAAAATTGCTGCGGCCTTGAGGAAGAATGGTAGGCAGCAGATCGTTCAGGCTGGATGCGCCCCACGCGCCATCACTGAGTGCCGCACGTCCACCCAGAAACAGCAAGCCGCCACCCCGGCGGTCGACATACTCTCGTAACAACTCCTGCTGCAGTGGCGAAAAGTAACTTGCGTCGACAGACCCGATGATGATGCCGCTGTACTGAAAGAGATCTTCTGCCCTGACCGGGAAGCCGTCGGCAAGTTCATTCGGACCGTTGATGCCCTGACGGTAAAGCTTGTTCTCGCTGGTGCGCAGCATGGAGACAATCTGCACCGACGGATCGTCGTCCTCGGCGCGGCGCAGAAACCGGAACTGCCAGCGCGGCTCGCCTTCCACGTACAGGATGCGCCGCTTTGTGTCGCTGACCAACACGGGCCTTGTGAGCGCATTGTTCTTTAAGTTTTCTTCCCCCGCGAGCGGTTCCATGGAGAACCGCAGCGTTTTGGCTCCCGCTGCACCTGCGGAGAAGAACAGCGATTCCGTTTGGATTGCACCGCTCGCGCCCAGTGTTACGTCGTGCACAGCAATCGTCTTTTCACCGTCGTGCACGGTAATGCTGGTGTGTGTATTCGTGTAGCCATGTTGAGTAAAGCTGACGGTTGCTGCGACCCGGGCACTTGCAACCACGCTGGCCGACATGCTGACATCTTCCATCTCCACGTCGTGCGCGATGGAAGGGGAGCCGAAAGCAACCGTGTGCACCGGCAGGCGGCGATTACGCAGTGCCTGCATGGCCGGTAGACCAATCGATGAGCCGGAGCCGATGCCCGCAGAGTTTTCGCTGCCGTCCGTCAACAGAACCACTGCACCGACTGGTAGGTCGCTGGTTTCTTCTGCAAGCTTCTGCAGACCGTCGCCAAGGTGTGTTGCGGTTGCAACCGGCGCGATGCCAGTCAGAGAATCCACCTTTGTCAGCCCGCCGCCAAGTGTGTACAACCGCGTGCGAAAGCGCTTGTTTAGACCGTCCAGCACGCCACCCTGCAGCGCGTTTAGAGCGGCGGTTTCGCGCGGCTTGCTGTCGCTGTCAGGCGTTGCCATGCTCCTGGAGTTATCAACGACCACGGCGATGATGTTCTGCTGCGAACTAAGTTCGGCAACCGACATAGCAGGCTGCCACACCAGGAACAGCAGCAGCCAAAGCATGGCCGTTTGGGTGGCCCAGATCGCCCATGACCGTCGCTGACTCAGGTGTGGAGCTTCGCCCCTTATGGCAGGGGCAATGCGTCGCAAACGGAACTGGATCAGGAACGCAAGCCCCCCCGCAACCAGCACCATCAACACCAGCAGCAGCCACACGGGCCAGCCGCTGAGGAATACGAGTTTCCCCCGTGTGAAGACCGGAATCGGGTACTTGAACAGCAGCGGAAACATGATGATGAGGTGTCTGGCGCTTGCGATGTATGTGGTGCCTGATGGTTCGTAAAAGCCTGGCTTCAGCCATGCCGGAAGACGCGTTCAGACGATTGAGGCTTGGTGTGCGGCGAGAGTACCAGATTGCACGTACGTCTGACCGGATAGACGAAGCTCGACCCCACCTTGTTACAGCAGGCTGAAAGTGGCGGCGCATATTCTCTGGTGCAGCGCATAGTCACTTCAGACAAAACCCGCGCACGCCATCGATTGCCTGCGGGCAAAAACAGGTGGACTTACCTGGTCGGCCAAGGTCCACGGCATGACCTTTCATGGCGCACCCACGATTTATCTTGTATTCACATCCAAGGCGTGATGAGCCAATTGGAAAACACCAGTAGCAACCTTGAACGCCTGGCACCGTTCAACAAGGATGGTGTCCTGCAGGTCGTCATTGAGACGCCCAAGGGCAGCCGCAACAAGTACGCCTGGGATCACGAGCGGCGCTGCTTTGAGTTAAAGAAGGTGCTGCCCGCGGGCATGGTGTTTCCGTACGACTTTGGCTTTATTCCTAGCACCAGGGCAGACGACGGTGACGATCTTGATGTTCTGCTGCTGATGGATGAACCTGCGTTTCCCGGCTGCGTTCTGGGTGCCCGGCTCATTGGCGCCTTTGAAGGCGAAGACACACTGGAAGACGGCACAAAGCAGCGAAATGACCGGCTGCTGGCCGTAGCGGAAGCCAGTGACCTGTTTGCAAACTTCAACCACGTGGACGACCTGCCGGACGAGTTTCGCAAGCATGTAGGCCATTTCTTTGAGAACTATCCACGCGTTCTGAGCCACAAGGAATTCAAACTGCTCCGCACATCCGGCCCGGCAGAAGCCATGCAGTTGATCGAGAAGGCGCGACTGTAGAGGACTGGAGTATGCGTTCTGGACAGGATGTAAAGAAAAGCATTTTCTTCTTGGATAGCTCTGATTACAATGCCGCCAGACTCGCTTCGAGCCCATCCCGGGCTCCCAAGGATGAACGTCCATGTCCTACAATCGCTCGCTGGTCCTTCTGCTTCTGCTGGTTATCTGCCTGCTTGCCGTGGGCTTTCCTCTGTATGAGAAATATAAGCGCCAGTTGAAGCTGAAGGCGGCCGTGCTGACGGGTGTGTTCTTCGGGATTGTAGGTGGCCTGCTGCTGGTCCACGCCATCATCTACTGGCCCGGAGCGCAGGCGCAAATCTATGCGGAGCTTGCCTGCCTGTCAGGCGCCAGCATCGGCTGGCTGCTGGGCATGTGGCTTTCGCCGCTGGGCGCGAATGAGAGTTCGAAGTTCGCCAAGTACTGGACGGCCATTGGCGTGGGTTCGGGCTTTACGATCAAGTGGGTCATGGACCGGGTCGCCGATCACACTGGATGGCTGGTTAACCATGCCTTTATCAGCACACTCTTCATTGTGGCCCTTGTGGTGACTATGGCGTCGGTTTACAACAGCCGTGCTTATGAAGACTCGCTCACCATTGCTCCACGCAGTCCCCTGCCGGAATACACCACGCTGAAGGGCGACACGGTTGCCGTGAAAGCTGGCACGCAGGCTACCTTCTACGCGGCTGTTTTTGGCCCGAACGATCCGTTGTCAAAGTGGGGAGTGTTTCCCGACTCTATCGGCCAAATCGACGATCTTGGCGTGTTCAAGGCGTCCCCAAACGCCGGGTCAGGACGGATCACCGCCTTTAACGTGGAAGATCCCTCCCTGTCCGGGTGCATCCAGGTAGAAGTCTTCGTAAGTACTTAGAACCTGCAGGCCACCGCCGGCACCTGCGGTCCCGGTCAGGCTTTCGCTTCCACACCTTCAACCGCTATCTTCAAGGTGAAGGGAAGGCGAATAGATGCTGGCTGCAGTTGTCGTTCTTCAGGTTGTTCTCGTCATTTTGGTTCTGCTGCTTCGCAGGCCAGTCGCATCCGCGGCTACAGATCCCCGCATGGCTACCATGCCCGATACGCTGGCAGCCCTTGGTGGCAAGCTGGATGCGATGGACGCCGCGCTGCGCAACAACGTGAGCGAACTACGGTACGAGCAAGGCAAAGTCGCTCAAGAGGCTCGCAACGCAGCGAACGCAGCGAGTACAGCCTTACGAGAAGAGATCACGACCAGCATCGAACGTCTTTCCAAGACGCTGCACGAGGGGCTGGGTGGCTTTCGCACGGACAACGCAGGCAGCGCCGAACGTCTGCGTGAGGCGGTGCACCGCGAACTGATCGCAATTGGTGACAGGCTGACCGACTTTGCCAAGCAGGCGGGACAAAGCGCCCTGGGCGCGCAAGACTCGCTTCATCGTTCCCTTGCAGAACTAGGGCAGAAAAATGCCGCAAGCCATGACACGTTGCGTGAAAGCATCCGTGAGCGACTGCATGGGCTTGGCCTCGACCAGCGCGCCGAGCAGGAACGCATGCGCACCACCGTGGAAGCCGGCCTGAAAACGATGAACACCGACAACGCGGCGAAGCTGGAGCAGATGCGCGTCACCGTGGATGAAAAGCTGCAAGCTACCTTGAATGACCGGCTGACCCAGAGCTTTGGCCAGGTAACCACGCATCTCGGTGAGGTGCAGAAGGGCCTGGGCGAAATGAAGGAGCTGGCAAACGGTGTCAGCGACTTGAAAAAAGTCTTTTCAAACGTGAAGTCACGCGGCATAGTCGGCGAGTTCCAGCTTGGCATGCAGTTGGAACAAATGTTTTCGCGTGAGCAGTACGAGGTGAACTGGGCGGTCAAGGCAAACTCGCAGGAACGCGTCGAGTACGCTCTGAAAATTCCTGACGGCGAAAAGGGCCACGTTTTGCTGCCCATTGACGCAAAGTTTCCGCGTGAAGACTGGGAACGCCTGGAGCATGCGAATGACCACGGGACGGAAGAGGATAAGTTGAAAGCCGGCGTAGCCTTCGAGCGCGCCATTCGCACCGAAGGCAAACGCATCTGTGAGAAATACATTGATCCACCGGCGACCTTGCCATTTGCCATCATGTTTCTGCCGACCGAGGCGCTTTATGCAGAAGTTATGCGCAGACCCGGCCTGCACACCGATCTGCAAGCGTCGTGCAACGTGACGGTCGCAGGTCCATCAAGCTTTATGGCGATCCTGACCAGCTTTCAGATGGGCTTTCGCACGCTGGCTATCCAGAAAAAGGGCAACGAAGTCTGGAACGTGCTCGGCAGCATCAAGAAAGAATTCGGCAAATTTGAAGTGCTAATGAATAAGGTTGAAACCAACGTGCGAACGGTACAAAACACCCTAAGCGACATTGGCGTTCGCACGCGGGCCATCAACAAGAATCTGCACAACGTCAGCGAATTACATGCACCGGATACTGCAGCGCCTGCGGACCTGCTGGCATTTGAGAACGTAGCGGGGATCGCACCTCTGCTGGCTGCGGCAGGAGAAGATCAGGCGTCGGCCTGACCGGGCTTCAGGCGCGCTGCAGATCATAGTCGGAGTAGGCATCAGCTTTCTGCTTGCGGCGGCGCACACCTTCAGCCTTGCTCAGGTACATGCGCTGGTCTGCCAGGCGCATGAGCTCCTCTGCTGTAGAGCCTTCATCGGGGTAGATGGCCACACCGATGCTGGTTGAGACCACTGCCGTCTGGCTTTCATAAACCTCACCGAGATCGACCGGTACTTCGACACCGCTCGACAGGGCGGAAAGAATGCGCAGCACCTGCGGAAGCCGAGCCGCGGCGCAGGTCGAACCCGCGGGCGGTGCCGCACCGGTGGTTCGGGTACCCGGGATCCCGTCGAGTTCCGTTGCGATCAGGGCGAATTCGTCACCTCCGACACGCGCCAGCGTGTCAGACCTGCGAAGTGACCGCAGAAGATTGGAGGTGACGCCTTTCAGCAGAATGTCGCCAGCGTCGTGGCCCAGCGTGTCGTTTACCTGCTTGAAGCCGTCCAAATCCAGGTTGAACAATGCCAGGCGGCTGTGGGTGCGTTCTGCCTGTATCAGTGCATGCTGCAGGCGATCTTCAAACAGGCGCCGATTGGGTAGGCCTGTCAATTCGTCGTGGAGCGCCAGCCATTGATTGCTGCGGATTTGATCTTCCAGCATCACCAGCAGCAAACCCACGGTAATGACGAACTTCTGCATATTCCAGAGCTGGTTGATAAATTCGGTCCAGCGTGGGTGCAGAACCGCTACCCATGGATGCACGGCAAAGCACACGGCCCACATGCCAAAGCCTGCGACCACAGCGATCTTTCCCCGGCTGCCAGGCCGCAGCGAAAAGTAAAAAAACGTGGCAGACAGCGCGTATAGAAAGAACAGGCTGAGGTAAACGGCCGTACGGAATTGATGAGCCTCCGTACAGATCAACAGCGGTGTCCAGACCAGGCAGAATGCAGCATAGAAGCGCCAGGACCGTCGCAGCCGCGCGGACGACCCAAGCCCGATAGCGAAGCCCAGCAGAACGCAAATCCGGTAAGGCCAGACCTGCTCAATTTCCAGACCGTAAAGTGTGAACAATCCCAGGTGTGGCAGCAAGTTGGACCACAGAAACAGTCTGCTACCGGGCACCCGCCGAAGCACGCGGGACGCCGACCGCAGAAACAGCGCACCCGCCAGACCATAGCAATTAAGGGCAAGTGCGTGTACCACCAGGTGCAAGCCTCTTGGCAGCGCCATGCTGTACACAAGTCGCGCGGCACACTCCAGCAGGATCAGCAGCAGACCCGCCGTCCACATGCGGATGATACTGTCGCTTCGTTTGCTGCGAACCAGTAGAAGTACGCCCACCAGTAACGCCATCGCTATAAAGTCCGGCAGCAACAGAACGTTCATCAGCATGGCCTGAAGATCATGAAGTTGGGCGCGCGGCAAGGGTCCAGCGTTCGTACCACCCTGCCGATTCTGATTCTAGGGTCTCCCGTCGAAAAGTAATATCATTTTATTGA
>JBPBPZ010000152.1:0-9935 GCA_050954525.1 Janthinobacterium lividum
AGCTTGACGCGCCGCAGTTCCTCATCCGCCTGGCTAAGATACTTTTGTGCCTCTTCGTTCTCCGAAGTTTTGGGCATGGACTGCTCCGCCAGGTAGACAAGGTTCATCACGGCCTCTAGGGGATTGTTAATCTCATGGGCGATGGAAGAGGCAAGGCGTCCAACGGCCGCCAACTTTTCGCTCTCGCGCAGGGCAGTCTCAAACTCCACGCGCTCAGTGACATCCATCTGGATCCCGACGACGTGCGTTAGCACTCCCTGGGCATCTCGAATCGGCGACAACGAGAGTTCATTCCAAAAGAACGATCCGTCTCTGCGATAGTTGCGAATCACCGCAACGGTCTCTCGACTTTGCTCAATGGCTTCTCGAATCAGCGTCAGACCGGGCTGGTCTCGGTCGTCTCCCTGCAGAAACCTGCAGTTCTTCCCTTCCACATCTTCCAGGCTGTAGCCGGTCATCACTTCAAACGCCGGATTCACATACATCAATGGCATGTCTGGAAGCTGGGCATTGGCAACGCTGATCCCGTTTGTGACCGACTTGAAGATGTTGCGGTTCAGATTCAACTCTTCCATGGCGGACTGGTAACGCCTCGCGAATGCCCGGTGGGCGTATAGCGCAACGCTGAGCTGCGTAGTTAGGTTTGCCGGCATCTCCGGCATGGCCAGCACCGCGTCGAAGTCAGAACTGTCTTTCTTGTCTGCGGAAGGCTTGTAGGGGGCTGCTACGACCGCGATGAGCGCCGGCTTGATTTCTGCGCCTGCGGCATGCTGCGCCTCGTAGATCACGCTTCGCAGGTCATGGGCACTACTTTCATCGGCGATAATCATTTCAAAGGACGCGACCTGTCCGGCATCCAGCTGTCCTTTTTGCAGCGTGGAAGGAACCAGATCCAGGTTCAGGACGGCGGCCTCAAGCAGGCGTCGCCACGTGCCATCTTCGATTAATAACCCAACTACTTGCTTGTTGGACCTGTGCATCTGCTCTGCTGTGAGTGCGTCCTGTGTTGTACCTGTAGTCGCCAACAACCTTCTCCTGATTCACCCTGTGCTTGGACGTTACTTGATTCCCGGGCATTTCGCTGAACGGCTTTTCTCGGCATCTGTGACGAGCGGCTTCAACGGCCCGAGCAGGGCTGCTGAACCGTCCTGCAGGCAAATGCCCTGATCCTGGCATCGACAACCTCCCGTGGAACTTCAGCAACCCCCGGCACTTTACATGGCTTGCCTGTGATCTATCGGCTGGAAGCCGGCCAGACGCATGCTGTTCGCGACCTCTCTATTTTGCCCAAACGTGTTCCATACGAAGCCGGATCGCAGATTCTCTGCCATCAACATGCCAATGCCAAGATCGATGCCAAGCACGTCGGCGTTGTACCAGTTTGCTTCCGGATGCAGCGCGTCGCAAAACCCATATCGTCCCCAGCACTTGTTGCCGTACTGCTGCTGCAGCGATCGCAGCACGCGAACGCAATCCCCGGGCGAAAAGGGCAGCGACCCTGCGGCGGCACAGGGCACTACACTGCCGTCAAGCCGACCGATCTTCGGCGGCCCACCCCAGGCCTGGTAGCCCGTCTGAGAATCGGAGGCGGTAATGCCCCAGTAGTCGTCGGAGTACGGCGCGCCCATATCCAGGCAGAACGCCTTGTGCGCGCGCGTCGCTTTGATTGAGTTATCGAAGTAGTTCGTGAATGCGTCACGCTTGCCGCGGAAGTCGAAGTAGGCATGGCTGTACTGGTGCACGAACAACGGATCGTCCCCGCTGATGTACTCGATGCCGTCGTACGTCATCGTCGGTCGCGACCACGCGCTCCACACGGCAGCATCCACCGGGTGCGTCGGCGAACCCAGAGCAAGCAGCGGAATCATCATCAACTCGCAGTAATGGTTCCATGTGGCTTCGATGAAGCCTGCGTTCTTGCGCTCTGGCGGGTTCCAGCCCATGTGGAACAGCGGTCCGTCATTCATCATCCAGGGCCAGTCCACACGCTCGTAGATGTCGGTAGCTAACCTAACGATCTCGTGGTCCGCATGAAAGTGTGCGCGTGCCGTCAACACACCGCACAGCAGCAGTGCCGTGTCGATGGAGGACACTTCGCTCCACAGCATCGGCGTGCCTGTTTCGATGTCGTTGAAATGGTAGAAAAAGCCGTGCTCGTGCGGCAGTCGCTCCGCATGGAAACGCAGCGTGCGCAACACCTGCCGCCGTGCCGCGGCGTGTGACAGAAAGCCTCTGCGATCGCCGATGCACAACGCGGTTAGGCCGAATCCGGTAGCGGCAATGCTGGCGCCATTGCGCGGATCGCGTTTGCCATTGTTGCCATAGAAAGCGGCGCGATCCAGCACCTGCCCGTTCTCTGCGTTGGCCTGCTCGACGAAGTAAAGGCAGGCGCGACGTTCCATCTCATTAAGAAATGCGTCGTCGCCGCGGGACAGCAGAGGAGGTGAAGACAGACGCCGGTGCACGGATGCGCCATGCAGAGGCAGAGTCACCGCCGCACTGGCAAGAAGCGTGAGGGCTTCGCGACGGGTCATGGCTGCTGTCTCCGCACAGTCACTACGGCAAGTCCCTGCGCAGGAACGGTGATCTCGATGCGTCTATTGGTTAACCGAAAATGCTCGGCGGGTGCCATGGCACCGGCTGCTTTCAGTTCCGCGACCTGTGCCTGCGTCAGGTCGCCGGGTGGTCGACCCATACGGTCAAATGCGGCAATCACGTTGCCATGGGTGGGATCGACGCGCAACACTTCTACCGCCGCGTTCGCGGGCACATGCTCCAGATGTAAAGCAAACGTGCGGTCCGGTCCAAGCGAAGCAGGTGGCATGGTGTAGGTGGCACCCGTGCCTGCGGGTGCCGTGTAATTCCAAAGCGCAACGGACAACGCTGTGTTGCTGGTGGTTGCGAGTGCCGATTGCGACTGCAGCGCAATGCGCCGGTCGCCAAGCTGGTGCAGTGCACGGAACACATTCAGCGACGGCTTCGGGATACCGTCTGTCGCTACCACGCCAAAGCCACCGTAGAACGGTGTGTGGTTCACGCCCTGCTCTTCAAACACGTCAGAGAACGACCAGTACGCCATATCCTGCACCAGGCCATCGCACTGCCGAATGGTGTTCGCCAGCCACGGTCCCATGTAAGTCGTGTCGGTGACGTTTGGCTCGTTGCTGTAACTCGCGTTGTATTCACTAAAGATCAGCGGCAACTTCGGAAAGGCTGATTGCGCAATCTCCTCATGCACTTTCTTCACGGCGCGGTAAACCATCTGGTCGCGCGGCACCTGCTCTTCCGTACCCAGAACATCGTGCGCTGTATCGTTCGCATAGACGTGGGTTGAGACGAAATCGACCGGCACGTTACCTGCTTTTGCGTGCTGCAGAAACGGTGTGACCCACGCAGCCTGCGCGGTTGATGGGCCTCCAACCTGCAGGCGTGGCGACACCGCCTTCAGCGCACGCGCGGTGTGATCGTATAAATCCCAGTAAGTCTGCTGCCTGGGATTACCACCCCAGAAATCAAGGTTGGGTTCGTTCCACACTTCGAACTTCCAGGTGGACACTTCGTCCAGGCCGTAGCGTGCAATCAGGTGCTGCGCAAAGGCTGTCATCATGGCGTCCCACGCGGCGTAATCTTTCGGCGGCGAAGTGATCGGATGGTACCAGAACGGGTGCAGCATGTTTGGATCGGAAGCCATCTGCCTTGGCATGAAGCTTAGTTCAACGTACGGCTTTACTCCATTTGCCAGCAGGCCGTCATAGATTTCATTCACGTAGGTGAAGTTGTACTTCGACGCGTCCTGCGCCTTGTGCGCGGCGAGACCTGGATCCTTGGTGACGCGGTCCGGGTCGTACAGGCCTACTTCGTCATTCAGGATGCCGTGGAAACGCACGGCTTTGAAGTCGGTAGCCTGCTTCACTGTTCGCAGATCATTGCGGTAGCTCTCACGCAGCGAGAGAATGGCGCGTCCCGATCCGAAGGTCTGCTCCCAGAAATGTGGAAAGGGTGTGGTCTTGGCAGCAGCATCGATCGTAACGGTCTCGGTTTGCACCTGCGCCACCACTGGAATCGAGAACCACTGCATAGAACCAAGTAAGACGGGAAGCACAAAGGCAGATCGCATGAGGTAATCCTTGCGGTAAGTACCGGAGAAAACAAAGGGGTGAGCCAAAGCGGCGCACCCCTTCTGATATGCAGCAACGGCTAGAAGCTGAAGCGTGCCTGCAGATTGACGATACGACCCGACAATCCTGAGTTCGCTTGCCCAAACTGCGCCGACTGAATGTTCGTCGTCACACTGCTGGCGGCAAGGTTTGTCAGGTTGAACAGGTTGAAGGCGTCCGCGCGAATTTCCAGGTTTGGATGCTCGCCAAGGTAACGCCACGACGGCAAACCAAATGCCTTACTAACCGTTGCGTCCAGACTCTGGTACCCAGGTCCGTCGAACGAATTCCGAGCGACACCTGGCTGCGAGGGCAGACCATAGTTCGTCCCAGCGGTTGGAATGCCCGTTGCCGGAATGCCGAAGTAGTTCTGGTTTGCACCTGCATTAGGAAAGTTCACATTAGCAAGTCCCTGTTCGAGGGCCCGCGTGCTGTGGTTCCGTCCACCTGCGTTGTTATAAGAAGACGGACGCAGCGTGGTGTAGCCGCTGGTACCGTAATACAGGTTTCCGCCTGGGACGTTATAGGTTGCGCTGAAGGGGAAACCGGTGTGGATGTTGTAAATGCCCGAGAGCGTCCAACCATCTACAACAGAAGACACAGCCTTATTACCCTTAAAGAACACGGGCTGCCACGTGCCGAAGATCTTCAGCGCCTTGCCGAAGTTGTAATCAGAACGTCCGTACGCAAGCCGCGGATCGTACGAGTACGGATCTTGGTAGTACGGCTGCGAACCTTGGTCCATCGCCTTGGCGTATTGGAACTCTGCATCAAATGAGAACTGGTGCGACATCTGCTTCTTCAAGCCAGCTAGTAATTGGTTGTTGTTTGCAGTTCCGGTGTTATGAAAGTAGGCAATGTTCTGCACCAGCGGATTTGGAGCAAGACCCTGCGTAAAAGTGCGCACATACGCCTGGCTCTGAAGAGTCAGGTGGCGTGTCACGCTACCCTGGTAACCCACCGTTGCCACCAGCTTGCCAGGCAGTTCAAACTGCGTATCCAGTGAGTAGTGCTGGCTGTAGATGGTGGGCTGGTTCGGCTGGTAAGCCACAAGGCTCGCTCCACCATTCACCGGAAGGTTTGCTGCGTTGATGCCGGTGACAGCATTCGGGTTCGCGGGAAATCCATAGAGCGATGTAGGCGTGCTACCAAGGGTGTAGAGGATACGTGGATCAATCGATGCCACGCCGTTCTGGATGGTGCTGTTGTTGAACGATGGCGAATACACAAAGGGAAAGTTGTTCGCTTCATTGCCCGCGATGGCGATTTCCGTCTGGTTGTAGTTCAGGCCGTATCCACCGCGCAGCACCATCTTGCGGCCGGCAAAGTCAGGGTTGTAAGCAAAGCCGAACTGCGGCCCTACGTTCCCCTTCTGCGCCTGGGTTTGGTTGCCGCCGGTGCGAACGCTCATGCCGGTGTAGGTGCTTGCACCCGTACCGAACACAACATTGCCTATGTTGTTCTGCTTCGACGAGAGCGGCCCAAAGTAGGAGTAGCGCACCCCCATGGTCAGTGTCAGGTTCGGCGTCGCCTTCCAGTCGTCCTGCGCAAAAAAACCGTACAGCGTTTCACGCGTGTCCTGCCGGTTGGTGGTGACAAGGCCAGTAGCGGGGTTGAACTGCGCGCTTTCCGCATGCGGAGCATCGTTCAGAAACGCCCACATGTTGTAGAAGTTGTACGAAGGACGCGCGGAGTACAGCGGGTTGTTCAGGTAGTACAAGCGATTGACTTCGCCGCCGAACTTGATGATGTGATTACCGGTCGTCTTGGTCGCAACGTCCTTATAGGTATAAGAGTGCTGATTCAGGTTGCTGGGTCCGGGCGCACCAAAATTGCCCACCTGGATGTTGTTTGCACCGAGCGTGTCTACAGTGGACGACGCCAGACCAAACGGCACCTGCGGATTATCCGTCAACTCGTTCCAGCGGTAGCCCGCATCGTTGACGCGCGCTTCGTTCAGAAAGCTGGGTGAGAATACATGGTTCCAGATGCCAGAGTAAGCGTCGTTGATCTGGTTGTGGTTGTAAAGGTTGTAACCACGCGTGCTGCCCGTCAGGTTAGTGCGGGTAAGTGGCACCCAGTAGATCGTGAAGGTCAGGTGATCTTTCTTCGTGACGTCGGCATCAAGACGCCCGTTGAACTGCTGACCGACCTGGTTGGTTGGGTTCTGTGTCTGGTAGTAAGCAATGGTAGGCGTATTTGGCAACAAGCCACCGCCAACACCGGGGTTTGAGTTACTCTGCCAGGTTGTGTCCTGGGTGCCCCGTGCTGTGCGGACGGGCGAGCCAAGGTTCAGACCTCCAGTAACGGTGTTGCAGTTCACGCCTTCCACAAAGCCGGCCTGCGCGCAGCTGTAGTTGATCTGCGTTGCGCCGTTCGGGGCAGCACCCGCGTAGTTCAAATAAGTGGAAGCCAGGCTGCCTGCAGGTGCAAGTGCGCGGAATTGCGGTGTTTCGTACCATTCGTTTGCGGGACGCGTCGAGTTGTCGCGCTGCGTTTCATAGGCAAAGAAGAAGAACACGCGATCCTTGATGATGGGCCCGCCAACGCTGCCGCCGAACTGGTTGGAACGCGTCGCATCGCGAATCAATCCGCGATCGAGCACCGAACCGGTGTTGAAGGTATTTGGGCCGTTATAGCGCTGGTATGCATTTAGACCTGGACGATTGGCGCGAAAGAAAGCGCTGCCGTGGAACTGGTTCGTACCCGTCTTGGAGTTGACCTGGACCTGCGCGCCGCTGAAGCGCCCGTTCTCCGCGTCATAACCGTTTGAGACCACGCGGACGGAACTGACCGAGTCCTCAGAAGGCGTAATGACCGAAGCTCCGCCCCACACGGAACTTACCGTGTTGATGCCGTCGATGGAGATGCCGTTCGAGCCGTTCTGGCCGCCGTTGGCGTTTGCCTGCGGTGCATTCTCCGTCTGGAAGATGCCGTTTGCTCGGGCCGAGCCGCCGGGCCCAACGGTTCCGGGCAGGTTGTTGCCGCCGGTGCTGCTGCTGCCCTGCGAGCCGTCGCCGAACACGCCCGGTGCAAGCTGTGCCAACTGGAACACGTCGCGACCGGCTGAGGGCAGGTGCTGGATCTGGTTGGCGTCGATGGTGCCGCTGATGGTCGCAGTGGCTGTTTCCAGCACCGGGGTCGCGTCGCTGGTCACCGTGACAGAGGTGCCCACATCGCCGATGTTCAGCTGCACATTCACGGCATTCTGCTGGTCGGGCGTGATAGTCAGGTTATCGAGCTGCCGAGGAGCAAATCCGCTGGCGCTCGCCGACAGCTTGTAATGGTCCGGAGCCAAGGCATTGAAGGTGTACACACCGCTTTCGTTTGAGGTCGCGGTCAGCGTACGGTTCGTTTCGACGTCAGTCAGCGTGAGGCTCGCACCCGGAATGGCGGCACCGCTGCTGTCGGTAACCGTTCCCTGGATGGACGCGCGAAACTGCGCATGTGCAAAGCCGGTGCATGCAAGCGCCAGCGGAACCGTGACACTGCTTAGCAGGTGCCGGTTAGATCTTGTGAAGATGGACATTGTGCCTCCTGAAAACGGTGGCAACGCACAGACCCAGAAGATGTGAGTAGAGGAAACCACCGCGATGTTGCGGTTGATCAGCTGCGGCAGACCTTGGGAATGGTCGCCCTGTGTCGGATGGTCGAACAGTGTTGCGTCCCAACCATCCCTATCCCAAGGATAGTAGACGCAGGATGATCCAACAAGGGCCGAAGCACGTCGCAAAGCGCCGCCGGTGGCCTTCCCTGTCAACAGCGAGGCACCCGCCGTCATGCCCGTGCGCATTCACTCGCTTCCATTGTCTTCGCGAGCGCCCTACATGGCTCTTGCGCTTCGCAGATGAAGGTCTGCCTGCCCCGGACGAGTAATAGGCTCGAAGCACCATTTAGTGCCTGTCTTGAAGCGTGTGAACGGACAAGTTCACGGGACATTTGCGTGAGGTCCTGCATGTTAGGAAATCTCTGCTATTTCAGCATCTGGCCGTTCTTTGTTTGCCTGTTGATCCTGTTCCTGGCCTAAGAAGGCTCTGCGTTCAAGCGGAGACAAGATCTTGGTGCAAGGTCGCAAGATCCTGGTGCAAGGTCGCGAGATCATCCAGCATGGATGCCAAAGCATGGCAGCACCATACGAGCCATGTCTGCGCGACATGCAGCCACCACTGTTCTGGAAGATAGTTTGCGCATGCAGTGTGGAGGTCCGCACGTTAAGGGCAAGCTATAGGGGTGAAGTCGGAAGGCCTAAGACAGCAATATTCGACACATAACAATGTCGAGATTTCGCGAGCGGTACATTGCTGACGGGCTGATTTGTTTGGCGTCCCCGACGGGATTCGAACCCGTGTTACCGCCGTGAAAGGGCGGTGTCCTGGGCCACTGGACGACGGGGACGCAATGAAGTCTGTGCGAGCGCACAGGAGCGACAGGTTCAAGATTAGACGGCTACGCGGGTGCCGTCAAACATCGCTGCCCGGCAGCAGGTGAACCGCGCCGTTCCGCGTCTTCCCAATCCGCTATAGTCACTGAACAACGCCTGATTGCCAAAGAGGATGTGTGCTCGCAACGTACTACTTACAAGAGGGGCATCTGGCAGTTGGCGCAGAAGGCGACCTGCACGACGCGCTGTGGATCGATCTGTTTGAACCCTCGCGCGAAGAAGAGCAGCGAGTGGAGGCAGCACTCCACATTGAGGTGCCCACCCGCGACGAAATGCGCGAAGTGGAAAGCAGCAGTGCCCTGTACAACGAACAGGGTGCAACGTTTGTCACCATCCGCGTAGTCGACCGCCCAGACAGTGACCGGGCCAGGCTGACCAGCATCACGCTGGTCCTTGCGAAAGATCAGCTGGTAACGATCCGGTATGCGGATCCACGTTCCTTCCGCCAGTTTGTAGCGCGAACGCAGAAGCCAGAAAACACCTTCCACAGCGCTGCTTCTGCCTTGCTGTGCCTTCTGGAGACGGTGGTCGATCGTGACGCGGACATTCTGGAAGAAATCGGCGACGCGCTGGAGCCAATCTCCGCTGAGATCTTTTCGCAAAACGCCGCAGCCATGAAAACCATTGCCGCTGCAGACCTGGGCGGTGTGCTCAAGCGCATCGGCAACAGCGGCGAACTAGCCTCGCGCGTTCGCGAAAGTCTGCACAGCATTGGTCGGTCGACGCCCTTTCTTCAAATGCACCTGACGGACCAGCCAGACCTGCGTCTGCGCTTGAAAACGCTCAACCGTGACGTGCAGTCGCTGCTTGAACATGACAACTTTTTACAAACCCAGGTGCAGTTCCTGCTGGACTCCAACATCGGTCTGATCTCAATTCAGCAGAACGCGATTATGAAGACCCTGAGCATTGCGGCCGTGGTCTTCCTTCCGCCAACGCTGATCGGGTCGATTTACGGCATGAACTTCGAACACATGCCCGAACTGCACTGGCACTACGGATACCTTTGGGCGCTTGCCGTGATGCTGTGTTCGGCGGCAGGCCCGCTGCTGTATTTCCGCGCCAAACGCTGGCTGTAGCAGCCGGCGGACCGGCCACCTTGTTGTGACCCGTCACAGTATGCGAGACTGACAAGGTTCGAAGAGCGCAAAGCGATCTTCTTGAGCAGAACAACCAGGCCGGGATGGCGGAACTGGCAGACGCAGCGGACTCAAAATCCGCCGAGGGCAACCTCGTGGGGGTTCGACCCCCCCTCCCGGCACCAAAGCAGTATGCTGTAGGCGTGCCACAGAAAGCCTCAGCTTGATCCAGGTAAAACAGTTTCTTGCAGTCGCCGC
>JBPBPZ010000233.1:0-9786 GCA_050954525.1 Janthinobacterium lividum
AGACTCCTGTCGCCTATGAGCCAAACGTGAGGTGCTGGCGCATCATCGACCTGCGACGTACCGCGCGTAGGCACCTATGGCGATTTCACCCAAGCACGTTTTCATCGTCTTGCGGTGTCAGCGAGCGTGATGCGAGTGGTATACATACCTTCCGATTAGCCAGCCGGAGACTGAGCCCAGCAGGGCGTCTGTAGGAAAGTGGTTCTGCCCGAGAACTCGTGTGAGGCTAACGCCGCTTGCGAGCGTGTAGATGCCGATCTGCTGCCATGGTTTGGAATATTCACTAGCGAGTACGGCTGCCGAGGACCAGGCAACGATCGCATGACCGGAAACGAAGGAGGGATCTGACACAGCGTCACCCTGGAAGAAGTGCCCCCGTGCGTTCTGCAGGTTCGGCCGCTCACGAAGCGTGATGTATTTGACACCTTCGCTTGTGACATAGCCATTCACCATAGCTTCTCCTGCAAGGAGACCGGCTTCTCTCGCCTTTCCATTGCCAAGAAATTCGCCAGCACCGAACAGGGCCACCGGCCCACCAATGAAGACTCCACGGAGCACATCGGAAGTTGTGCTTGCAGAGGAAATGAAACCTGCATCGTGGCTGACGACATCGCGCATGGTCTTCGTGTCCATGGAAAGGCTTGCCGCAGTGGCACCCGCAACAGGCAACAGCCAGATGAGATCACGGGATCGAAGTCGAGCCGGCGAGGTGATGATGTGAAGCTCATCTACGACAAATCTTTTCGGAGTTCCGAGGAGTGAGGGCTGCTCGACCGGCTCGGACCTGTTGCTTGCAGCTGTAGGCTGGACACCTACCGCTTGTGGAATCGGCGCATCTGGCAAGGCCACAGCTACTGAGGAGCTTGCACTTATCGATTCAACTGCCTGCGCAGCCGCAAAGAACGGTGTAGCAACCACTCCCAATAAGAGCAAAGCACAGGAAAATACAAGGGAGTTGGAAGGTGAGGACCTGAAAACAGACATATTTAGCCTTTCGCTGAAAAGACTCAGCGGTGTGGACCGTCATCGAATTCGGAGACGCAGAGAAGTGATGTGCGCTAAAAACCGGACTCTTCGGGTACCAATCTCCGGAAGCGTGTACTACGGCTGGTTCTCTCCAGACTTTCCTAGAGTTGTCTGCACCTGCGAACTCAAGGGCTTGTCAGCGTTCTTGAGGAGCCATGCGACCTGCCACATTTCCGTGTTCGAGAGGATCTTCTGGTAGGCGGGCATACCAGAGAGCCGGATTCCGTTCTCCACCTTCCAGTACGTTTCGCCTACTTCGTCATCGCTCACACCCACGACGCCCTTCCTGTGCTGCTTCCACAGCTGGGGCGCACTTGGAAACATCCATGCTGCGAAGGCAACGTCATGCCCCGGTGTTCCATGACAACTTGCACACTGCTTCGCGTATACCTGGGCTCCCGCTTCAAAGCCATGTTCGTCAGCTTGAAAGGGCGGCTGCTTTAGCTCGCGGGCGATTCTTGCACCCAGTGGTACATGAACGATCTGCGCCTCCATCGGGAACGAAGGATCGGCGGTCGCCACGGGCGGGTGACCGTACTTGAAGTACAGGGCAGCACTCAGACCGAGGCCTACAAATGCAACAGCAATGCCCAGCAGGAAAATGCCAATCCGATTTCGAATTGTGGGAGGTGCGGTCATAGTCATCCTTCGAGGTGATGGAGAGAACAGGGCTGCAGGTCAGTTCACTGGGTGCCAGGTCAAGGCTACCTTGACCGGAATGTCGTCCTTGATGGGAGCGAGCAGGAAGGACGGTGGATCTATCTTGAAGTCAGTCAATGTTGATGGAGCCAGTGATGTGGTGGCTGTTGTCCTGAACAAGCTGCTGCAATGGCAGGTGGAAGAAGTGGGCTGTTTGGCCCGCAAATTGAATTTCGAGAAGAGTGGCTGAACTGCTGTTCTTTCATAGCACCCCGCATGGCTTAAATGAGTAGAAGTGAGGAAGATTAAGCTCCGCTGAATCAGGTGCTCACAGCACCAGAGTTTGCGCATTTCTTAGTCGCTTAGCGTAGCAACGACCCACC
This sequence comes from Janthinobacterium lividum, assembly GCA_050954525.1. Lineage (GTDB taxonomy): Bacteria > Acidobacteriota > Terriglobia > Terriglobales > Acidobacteriaceae > Terriglobus. The sequence goes on from JBPBPZ010000233.1 coordinate 2,049, forward strand.
TCACGCTTGCCCCTTACTGGGCACTGCTGAGGCACCTTTGCTAAACCAGGGATACATCAGCGGCAAGACATAAAGGGTAAGGATGGTTGCCGTGATGAGGCCTCCGATGACGACTGTCGCCAGAGGTCTTTCGACTTCGGCTCCGCGCGACGTGGAGATTGCCATTGGAATAAAGCCGAGGCTAGCGACCAGGGCTGTAATCAGCACTGGCCGCAGCCGGTCCGACGCACCTTGGTGAACGGCGTCCTCCACCTCCATGCCATCTTTCCGAAGGGAGTTGATGTGGCTTACCATCACCACGCCGTTCAGAACGGCGATGCCAAACAGTGCGATGAACCCAACGCATGCGGAGAGGTTGAGGTTGATGCCACGCAGCCACAGGGCAGCGACCCCACCCACCAGGGCAAGAGGGACGATGGAGAGGATGAGGAACATTTGCCTGGCGTTTTTGAATGTCGCGTAGAGGAGCGCGGAGATGATGAGCAAAGAAACTGGGAACACGATCAAAAGCCGCTGCTGTGCGCGCTGCTGATTCTCGTACTGCCCGCCCCATTCCAGCCGATAGCCGGGCGGTAAAGGCATCTTTGAGGCGACGGCGGCTTTGCAGTCCTTGACGAAGCTGCCGAGGTCGCGTCCGCTCACGTTGCTCATTACCACGGCGCGCCGATGCGCCTGCTCGCGATTGATCAGGATGGGGCCGCCGACAGTCTTGATCTCGGCCACCTGATCCAGCCGAACCAGTTCACCCTGTGGTGTTTTGATCTGTAGCGAACGAAGGCGTTCGGGGTCGTTGCGGATGTCTGCGGGAAGGCGGATTGCAATAGGGAATCGCTCCTCACCGAGAAGCATCTCGGAGAGTTGCTTGGAGCCATAGAGTGTCTCGATGAGTTCCTGAACGTCAGAAACGTTGACGCCATATCGGGCAGCCTCGCGGCGATCGATTCGGACCTGCAACTCCTGTGCGCCAGAGATGATTTCCATTTGTGTTTCCGACGCACCCTGCACGCTTGAGATGATCTTCTCGGCGCTGTGCGCCATCTGCTCTAGCGTGTCGAGGTCTTCGCCGAAGATTTTAAGGGCAACGTCGCCACGGGTGCCGGTGATTGTCTCGTCCATCCGCATCTGCATGGGCTGCGTGATCTCGTAAGTGACGCCAGGGATCTTATCGAGAGACTTTTGAAGATCATTGGTGAACTGCTGTTTGCCCTTGGCATTCGCGTTCTGCAGTTTGGGTGTGAAGCTCAGATAGGAATCGGATTCATATTCGCCCATAGCCTCGGTGGCGAGGTCGGGCCGGCCCAGCTTAGTCACAATGCTGGTGACGCCGTTTTTTGCCTTGATGGTTTTTTCAATCTGGTTGCCGATGTCGACAGACTCGGTCAACGAAATACCCGGCAGGCGCTTCGAAGTCACAACCATCGAACCCTCGTCAAGCGTCGGCATAAACTCTGTGCCGATGAACTTCAACGATCCGAGGGCCACCACGATCATCACAACGGAAGCGATCAAAATTGGTGTGCGGTGCCGCTCACTCTTTCCGAACGAGCGGCCATACGCATCCCGGAGACGGTCGAACCAGTTCGACCTGGGAGGGGCTCTCTTCTGGTCCTCCGCTGCAAGAACTTTTGCTCGATGACGCAAGGCGACTGTGCAGAGTGTCGGGACAACGAACAGCGCAAGCAGCAACGAACCTGCAAGTGCCGAGACGACCGTGACTGCCATCGGGCGGAACATGCGGCCCTCAAGGCTTTGCAGAGTCAGCACGGGCAGGTAAACGGCAATGATGATGAGAACGCCGAAGATGACTGGGCGGGAAACCTCGTGCGCAGCCTCTCGGACGACATCAATCAACGGTTTGTCCGCGCCGCCGTTTTCGAGCCGGTGCATGCAGTTCTCGGTCATCACGACGGAGCCGTCGACGATGGTGCCGAAGTCGATGGCACCGAGGCTCATCAGGTTGACCGAGATGCTGAACAGGTCCATACCGATAAAGCCGAACAATAATGAGAGCGGGATGGTCACACCCACAACGAGCGCCGCGCGCCAGTCCCCGAGAAAGACTAGAAGGATCACGACAACGAGAACAGCAGCTTCGATGAGGTTTCGGCGGACGGTCGCGGTGGTGGCGTTGATCACGTCGGACTGATCATAGAAAGGAATGATCTTCGCGCCCTCCGGCAGCTTCAGGTTGGCGATTTTTGCCTTCACCTCCTCAATGATCCTTTGCCCGTTCTCTCCGCGCAGGATGATGACCATGCCGGAGACGGTTTCACCCTGGCCGTTGCGCATGACCGCACCGTGACGGGGCAGAGCGGCGATCTTAATTGTCGCAACCTGCTTCAACAGGACGGGAATACCATTGGTGGTGGAAACAACGATGTTCCCCAAATCGTTGATGCTCTCCGCCCGACCTAGCCCGCGCACGGTGTACTGCTGCTCTGCGTGCTCGATATAGCTGCCGCCGAAATTGGCGTTATTGTTCGTCACTGCCGTGACCACATCGTGCAGAGTCAAGTTGAAACGACGCAGGTCTTCCGGGTCTATCTCCGCGGTGTACTGCTTGGTTTCGCCGCCCCATGAGTTGATCTCACTGACGCCTGGAATGGTGAGCAGGGCATACCGGATAACCCAGTCATGCAAGGTCTTGATTTGCATGAGCGACATCTTCGGCGCGGAAACGGTGTACTGGTACACCTCACCAAACGCGGTGGACATCGGGTTCATCTGCGGCTGCAGACCTGCTGGGATGCGGCTCTGGACCTGGTTAATCCGCTCCGCGACGAGCTGCCGAACAAGGTATTTATCCATGGAATCGTCAAAAATAACGGTGACCATGGACAGGTCGAGCTTGGACGTGGAACGCACCATCTGCAGCTTCGGCATGCCCATCATGGAGGTTTCAATGGGATAGGTAACGAGCTGCTCCACCTCAACCGGCGACATGCCTGGGCACTGCACTGTGACGACGACCTGGTTGTTGGTGAGGTCGGGAAAGGCCTCAAGCGGCAAGTGCAGCATAACCGTGATGCCGCCGATGACGAGCACCAATAGGAGTGCGACGACGAGCCATCGATTGGAGAGAAAGAAGTCGACCAGTTTGCGCATCCTAGCCGTCTCCCATCGTGCCCTTGAGCATCTCGGACTTGACCATGAAAGCCCCGTTCACCACGATGCGGTCGCCGGGCTTCAGCCCGTCCACGATTTCTGCCTTCCCCATGGAACGCGTACCCACGTTCACCGTGCGGGCCTGGAAGGTTGTGCCATCTGCCGTGACAAAGACAACGGGCATGCCATTGATATTCTGCAGAGCGTCTTCGGGAACGAAGACAGCATCGCGTGTTTCAGGCTCGTCGATGTGAGCCGAAGCGAACATGCCGGGACGCAGCTTCGTCGCTGGATTCGGCACTACGATGCGAACGGGAACGGTGCGTGTCTCCGTGTCGAGGGTGTCCCCGATCATGGCTACGCGGCCATTAAACACCTGCTCTGGAAAGCCAGCCGTCACGACATTCGCTGCTGCGCCTTGATGGATCAAGGAAAGGTCCTGCTGATTGACCGCAGCGGTGACCCAGATGGTCGATAGGTTGGAGATGTCGAAAGCGACGAAGCCGGTATCAACAACCTGGCCGACACTGATGTTTCGCGCGATCACGACACCATCCATGGGCGACCGAATGGGAATGAGCTCGTGGTCGTAGAGATTGCCGGGATTCAGTGATTCCGGCGAGACCTGTAGAAGCTCGGAGAGATGCTCCCGCTCCATGTGGACGTTTGCTTCGGCATCGACCAGCATCTTTTGCGCCTGGAGAACCTCTTGGTCGGACCGCTGCGACTCCTCCAGAGAAGCCGCCTGGATGGAGTACAGATGGTGATAACGGGACTGTACCTGTTTGGCGAAGCTCACCGCTCCTCGTTGGCGATCAGCCTCTGCGTAGGCCTGCACGAGCGCTCCTACAGTCTCATGCACCATGTGACTGTGCAGGCTGCCGAGCACTTGCCCTCGTCGAACGGGAGCACCAGGCAGCACGTTCACCGCAGTGATGCGCCCGTCTGCGATGGTTCCCAGATGCGAGGTATGCTGCTCATCCAACGCAACCTGGCCGGCGACGGAGAGGGTGCGCGGCGTGCGCTGGACGAGCACAAACGCTGTCTGAATTCCAGCGCGCTGCTGATCCTCCAGAGGAATTTTAACGATGTCGCTTGCCTGCGCGCCACCTTTCGCAGACTTGTCCGGCTGGTTCTGCGTGCTGGATGCGGAAGAGGAAGTCTTGTCGGACGGGCCGGAGCTCCCGGCGTCTGATTGCTTCTTAGAACAGCCGGTCAAAAGGCAGGTCAACATCAAAAGGGGTAGGGAAGACTTCAGACAGTTCATGGTTGTACCCCGTAGGCAAGCTGCAGCCGCAGCCTGGCCTGTTGAAACTCGGCAAGTGTGCGCAATGCAGTGATCTCTACATCGAACGCGGTTCGTTCTGCGTCCAGGTAGCGCAGTAGGTCCACGCCGCCGGTGCGGTAGGCATCGTCCATGATCGTGAGGTTCTGTTTGGCACGCGCACGCATGTCTGGCAGGATGTCGTGCACCACCGCCTGCTGGCGCGTGTACGCCTCCTGCGCTGCGGCAACATCCGCGCCGACAGAGAATTCCAGTTGCTGCAGATGATCTTTCGCCAGGCGTACCGTCGCCTCAGCCCGCGCCACTTCGCCCTGGTTGCGATTGCGAAAGGCAAGAGGAACCTGCAGGCTGGTGTACGCAGTGTTGTAGCCCGAGTTGCGTTTGTAGCCGCCCAGCAGGTCGAGATCGGGAACACCCACAGCCCGCTGGAGTCGAACGTCCGCCTCGGCTGCGGTCACAGACTCCTGGGCAGCTGCAACATCGGCACGGGCCGCCAGCACCGCAACAAGGCTTTCCGTCTGGAGCGGTGCGGTAGAGTCGAGCGAATCAGCAAGGGAAACACCTGGGTCCGAAGTGCGGCCCATCTGGCGAAAAAGATCGATGCGGCTCAGCACCACTTCTCGCCGCGCTGCTTCCAACGCAAGCAGCAAACGGTCGCGCTCAATCTGCACGCGGATGAGGTCGATGCCGCGCATCGCACCTGCGTCTACCCGTTCCTTGTTGTAGCGCACGATCTCGTCCACAGCATGAAGATCGTCCTCGAGCAGCTTCTCAATTCCGATACTCGTTACCGCAGTCCAGTAAGCGGCGGCAACACGGCCTGCGATCTGCTGATTGAAGAGCAACCGGTTTGCCTCAGCCTGCCGCACGTTCGCCTTCGCAAAATCGAGTCGCCGCGATCGCTTCCCACCTAACTCAAACAGTTGACCGATGTAGGCGTAGTCCTCGGTGGCGTTTGGAAAATCGAAATCATCTGCCCACGGTCGCAGGTCTTCCGATTGAAGATAGAGACGAGGGTTCGGCCGCAGGCCGGCCTGAATCACCGATCCGCGAACTGCATCTACCTGATCTTGTCCGATACGAGCCTGCGGACTGGTCTGCGACTGTTGAATCGCGTCGTGGAGGCTGAGCAAGCTACGGGCGTCGTTATGTTGGGCAAGCGCAGCGGCTGCCGATAGACCAACAAGGGCACAAACCAATAGCAGACTCGCCCTTGGGGCCTTACGATCGTCAGTCGCGGAACTGGATGTCTGAGCTTGGATTTGCCTCTCCTAGAATGCTGAGCGAGAGCCTCAGCATTTTGGATATAGCAGGATCATAGCCAACCCCAGATGCAGCAATCTTGGCCGTTTCTTGACGTATTCAGCGATCTTTTGCACTTGTTCGTTTGAATCTTCGTACTCCCGTACGATTGTTCGTACTGCAATCCACCCGTACTGGTGTACTTTTGCCCACAATCGCGCAAGGGTGATTGGCCGCATGATTGCAACTCAGCTGACTGGTAAAGAGGGGGTTCTACGAACGACTTGAGCCATCTTCGGTTCCCGAAGGGGATTTCTCAACGAACAGCGATTGCGTTGGTTAACATCGCTGCGCTGATCCTGTTCGTCACGGTCGAACTCGGCTTCTCCTACTTCAACTTCCCCACACCCCACGCCATGCTGCTCGTTGCAGCAGCCGCGGTTCTGTTCCGCTGTGGCGAACTGGCGCTATCCCGCTGCTTCCTTAGGTCAGCGCGCGCCCGGACTGGTGCCGTAAGCTCTATCGCTGTAGGACTCATCGTTCCTTTCGCACTCGCAGCCGCTACCAGGCAGTTTCACACGCATTACTTCGGCCTCCTGATCCTTCCGGTTCTGGAAGCAGCCCTTTACTTTTCGCTCGCCACAATGCTTGTCGTCGCAACTTTGGCGTCATGCTCCGCAGCCCTCTGGGTCGCGTATGCTGCCCATTTCAGGCCGCCCTTTCAGCTCGGCGAACTACTTGAGACTGCCACGCTCATTCTTCTGCTGTTCACCGTGGGAACGCTCGTATGGATCTTGCTCGACCTTCTTGGAAAACAGGATGGGGAGCTCCGAGACCGGCTCGACGATCTTGAAGCAACACGGGAACGGCTGGTGCAGGAAGAGAAACTGGCAGCCATTGGGCGTCTGGCGAGCGCAGTAGCCCACGAGATTCGCAATCCAGTTGCCATCATCTCCAGCGCGATGGAGGCTGCAAGGTCGGCGAGCCTTTCGGCCGAAGAACGCGAGGACATGTCTAGCATCGCGCTTACCGAAGCAAAAAGACTGGAGCGGCTGACGACTGATTTTCTAAGCTATGCGCAGCCAGGCGATCTCCTGCGCAGTGACGTAGATGTCTTCACTCTTGTTGGTTACATTGCATCCATCGCAAAGGCACAAGCCCTTGGGAAACACGTCTCCATATGTCTCGATATCGAGGATGGCTGTCGATTGCATGGCAATGAAGACCAACTCCAGCAGGCGCTATTGAACTTGATGCGGAATGCCATTGAGGCTTCGCCTGACGGAGGAGTGGTTTCAGTGCGCTGTGACCCTCACGGAGATGTTGTGCGCATCGAAGTTGAGAATCAGGGCATGCCGATTCCCGACCCTATCCTTCCGAAGATCTTCGAGCCGTTCTTCACGGCCAAGAGCGGGGGTACGGGTCTGGGCCTCCCCATCGCGAGAAAAATAGCCGAGGCGCATGATGGAACGCTGACGCTGGAGAACAACGCCGAAGGCCACATCCTGTTTGCTTTGCTTTTTCCAGCAGCCCAGGCACGCTCGCACCAGTAGGAAATTAGGGGCCTTATGGCACGCATTCTTGTGATCGAAGACGAGCCCAACATGCGCAAGCTGATCTCCGTCCATCTGCGAGCGGAAGAGCATTCCCTTGTAGTGATGGGTACGATTCGGGAAGGTCTGGACGCGCTGGAAACCCAAGACTTCGATGTCATTCTGACAGATCAAAAGCTACCCGATGGCGAGGGTCTCAAGATTTTAGAGGCTCTGTCCCACGGCGAGTCTGCGACGGCTCTCGTTGTGCTAACAGCATTCGGAACGGTGGAGCTTGCCGTAGAAACCATGCGCAAGGGTGCCTTCGACTTTCTGACCAAGCCTTTTGCGGCCGACAATCTCAAAGCGGTGATCGCTCGGGCAGCGCAGTACACGCTTCTGCGAAGAGAAAATGTATTGCTCCGCAATGCGGTAGACAGCCTGGAAGGTGACAGCGAGATCCACGGCAAGAGCGCATCCATCTCAAAGGTTAAAGGACTGATCCGCCGCGTTGGCCCCACAGATGCGACTGTGCTGATTACAGGAGAAACCGGGACAGGAAAAGAACTTGTTG
>JBPBPZ010000245.1:0-9757 GCA_050954525.1 Janthinobacterium lividum
ATAAGTAAGCAGGTCTGTGCACGGCGTACTCATTACGGTGCGAGCGCATAGCGCTTCTACGAAGCGCACATCACGATCCACTTTGCCTGCAAGCAGGGATACCGCGGCCTGGTATGCCTCACTGTCATACGCGGCGATGGCCTGTTCCTTTGTGGGGAACTCGATCACGACGACGCGCTCACACAGCCCCGATTCGCGGGCATCCACAGCTTCTCCCGGCGTGCGAATCAGAAATCGGGCACCAAGTGCCATCAGCGCAGGAAGAGCCAACCCCGCGTAGGCCTGCATCGTCTCTTCATCGGCGATCTGCCGGTACACCACAACCATGTAACCCTTCAACGGATTTCTTCCTTGTGCTGAGCTCTGACGATGTTAGTTCTACCTGATAAGCAAATCACTACTCGTACCGCAGCGCATCGATTGGGTTCAGGCTGGCGGCCTTCCACGCGGGATAGATACCAAAGACAAGACCAATCCCGATGGAGATAGTGAACGCCGCAATGACCCAGGAGCTGGACAGCAGCGACGGCAGAAAGATGTGCAGCGTCAGGGCAATCAGCGATCCAAGTGCAATGCCCAGGAATCCACCAATGGCGCACAGCACCATGGCCTCCAGCGTGAACTGCAAAAGGATGGTGCGCTTGGTGGCTCCTATCGCCTTGCGCACGCCGATCTCGCGGGTGCGTTCCGTGACTGAGACCAGCATGATATTCATCACGCCCACGCCGCCCACCATCAGACCTACGCTGCTAAGCGCAAACATCAGCAGGAATAATCCGCCGGTAAGTTGCGACCACAACCTTGTAAGTGAGTCGGAGCCGAAGATGGCGAAGTTATCATCCTTGTCGACGGGTACCCTGCGGCGCGCGCGCAGAACTTCACGTACTTCTTCTTCTACGGCAGACTTATGCGTTGGATCGTCGTATTTGACCGTGATCCAGTAATCCAGGATCTCGGGATGCATGTGGTGGAAAGTAGAAATTGGGAAGTAGCAGAAGTTGTCAGAAGGGTTTTTGCCGGGCGCGACGCTCTTCATGTTTTCGAGCGTTCCAACCACAGTTGCAGAAATGCCGGAGACCTCAACCTCTTTGCCGATGGCGTCGCCGTTCGGGAACAGGTCTTCCGCGGTGTCGTGACCCAGGATGACGATCTTTGCGGCGCGGTCTTCTTCTTCCTTGGTGAACACGCGTCCAGCCGCGATCGGCCAGTCGTTCACGATGTAAGACGTGTAACTGTCACCGCCCAGGCCCACGTTTTCAGCCTTGTGCCCGCCGCCTTTGACCGTAGTCATGCCCGCCGCACCAAAGCCACCAAAGTTGGCGAGCCGCAAGCCCGCGGCCGCGGCAACCACGTGCGGCAAACCGTTTAGTGCCTTCATGTCGTCGTAGGTCAGCTGCTTGCGCGCAAGTTCTTCCAGCGTAGGGCGCGATCCAAAGACAGAAAAGCGGAACACGAACAACGAGTTCGATCCAAGCTGCGAGATGATGCCGTTCACCGAATCGTTCAGACCATTAATCACCGACGACATGACAATCACGGTAAGCACACCGATCACAATGCCAAGCACAGTAAGTCCACTGCGCAGCTTATTGGTGCGCAGCGTGTCAAGCGAGATAGTAATGGTTTCGCGAACGTCAGACAGGTTCATTACATGTCGCTCCGCAGTGCGGTAATCGGGTCCAGCATGGCGGCCTTACGCGCCGGATAGACGCCGAAGAAGATGCCGACGCTGGTCGCAACCAACAAGCCCACCACCACGCTCCACCAGGCGATGCTCATGGGAAAGCCGGCAAGTTGTGAAATGCCGAAGCCTACGCCAATGCCGAACAGCACGCCCAGGATGCCGCCCGCTGTTGCCATGAGGCCGCTCTCGATAATGAACTGCAGCAACACATCGCGCCGACGCGCGCCGAGCGCCTTACGCACGCCGATTTCGCGGGTCCGTTCCGTCACAGAGACAAGCATGATGTTCATAATCACGATGCCGCCAACGATCAGCGAAATAGCGGCCACCGGAATGGCAATCGCTCCGAATAGGTTCGTCACTGTTTTGAACAAGGATAAGAAGGTGTTATTCAGGTCCAGGGTGAAACTGTCATCCTCGCCCAGGCGGTCGTGCCGCGCACTCCGCATGATGGTGCGGACCTCTGCACCGGTTTCTTCTAGGGGCGCACCTGTGCCAGGTGCCTTTACGTAAATCGTAAGTGTCTTCTGCGTGCCGTAAGTGCGCTGGTAAGCCGTAATAGGCACCGAGACGTAATTATCCTGGCTGTTGCCAAGCGTTTTACCCTGCTTTTCTCCAAGACCAATAATGGTGTACACGACGCCATCGACACGGATTTCCTTGTTGATAGGATCTTCACCCTTCAACAGGTTTTCCTGAATGTCGGTGCCGACTACGGCAACGTGCGTTCCATGCTCCACTTCAGTGGGCGTAAAAGACCGGCCTTCGACGATGTTCAAATTGCTCAGGTCAGCCATGGCGGCAGTCCAGCCGCGCAGACTTACATCTGTCACAGAGTCCGTGCCGTATTTCACGCCCACGTTACTGCCCTGGCTGGCACCCACCATCAGGCAGTGTTTGCAGTTGTCGTTCACCAGCTTGAAGTCATCCAGCAGGATGTTGCGACGCTTCTGAAAGCGGGTGTATTCGGCAAAGCTGGTAATCAGGTTGGGCTGTTTAGACACGGTGAATACGTCGGAGCCGTAGCGATTCAGCTTCTGGTCCACATAGGCATTCGCGCCGTTGACCAGCGTGACGACAGAGATGACCGCGGCCACGCCAATGACGACGCCCAGCAGCGTCAGAACGGTTCGCAGCTTGTTTGCCCATAACGATTGCAGCGCCAGACGCAGCGCCTCAGTCCAATGCATGTTTCACCCGGCTTTGTAAGCGTACTCTCTGTTACGGCGCGGGGTCTGCAAAGTTCCCAGCCTGTTTTTCCAAAGCTTCTACTTTGCAGAGAGGTGGTTCGGAAAGCGTCGCGATCAGTTCGTGAAAAGTGGAGAACAGGCCGGAATGGGTGCGTTCCTCAAGGGCCAAATGGCCGACGCGACGGTGAAAGAAGCAGCCACAAAACGGACGGGCGCGACACATTTTGACGCGGAAGTGCTCTGTTCGAGAACCAAAAGTGCAATTCTGCGGCAATGCGGCGACCCAGTGCGTTGCTCTGCATCCAATCGGGCGATGTCTCTGCTGCAGCGCGCACGTCGACAAAACGGAATCTATCTGAACCCTGTGCCGACTGAGGTTGGCGCAACTCGGCACCTGTTCCAGGTCTTCCGGAAGCTGTTGAACGGCAAAGAGGAGCGTGTGCCCCGCCGCCCACTCGGACCGTTCCGCACAGATCTTGGCATCTTTGCCGCACCCCCGGCCAGCGGCCTGCGCATTACTCTGCTGGGACACTCCTCGCTACTGGTGGAAATGGATGGGACCACGCTGCTGATCGACCCTGTGTTTTCGAAGCGGGCGTCGTTTGTGCAATGGTTTGGCCCGGGCCGCTTCTTTCCGCCGCCCCTGCGGATCGAAGACCTGCCGAAGCTGGATGCCGTGCTCATCACGCACGACCATTACGATCATCTGGATTCGGCCGCAATGCAGGCGCTTGCGGACCTTGCAGGCGTTTTTGTCTGCTCAGAGGGTGTGGGCCGGCATTTGCGCCGATGGGGTGTAAACCCGGGCAAAATCCAGGAACTGAACTGGACCGACAGCTTCACCATCCCGGCGAAAACACGCACACCCATGACTGTGACCGCGTTACCTGCGCGTCATTTTTCAGGGCGTTCGCTCAAGCGCTACACGACCCTCTGGTCATCATTTGCCCTGCGGACGGAGCAGCACAACGTCTACCATGGTGCGGATTCCGGCTACTACGAAGGTTTCCGCGAGATCGGCGAGGCGTACGGTCCGTTCGACCTGGCAACGCTGGAAATTGGTGCCTTTGACCCGCTATGGGCCGACATTCACATGGGGCCGGACAATGCCGTGCTGGCCGCGCGCGACCTGCGCGCAAAGGTGCTGATGCCCATCCACTGGGGCCTGTTCAACCTGGCGTTTCATGACTGGTTTCAGCCGCCAGAGCGGGTCACTGAAGTGGCAGAAGCCGCCGGCATGCCGCTTTGGCTGCCAGAACCGGGAGAACCCGCAGAGTTTACCGGGGAGCCGCGCAACACCCTGTGGTGGAGGCGGTACATGGGCCGCGCCGTGCAGAACGGAAGCGAGGCGGCCAGTGACGCGGCGGCAAAGGTCGCGGTGCGGGCCTAGAGCTATCCCGAACGTCATGTGGACACGCGCCTGGGCCAGACACGTGGACAGATTGTGTCTCAAAGCATAGCCACGTGGCAGGTTGTGCGTATAACGCCTGGAACAAAGCAGCCTCCCTCGTACACTTGGAACTGTGCTTGCCCCGCTGGTTGCGCTTTGTACTACCCTGCTGACGCTTGCGGGCCTGGTGTACCTGGTGCTGGCGCTGTTTGCCGCGCGCGGTTTTCGCCGGGAACCGCTGCCGCCCCCTCCCGCCACATGGCCTACTGTGTCTGTCCTGAAACCCGTCAAGGGCATGGATCCGCACCGTTACAGTGCCTTTGCCAGCATGTGTACGCAGGTGTACGGTGGCCGCTTTGAGCTGCTGCTTGGAATGGCCGACCCCTCTGACCAGGAGCTTGCCGGCGAAGTGGAACGCCTGCAGGCAGAGTTTCCGCAGGCCCTCATCCGTTCCGTTCCTTGCCCGCAGAACCTTGGAAACAATGGCAAAGTAAGCACGCTGGCGCAGATGGTGCCTCACGCCATGGGCGAAGTGCTGGTGATCAACGACGCGGACATTCTTGCGGGTCCGCATTACCTTTCGGCGATTGCATCTGCCATGGCCGGTCCAAACGTGGGCTTTGTGACGGTGCCATACCTGGGCCGGACGCTGGCGAGACCGACGGTCTGGGCACGCTTGGAAGCGCTGGGCATTGCCGGCGATCTGCTGCCGGGTGTCTTTACCGCTCGAATGCTGGATCGCGGCGTGCGCTTCGGTCTGGGCAGTACGTTGGCGCTGCGCCGGGCCACGCTGGACAGCATCGGTGGCATGGAGCCGCTGCTGAACCGCATTGCCGATGATTACGAGCTGGGCGAGCGTGTGGATCGCGCCGGTATGCGCGTGGTGCTGGCTGCAGAGGTGGTGCAGACGTCCGTGCCGCAGTACAACCGGCATGATTTCTGGCAGCACCAGGTGCGTTGGTGGCGTACCGTGCGCGATGCTCGGCCGTGGAGCTTCTTCGGCATGGTGGTAAGTTATGCGCTGCCCTGGGCCATGCTGAACGTGGTGGCCTGCGGGTTTGCGCTGCCCAGCCTGTCCCTGCTGTCGCTGGTGCTTCTGGCACGTGTGGCGCTTTTGCTGAACGTGGGTGTGGGTATTCTGCGGGACGGACAGGTGTTGCGTGACCTTTGGCTGCTGCCGATGCGTGACACGGTCAGCCTTCTGCTGTGGGCGTGGAGCTACGCCGGCAACGAAGTGGTCTGGCGGGGCGAACACTTTGTGTTGCAGAGCGGCAAACTAACCCGAGCCGCAGACTAACCCGCTCGCCCTGGATCAGTGCCGCGCACAGAGTCCGACGGCTGTCGTTCTGTGGAGGCACGTCGATCCAGGGCAGGCAGGATGTCAGGGGGAGGGGTTCATCTGTTCATCTTGAACACGGATACGCCGTTAGAAGTAGCGATGATTCGCCATTTGCGTGGCTCCTTTCGTTGAGAGCCGCTGCCCGGTGGAATAATAAGAGGTGTAAAGCCCTGCCAGCCACGTGCTGCCGAGGCAAATTTCTACTCGCGAAAGAAGGCACCATGCCCATCGATTTAGAGGCTCCGCTCTCCTTTTCTGACCCCGAGATCGCTGCGCAGATCGCCTTTGAGGCGGAGCGGCAGCATGACGGCCTGGAGATGATTGCGTCGGAAAACTTCGTTTCGCGCGCCGTCCTTGAGGCAGCAGGAACAGTTTTCACGAACAAGTACGCCGAGGGCTACCCGGGCAAGCGCTACTACGGCGGCTGCGAAATCGCCGACGTGGTGGAGAACATTGCGCGTGACCGGGCCAAGCAAATCTTTGGTGCCGACCACGTGAACGTGCAGCCGCACTCCGGGTCGCAGGCCAATGCCGCGGCATACATGACGCTGATCCAGCCGGGCGACACCATCCTGGGCCTGGACCTGGCGCATGGCGGCCACCTGACGCATGGCCACAAGCTCAACTTTTCGGGCAAGCTGTACCGCATTGCCGCCTACCAAGTCAGCCGCGACACGGAGACGGTGGACTACGACGAACTGGAAACCCTGGCGAAGCGCGAAAACCCAAAGGTGATTGTCGGTGGAGGTTCTGCCTACTCGCGTATTTGGGATTTCGAGCGCATGCGTGCGATCGCCGACTCGGTCGGAGCGTACCTGATGATCGACATGGCGCACTTTGCAGGCCTGGTCGCGGGTAAAGTACATCCTTCGCCGGTGCCGCACGCGCACATGGTTACGACCACTACGCACAAGACGCTACGCGGACCGCGCGCCGGCCTGGCCATGTGCAAGGCCGAGTTTGCGACCGGTCTGGATCGCTCCGTGTTTCCCGGCCAGCAGGGCGGACCGCTGATGCATGTGATTGCGGCGAAGGCTGTCGCGTTTCGCGAGGCCTTGCAGCCGGAGTTCCATGCCTACTCTGCACAGACCGTTGCGAATGCGCGTGAGCTTGCGGCGGCGCTGGCTGGTGAGGGCTACCGCATCGTCTCGGGCGGCACGGACACGCACCTGATGCTGGTGGACACGTTTGCAAAGGGAATACTGGGTTCTGAGGCGGAAGCGGCGCTTGGCAAGGCGGGTATTACCGTCAACAAGAACGCGATCCCCTACGACACCAACCCGCCGCTGAAGCCGAGCGGTGTGCGTTTCGGCACACCCGCGCTAACGACCCGCGGCATGCGCGAGCCGGAGATGCGGCAGATTGCAGGCTGGATCGCCGAAGCCCTGGAGCACCGCACCGACGATACACGGCTGCGTGCCATCCACAAGAGGGTTACAGCGTTGGCAGAGGAGTTTCCGCTCTACGGCTGGCTACGTCAGCCCGTGGAAGAGCAGGAAATGGTGCTGGCCGACTAATCTTCGCCCGTTCCCTGAGCGTCATCCTGACCCAGCGAAACGATGGACCGTTGAAACCCGGCAGTTGCAGAAACCTGCCGGGTTCTTCGCAATAAACTTCCCAGCTTCCTTGCTGGTAGGAGCAGCATCGGGATTCTTCGCTGCGCTCAGCATGACGGACTGGGCTGCATAACTTTGTAGAAGCAAGCGAGCAGGCTAGAACAGTCGTTCCGCCCGCCGGATGTTGCCCGCCGTGCCGATGTTTGCCAGCGAGAAGTTGAAGCGGTAGGCATTTTCGTTGCGCACGCTGCCGAGTTCGTACTTGCGATACTCCACGGAAAAGCCGCAGCAGTTCCAGTTGTAAGCAAACTGCGCTGCGGCGTACTGCGTCTGCACGGCACGGATGATGTTGGTAGCAGTGGATTGCGGCTGTACCGCACTCAGGTCGAGCCCCATGTTGGCTGCAATGCTCAGGCCCGGCTTGGTGGGCGTGCCGTAGCCAAGCAGGAACCGCAGTTGCGAAAAGTCTGACGTGCCGGACGTGACCGTACTCGAACCCGAGCCGGTGCCGGTGGAAAAGCGGCCGGGAGCATTCAGCCTTGCGTGGCTCAGGCCGCCAAAAACGCTGCCGCCATGGAAGTCGAGAAACGTATTGCTCTGGGTGAACTTGCCCGCGTGGGTGTCGTAGTTCATATCCCATTCCAGGTCGATGTGGTCGGTCGCGCTCAGCTTCATCTCCGAAACAATGGGCGACGCGGCGCGCTTGTCCGTCAGAAAGGCGACGCCGCTCAGGTCCAGCGTTGTGTCCAGCACGTTGCGTCGGCCGTTCACGATAATGCCGCCAAAGCTGCTATCGAAGTAGGTGCGTTGCACCAGCTTCCAGCGCAGCGTTTCGCGGGCACCGCCGCAGGTCCCGTCGATTTCGCTCGGCGTTTCGCCCGTTTCGCAGTCGCGCACTTTAGACGGCCGCATGAACAGGCGCTGCACAAATCCGTATTCCAGCTCGTTTTTGTTGCTGACCACGTCCGTGTCGTCAAATCGCAGGGTACGTGCGAAATCGTCGACGCCTGTGGCGTAGCGATAGTGCAGTTCAGGCTCAATGGTGTGCTTTGCCTGGCGTCCCAGGAACTTCGAAAAAACACCGGTGTCGAAGGTACGCTCCAGCACCGGTGCACGCATCTCCACCTCGGCTTCTGCCAGCAGGCGGTTCAGGCCGGGTGCAAGCTCGGTGGGTGGCGGTCCAGGCAGGTTGGTGGCGGCGCGGGAGTGCTGGTACCAGGTATCGCGCAGACCCACAGCGGGCCGGAAGCGGAATCCGCCCAGCGCAAACGGCAGTGACAGGCGGGGGTGAAGATCCACGCGGCTGACAAAGTCAGAGGCGAACCCGGTCTGCGCAAGGGCTGTGCCCTGCGTGCGCTTCAAGGCGGTGTACTGGGCAGAGGTGCTCCAAAGCAGGGGCGTGTTGCCCAGCCGGCGCTCCAGCACCTCGCCCTGCAACTGGGGCGCGTGGAAGATGCGAATCTGATCGCCGGTGCTGACCACCTTTAGGCCCTGGTAACGGTCCGCCTCAATTGCGGCAACATAGCCATTGCGCGCGTGCGTGGCGTAGGCGTACGAGGTAATGTCGGACGACACGGCCTGATTGAAGTTGTCGGTGAAGGCCTCGCGGTAGACATAGCTGCTCAGGTACTCCACATTCGCGGCCAGCCGGGTGTAATCGCCAAGGTCTTTGCGTCCGCTGAAGGTAGCGTCCTCGCCGCCCTGGTTCACGTAGGTCACCGTGGCTTTGCCGGTGGCGTCGTAGGTGGTCTGGTTGAAGCCGCGGTCCAGCAGGCCTGCATAGTGCGCGTTGGCAAAGTTGAGTCCGTTGCCGCGCATGCGAAAGGTGGCAGCCTGCTGCCATCCGCGCTTTGAGAAGTATTCCGCGCCGACGGTCAGTTCAGCCGAGCGCCCCAGCACCATGTAAAACTGTTCGCCAAGCACGATGCCCTTGGACGACGAGTTGCCGATGACAGGGATCAGGAAGCCGCTCTGGCGCTCACCTTCGCCGGTGGGGTGCGTGACATAGGGCAGAAAAAAGATGGGCAGGTTGAACAGGCGAAAGGTGGTTTTAGCGGCTCGCGCTTTGCCGTTCGACACCGCGAAGTGGCCGGAGGCCAGTTGCCAGTCAGGCTTGGGCAGCTGGCAGCTGGTCACGGTGCCGTCGTAAATGTCGAACTGAGCCGGTCCGTTCTTGACCACCATGCGGCCCGTGAACAGGAACGGGTTGTCCGTGGTGTAGACGTTGCCACGCGTGGTGTGGCGCACACCGACAGAGCCCTGCACGTCATAGAAGCGGCCCGTCTCGCTTTGGATGTTCAGGGTGGCGCGGCTGGCGCTCAGGCTTTCTGTGTTGCTGGCACCGTGCACGCGGATGTGGCCCGTGGCCTCTACGTCGCCGGTGGCTTCGTTGTAGGTGATGTGGTCCGCTTCCACGGAGTAGTCGCCGTACTGGATGTGAACATCGCCTTCCAGCACGGTCAGGTCACCGCTGTGGCTCTGGTGAACGGCGTCGATTGCGACCTTCCGCTCCGAGGCTTGCGGAACGGGCACGGCCACAGGGTACAGGTCAGCAGAGGGGCTTTCCGGCAGGTCTGCCGGGTCTGCAGGGTGGCTGGC
>JBPBPZ010000132.1:0-9708 GCA_050954525.1 Janthinobacterium lividum
GAGCTGAACTCTGCGCTGCAGCAACTGGCAGAGACCTTCCGAGAACACACGGACGAGATCAAGGCGCACACGCGCCGGTGGCACGACGAGATTGAAGCACTGCGCAGCCGCTGGCCGGATACGGGCGAGTTTGTGCTGGAGCGCGGCATCAACCCGAACGCCTTTATGCATGAGCTGTCCAAAGCCATGACCGGTGCGGGTGCCTTTATTACCGATGTTGGACAACATCAGATGTGGTCCGCGCAATCGCTCGAGTTCCATGCACACCAGCGCTTTCTAACTTCCGGCGGCATGGGCTCCATGGGCTTTGCTTTGCCGGCTGCCATCGGCGCTGCCGTCTCACTGGAGGGGCAGCCGGTTGTCATGGTTGCGGGCGACGGCGGCTTTCAGTGCAACATCCAGGAGCTGGAAACCGTCGCACATCTGGGCCTGCCCGTGAAGATGGTCATCATCAACAACGAGTGCCATGGCATGGTGCGTCAGTTTCAGGAGAGCTATTTCCACGGCCGTTACCAGTCGACCATGTGGGGCTACTCCGCACCGGACTTCAAGCGGGTTGCGGATGCCTACGGCATCGAAGCACAAACCATCTCGGAAAGCCACGACATGGAATCGGCGCTGAAGTGGCTTAGCTCGAACGAGACGGCTCCCGGCCTTCTACAAGTAATGATCGATCCCATGGCCAATGCTTACCCCAAGCTGGCGTTTGGCCGTGGCATGAGTTCGATGGAACCGCATGAGCAACCGCTCGAGATGGAAGGGACATAGCCCCTGGCCGAACCAGGCGACCAATAGACATGGCTCAAGCACCCCTTCCATCTTCGGATCTGCAGGACGTCCTGGAGCAAACACGCCCACTGTGGGACGAGATGCGAGGTGCACGCCTGTTCATCACCGGCGGGTCCGGCTTTTTTGGCTGCTGGCTGCTGGAGAGTTTTCTCCATGCTAACGAGACGCTTGGACTGAACGCTCGGGCCACGGTTCTCAGCAGGGATCCGGACGGCTTTGCACGCCGCTCTCCGCACATCACGAACCATCCCGCCATTTCCCTGTGCAAAGGGGAAATGCGTACTTTCGTCTATCCCGAAGGGCAGTTCCGGTACGTGATTCATGCCGCTACGGACGTGGCTCGCGTGGCCTCATCGGCTGACCCGTTCGAGCGGCTGGACGCTATCCAGCAGGGAACGGCACACACGCTGCGTTTTGCTGGCTCCCATGGCACAGAGAAATTCCTGCTGGTCAGTTCCGGTTCCGCCTATGGCGCGCAACCGCAGGAAATGAGCCATGTACCAGAAACCTACCTGGGCGCACCTGAGACGTGGCAGACAGCCTCATCGTATGGCGAAGGGAAGCGGGTTTCCGAACTGATGTGTGCCCTGTACGCCGTGCACAAGCGCATGGAGTTCAAGCTGGCGCGCTGTTTCGCCTTTGCTGGGCCGGGCCTGGCGCTTGATGCCAACTTTGCTATCGGCAACTTCATCGGCGATATTCTGGCCGGGCGCGATGTCTCAATTGCTGGTGATGGTACGCCTCTTCGCTCGTACCTGTATGCGTCGGACCTTGCAACCTGGCTATGGACCATGTTGTTCCGTGCGCCTACGCTGGAAGTCTTCAACGTCGGATCGGAAGACGCGATCAGCATTGCGGATCTGGCCAAGCGCCTCATTGCCACACTTGGGTCGCCCGCGTCGCTACACATTGCGCAGCAGGCGAAACTAGGCGCTGCACTGCAGCAGTATGTCCCGTCTACAGAAAAGGCCTGGCGCGATCTGCAACTGCGTCAGACCGTGTCCCTGGACGAAGCCATTCGCCGTATGGCCGCATGGCACAAAGCCAGCAACGGTTAGAGTCCGCCCGCCTGGCTGACCAACTGTGGACCTGGATCGATCCCGGCTTTCCTGACATACACCCTGTAGGCGTCTCCACCGGTTTCAACGGCAGACACGATGTCGTAGTTCGTATCCAGGAATGTGACAATGGCAGGCCACTGCTTGAGCTTGTCAAAAGAAGGTGGGCTGCAAAGCCAGAAGTTGGTCACCACCACGACGCGGGGTTTTCTTTGCTGGAGTTGCTTCCATAACTCTTCCCGGTAGTACGTCACAGGAGCGTAACCCACTGGTGGAAACAGCATGTAATCAGCTACCAGGTTGGAGTACGGCAAGATCTGCATGTGGTACAGCGTGCTGTAGCAACTTTGCACAACATCGAAGCACAACACTTCATGTTGCAGCGCCTGTGGCCCGCCAAGGCGATTAAAGTCATTCGTCAACAGCTCTTGCGGTCTTTCCAGTGTGGGAATGTCACGCATCAAGTAAGTGTGTTTCGCGACCACCGGAAAAATGATGAGTGCAAAGCAAGCGGTTCCCAGCACTCGCCGCCAGCCGCTACTTTTCCATGCAATGGCCACTTCGGTGCAGGCCCACAGCAGCATCAGGGCAAAGTAGGTATACAGATGGTGTTCGAAGTTTTTGCGCTGTGCAAGGTAGGACACGGCGCCGAAGACCACGCCCACCAGCAGCAGATTTCGTTCCAGGCTCGCGCGCTTGCTGCGGGCTAAATTCACAAACGTCAGCATGCTCCCAATGATGAGCAGGGGAAAGGCACGGCGGTTAACAAGCGTTTCCAGTAGTACCGGGAGTGGAGCACTTCCAATGTTTGCGTAGTAGGTGACCAGACGCCCTGAGGCCACCAGAAAGTCATGGAACGCATGGTAACGCCAGAAGAACTGCACATCGAGCAGCAGTGCAGCTGCGAAGCCGGCCAGTGTGTAGCCCAAAAACGCGCGCGCGCGGAGCCCTTCCTTGCGAAGGGAGTAGATCGCCATAGCAGGAAGCAGAACCACAAGCAGGGCGGCCGTCGGCTTGAGCGATGTCGCCAGCCCAAGAAACACGCCGAACGGGAGCGTAAGGCTGGGCAAGCGACGCCGAAGGGCCTGGAAGAGGCAGGCATATCCCAGCAGGATGAGGACGGTCATCAACTCTTCCCGCTGACCCGCGCTGCGGGCACCCTCCGTGGCATGCACATAGGCAAACAGTGCTCCGGCAGAAAAACCGGCGAACCAGTCGTACGGCAGGGCAATGACGATCATCGCGCCGATCATCACACCCAGCAGGCAGAACTCGTAGATGCGCCAGCTCAGGTCGCTTCCACCGAAAATGGACATGGCCCAACCGTCCATAAAGTACGATCCCGGCAGATTGATATCGATAATGTCGCGGTACGGTGCCAGGCCATGCGCCATCAGAAAGTTGATGTAGTGCATGATCGACGGATCCCAGATTACCTGCCAGTGAATGGAATGGTAGCCATAGAAAACCAGCGCAGCACAAAGGATCAATGTAAACGTGATTCGAAACGCGGAAACGCTGCGGTCAGACATTTGGATGGTAGTCACAGCGTAGAACCTCGTCGCGGAAGAATGTCTGGCAACTGCTCACTTATACAGGATGAGCCCCAAAAGCATCGCTCCGTAATGCTGCTGCAACGCGTGTCCCGCAGAGCTAATCAGAGAGCGCGCAGGTTAATCACGGGGCCGCGACATGACCTGCCTTTTACAGCCCCGCGAGACCTGTAGCTACAAGGGCTACGCCTGCAGAACTGGAAGCTCTTTTTTGGAGGTGGTTGCAAGCGTGATCATGGTGTCAACAATGTGATCCAGCATCTCTTTGGTCAGCCCCGGAAAGACGCCGATCCAGAACACCTGGTTCATCACAAAGTCCGTGTTTACCAGTTCGCCGACGACGCGATATTCACTATCTTTGTAAGCCGGCTGACGAGTCAGGTTGCCGGCAAACACCAGTCGGGTGCCGATCTTCTGGGCTTCCAGAGCGCGCGTCATCTGGTCGCGGGTAAATGGAGCATCTTCTTTTACGCCGACCGGAAATCCAAACCAGCTTGGGTCTGCATGTTCGCCCGCGACGGGCAGCACAAGGAACTGCTCCAGCGGTTGCAGCGCGGCCTTCAGATAGGCGAAGTTCTCTTTCCGTCGCTCAATAAAGTACGGCAGCTTCTCAAGCTGCGAAACACCCAGGGCAGCCTGCATGTCCGTCGCTTTGAGGTTGTAGCCCACATGCGAATAGGTGTACTTGTGGTCGTAGCCGCACGGCAGTGTGCCCAACTGCCAATCAAAGCGCTTGCCGCAGGTGTTGTCCACTCCCGGTTCGCACCAGCAATCGCGGCCCCAGTCGCGGAACGATTCAATGAGAACCTTCAATGCGGGCTTGTCTGTCAGCACCGCACCGCCCTCGCCCATGGTGATGTGGTGAGCAGGATAGAAGCTGAGCGTTGCGATGTCGCCGAACGTGCCGACCTTCTGCCCACGATAGGTGGAGCCAAGCGCGTCGCAGCAGTCTTCCACCAACCAGAGGTTGTATTTTTTACAAAACGCGGTGATCAAGTCCAGGTTGAAGACATTACCCAGCGTGTGCGCGATCATCACAGCTTTGGTCTTTGGACTGTAAGCCTCTTCCAGCCGCGAGGAATCAATTTCATACGTCGGCAGCGTGACATCCAGAAACACGGGAATCAGGCCGTTCTGGATGATCGGATTTACCGTCGTTGGAAAGCCTGCAGCCACGGTGATGACCTCATCTCCCGGCTTCAACTGACGATCACCAAGTGTCGGGGAGGTCAGAGCGGACAGTGCGACCAGGTTCGCCGACGATCCGGAATTGACCAGCGAAGCCGACCGAACACCAATAAAGCGGGCCAGCTTCCGCTCGAAGTCCTTCGCAAAGCGGCCCGTGGTGAACCACGCATCCAGGGCCGAATCGACCACGGAACACAAGTCTTCAGGCCCGATCACCTTGCCTGATACGGGAACGAAAGTTTCTCCGGGGGCAAATGTCTTAGCCGGGAACGCCTCAGCGTGGTACTGGCCAACAAGGTCAAGAATGTGGTTGCGAAGAGCTTCTGCTTTTGCGGTCATTTCGGCTCAAGAATACACTGCGAAGCCGCGCCAATGCGCTGAAACCGCTAGCTGCTTGCATGGAAGTATCGCAACACAGAACCTTTTACACGGCAGCTAAACACTGTTCTTCTCGCGGTATGATGAGCAGATTCCGCGAAGGGGGCTCATTCGGTGAAGGCAGTAATCCTTGCAGGTGGTCTTGGTACCCGTATTAGTGAAGAAACGTCGACAAGGCCCAAGCCAATGGTTGAAATCGGCGGCCTGCCGATTCTTTGGCACATTTTGAAGCTCTACTCGGCGCATGGGGTCAACGACTTCATCATCTGTTGCGGCTACAAGGGCTATGTCATCAAGGAATACTTTGCCAACTACTTCCTTCACACATCCGACGTGACCTTTGACATGCGTCACAACAAAATGACGGTGCATGACTCCGTGGCTGAACCCTGGACCGTAACCCTGGTGAATACTGGTGACAAAACCGGTACCGGTGGTCGTCTGAAGCGCATTGCGCCCTATGTCAAAGATGAAGAGTCTTTCTGCATGACCTATGGCGACGGTGTTTCCGACGTGGACATTACGGCGCTGATCAAGTTCCACAAAGCCCATGGCAAACTGGCGACGCTAACCAGCGTGCAGCCCGTCGCACGATTCGGTGGCCTGGCTCTAAATGGTACCGAAATCCAGGCGTTCCAGGAGAAGCCGGTAGAAGAAGGTGGCTGGGTGAACGGCGGCTTCTTTGTGCTGTCGCCACAGGTTCTGGAAGCCGTAACGGACGAGAGCCAGATGTTCGAGCGAGAGCCGATTGATGCGCTGGTGGCTCGCCGCGAAGTGCACGCGTTTCTGCACGAAGGTTTTTGGCAACCCATGGACACGCTTCGCGACAAGCACCACCTGGAAGATTTATGGACTTCGGGGAAAGCGCCCTGGAAGGTATGGTGACCTCCAATGGTGGCGAATAGCGTGGACACATCATTCTGGAATGGCAAGCGAGTCTTTCTGACGGGCCACACTGGCTTCAAAGGTGGTTGGCTCGCGCTTTGGCTGGCAAAGCTGGGTGCAGAAGTTCGCGGGTACGCGTTGGACCCCTGCACCACGCCGAATCTGTTCGACGTCGCCAGAATTGGGTCGGTCATCGATGATCCCCGTGGCGACATCCGCGACGGGGAACGCCTGCGGGCATCCATCCAGGAGTTTCGTCCGGAGATCGTGTTCCACCTGGCCGCGCAACCGCTGGTGCGCTACTCCTACGAAGACCCCGTGGGTACCTACGCGACCAACGTTCTGGGTACGGTCAACCTGCTAGAAAGCGTGCGGCACACGCCGGGCGTGCGTGCCGTGGTCAGCGTCACCACGGATAAGTGCTATGAAAACAAGGAGTGGATCTGGCCCTACCGCGAGACGGATCCGCTGGGCGGCTATGACCCCTATTCCAGCAGCAAGGCGTGCGCGGAGATTGTCAGCGCGGCCTACCGGCAGTCGTTTTTCCCGGTTGCAGAGCTGGGAAAGAAACACACGGTAGCAGTCGCGACCGCGCGCGCCGGAAACGTCATTGGCGGCGGCGATTGGTCTACCGACCGGCTGATACCGGATCTTGTGCGCGGCTTTCTGTCGGGCGCGCCTGTGTTGATACGGAATCCGCACGCCATCCGGCCCTGGCAACACGTGCTGGAGCCACTACACGGTTACATGCGGCTGGCCGAACAGCTGTTTACCGGTGATGCGAAGTACGCCACCGCCTACAACTTCGGACCGCTGCAGAGCGATGCCCGGCCCGTGCAGTGGATTGCCGACCACATGGCGCGCGCCTGGAGCAGCGACGCCTCTTGGGTTCTGGATGAAGCGCCCAGCCCGCACGAGGCAAATTACCTAAAGCTGGATGCCAGCCGCGCACAGGCCGACCTGGGATGGGTGCCGCTGCTTCGGCTGGAGACAGCGCTGGACCTGCTTGTGCAGTGGTACCAGCAGTGGCAGGCAGAAGGTGACATGCACGCCTTCACCCTGGACCAGATCGACCGCTTCGAAGCGATCGCGGCGGGCGGCGAGTAAGAATCAAGATCTTGCGAAACCGAAGCGGGGCCACGGGACGGTAAGTCCTGTGGCCCCGCTGCCTTACAGTCTGCAGATCAGAAGTTCGCGCTCGTAGATCATCTCGGGCGGCAAGTGGTCGTGCAGCAGCAGAAAGACTTCCTCATGCCCCATGACCTCGCGCTTCCACGTGGCGCGGTCGACAAGCTGCAGTTGGTCGAACTGCGACTCGCTGAAGTCCATTCCTTCCCACACGATGTCGCTGTACTTGGGCGTCCATCCGATGGGCGTTTCCTGCCCGCGCACGCGGCCGCGGCAACGGTCCACAATCCACTTCAGGACGCGCATATTCTCGCCGAACCCCGGCCATAGAAACTTGCCGTCTTCGCCCTTGCGGAACCAGTTGACGTGGAAGATCCGTGGCGTCGTGCTCAGGTCGCGCTGCATCTTCAGCCAATGCCGGAAGTAGTCGCCCATGTGGTAGCCGCAGAAGGGCAGCATGGCCATGGGATCGCGGCGTACCGTGCCCACCGTACCGCCTGCGGCTGCCGTCTGCTCGCTGCCCATCGTTGCACCCACATAGACGCCGCTGGACCAGTTAAAGGCCTGGTAGACCAGCGGCATGGTGGTGGCGCGGCGTCCACCGAAAACGATGGCCGAGATCAACACGCCATTGGGATCTTCCCAGCTGGGGTCGATGGTAGGGCACTGCTTTGCTGGCGCGGTGAAGCGACCATTCGGATGCGCCGCGGGCGTCTTGCTGGCAGGCGTCCACGGGTTGCCGCGCCAGTCCAACGCCTCCGCTGGCGGAGCGTCGGTCATGCCCTCCCACCAGATGTCGCCGTTGGGCTGGCCATTCTCTGTTACCAGGGCGACGTTGGTGAAGATGCTGTTCGACCGCAGCGTGGCCATCGCGTTGGGGTTGGTCTTGTCGCTGGTGCCGGGCGCGACGCCGAAAAAGCCCGTCTCCGGATTGATGGCGCGGAGCTGGCCGGTTGCGTCGGGCTTGATCCACGCGATGTCGTCGCCTACCGTCCACACTTTCCAGCCGTCGAAACCAGCAGGCGGGATCAGCATGGCGAAGTTGGTCTTGCCACAGGCCGATGGGAAGGCCGCGGCAACATAGGTTTTCTCGGTCTCGCCGTTTGCATCGGCGGGTGACTCCACGCCGACGATCAGCATGTGCTCGGCCATCCAGCCTTCGTCGCGCGCAATGTTGCTGGCGATGCGGAGAGCGAAGCACTTTTTGCCCAGCAGCGCGTTGCCGCCGTAGCCCGAACCGTACGACCAGATTTCGCGCGTCTCTGGGTAGTGGACGATGTACTTGGTGTCGTTCTGCGGCCACGGCACGTCGGCCTGGCCCGGCAGCAGAGGCGCGCCGACGGAGTGCACACACGGAACCACGCGCTTGTAATCCTTGTCGATTTCCGCGTAGACGGGCAGGCCGATGCGAGCCATGATGCGCATGTTCACCACGGCATAGGCAGAGTCGGTCAGCTGCACGCCGATTTGGCTCATGGGCGAGCCGACTGGCCCCATGCTGAACGGCATCACGTACATGGTGCGACCGCGCATGCAGCCCTTGAACAGTGTCTTCAGCTTGCGCCGCATGACGAACGGGTCTTCCCAGTTGTTGGTCGGGCCCGCGCCGTCCTTAGAAAGCGAACAGATGTAGGTGCGGTCTTCCACGCGTGCGACGTCGTTCGGGCTGGACCGCGCATAGAAACAGCCGGGCCACTTCACCGGGTCCAGCCGCTGGAACGTGCCCGCGTCCACCAGGCCGTTGCAGAGCGCGGTGTTCTCTTCGTCTGAGCCGTCCAGCCAGTGGATTCGGTCTGGCTGGCAGAGCTCCGCCGTCTTTTCAACCCAGCGGATCAGGTGCTTGTTGGTGGTGGGCGGCTGGTTTGACGTGATGGTGTTCATACACTCTCTTTTCGGATGGTACGTTCCGGCAGGGGTCGCATCTGCAGATCTGCCGGCCTTGGCGTATCGAACATCACTGTTCTGGCACCTGGTCCAGGCCGCCCTTGCTAAAGGGATGGCACTGGGCGATCCGACGCAGTGCAAGCCAGGTACCGCGCCATGGTCCAAAGCGCAGGATGGCGATCTCCGCGTACTCCGAACAGGTGGGTTGAAAGCGGCAGTTGCTGAGGCCGGTGCTGTGCAACAACGGTGAAAGCACGCGACGGTACAACAGAAACGCGCCACGTGAAACTGCCCCGCTCATGCTGTTTGACCGGTCGCCGCAGGCACTTTTGTTGAAGGTGGGCCTGATTTAGGTTTTGACTTGCCACGTGCGGTGCTGGGGGCGTGCTGCCCTGAAGGCTGTGCACTGGTTGCCGGCTGGCAGCCTTTGCGCACCGTACGGAAGACCTGCTGCACCTCGCGCTGCAGCCTGTCCCAATCCAGCAGAAGTACAGTTCGCCTGGGATGCAGGATGACATCAACCGGCAGGCCCGCGAGTTCCGCGGCGTGCATGGCCACGGCGGCGCGCAGACGGCGCTTGATGCGGTTGCGGTCGTGCGCCTTGCCCATCACCTTGCCCACGGTGAGTCCAATGCGCGGACCGTTCCAGGCCTGCAGCAGCGCCTCATCCGGGTGCAGGCGCCGGTCCGGCATGGCATCCCGCCGAGCAAAGAAAAAGCTCATCTCGCGTGCGTGCTGCTTGCGCGCTGCGTTGTAGGCGCGCTGGTAGTCGGCGTGCCTGCGCAAACGCAGATCGAAAAAATGCGGGGCGGTTAGATCGTCAGCCATGAGGTTTGTTCCGGCGG
>JBPBPZ010000107.1:0-9706 GCA_050954525.1 Janthinobacterium lividum
CCAGGCGCACAGTTCCAGCTTGCGCTCGCGGACCAACTGCGCCACATCCAGCAGCAGGTTTACGCGTGTGCTGACAGGCACACGGCTCCAGAACTGGAAGGCCTTGTCCGCCGCGGCAACAGCCTGCTCGATGTGCGGCAGTTCCGCTTCCTGGTGGATGCCGATGGTCTGCGCTGGCTTGGCAGGATTGGTGGACGTGATCTTTGCCGAGGCTGTGATCCGCTCTCCACCAAGGATCAATTGGTACTCGTGGCCAAGCTCGTGCTCCACAACGCGCAGCGCTTCCTTCATGCCGGCCTTCACATCAGCCGTGGTGAAGTCGAGAAAGGGCTCGTTGCGGAAGACCGGCAGCCTGAACTCTGTCTTGGTCGGGTCGATGTTCTCGGGGACGGCGTCGTGCAGGGTCGGGATCGCGTTCGTTGCCATGCAGAAAGTGTACCGCCCGACCGACCGAAGAATCGCGACGGTTTGCGTCGCCAAGCAAGCACCCAGATCCCGTCATCCTGAGCGAAGCGCAGCAGAGTCGAAGGAACTGCTTACGCGCCGAAGGCGCACGCGCTTCGCGCGGAAAGCAGGTTCCTCCACTCCGCTTCGGTCGGAATGACGACTTGAAAGGTGAGATCGTGCTTTTCCCGTGCTACTTGGGCGAAGGCGCACCATCTAGCATCTGGTCTGTAGACTTACTCATCGTCGCAGTGCGTTCCAATTTGTCCCACGAGAAAGGCCGTCCATCGATGACGCGCTTCACGGTCTTGAACAACACCACACTGAAGACCTGCCGGTAACTAAAGCGTTGAATCCAGATGTGGAACAGCAGCCACGCATCTCCCTTGCTGGCGGGGTGTTTGCGTTCGAGCATAAAAGCCAGTGCGGACGCGGCAAAGTCGATCAGCATGAACGCCAGAAAGAAGTACAACAGCTTCACAAAGCTGGCGGAACTCGCCGACTCCGGATGAAAGTGGTGGTCGTACAAAAACTTGAAGAAGCTGGCGATAAACATCAAGTCGATCAGGGGCGAAACCAGCGGCAGCATGATCTGGAAGACGATGATGTTGGGCAGCGCGAACAGACCCATGGCGCGCCGTCGCTTGATGGCACCCAAGTGCTTGAACACGGCCTGCATAATGCCGAACGACCAACGGAAGCGCTGCCGCATGAGGCCGTTCATATTGATGGGCGCTTCGGTAAACGCCAGCGCGCGATCCTCGTAGATCACGGACAGGCCCTGCTCCAGCAGGATCATGGTCAGGTCAGCATCTTCTGCAACCGTGTTGGAGTGGTAACCGCCACCTTCGTGAACCGCCGCCGTGCGCCACGCGCCGATTGCCCCAGGCACCACGACCACAACATCGAACAGGTCCATGGCGCGGCGCTCAAAATTCTGGCTGGTGATGTATTCCAGCGCCTGCCAGCGAGTCCAAAGGTTAACCCGGTTACCCACTTTCGCATTTCCTGCGACAGCACCAATCTGCGGGTTGGCAAAGTGCGGCACCAGGCGAGCAATCGCATCATGCGCAATGACGGTATCCGCGTCTATGCCGACATAGATTTCTTCATGCACATAGCCCTGCAGCGCAAAGTTCAAGGCCTCTGCCTTGCCCGCGTTCTCTTTTTTCAGGACGGTCAAACGACCACTCTCGATGTCAGCCGGATAAGCTTCGCGCGCGACCTCTGCCGTGCGGTCAGATGATCCGTCGTCGATCACGATGATGTGCAGATTTTTGTAGTTGGACATCATCACGGACCGAATGGTGCGAACGATCACCTTCTCCTCGTTGTAGGCAGGAATCAGAACAGCGACACGCGGCTGATAGTTCTCATCCGCGAAGTTCTTGCGCTTACGGAAGCGATCGATAATGGCGAACAGGCCGATGATGATTAGCCGTCCACTCATCAGAATGTCGCCGACAAAGAAAACCGCAATGACAAAGTGGTTAAAGGTCGACAAGCCAAAAAACGCGATGGAATCAATCCACGCCAGGCGCCTTTGCCTGCCGTTAAGCTGCGGCATCACCTGTTCACGTGTCTTGCCCATCAGTTCGTGCACAGGCACAAACTCGTAACCCTGTGCGCGCAGTGTATTCACCAACAGTGGCAGCGTGGCCACTGTCACGGAGCGGTCGCCACCACCGTCGTGCAGCAGAATGATGGATCCAGCCTTGTCAGGCCGGCCCTTCATGTCGGCGAGTTGCTGCAGAACCGCGTCCACAATTTCCTGTGGCGTCTTGCGGGGGTGTTCGTCCCAATCGTTCGTGTCGATCTTATTGCCAACAACGATGTAGCCACGCTGCTGCACGCGTTCTGCCGGTGCAGCCTGGTCGTTCGTGTCGGGTTCCTGATCGATGGAATACGGTGGACGGAAGTACAACGGCTGCACACCCAGCTTGGCCGCGAACAGGCGCTCTGTAAGGTTCATCTGCAGATCGACTTCGCGGTTGCTGATGGCGCTGATATCCGGGTGCGTAAAGGTGTGGTTGCCAATCTCGTGACCTTCGCGATACACCCGCTGCATCAGGCCGACGTTGTTTTCAGCTTCCTCTCCGATCATGAAGAAGGTGCCCTTCACATCGAGCTTCTTTAATACGTCAAGGATCTTCGGCGTCCACTCCGGATCAGGTCCGTCATCAAATGACAGCGCCAGCTTCTTTGGCTGGTAGCCGAAATAGTTGATCGTGTACGAACGTGGATAGCTCGTCATCGCCTCGGAATCGATCAGCTTGGCGTCATCGATCGTTACCGTGCGATGCCCGTTTTTGGGGCTGCCGGAAACGTGCATGATGTCGCCGGTGCCTTCGATGTCAAGATCCCCGCCGGGCGGCACATCCGTTAAATCCTTCAAGGGATTCGCTTTGATTGGCTGATCCCAAACCTTCCACATGGACTGGTCTTCGCTGCCCAGCCGCCAGAGGGCGAAGGTCTGCAAGCCAAGCTGACGCGCGGCGCGCATTTCGTTCAGCGTAGTAACGGCGTCCAGAAACCAGACTTCGTGCCGCTGATGGTTATCCTCATCGTCGTAAGAGAAGTGCGGATTGCGAGAAGCGTCATCCAGATCCACTTCCGAGCCGGAGTCAACAGCCGCCTGCCACACGGCCTGCGTAGACATATTGTCGGAGCGCACCACCTTGGGCACAAACGGCGCTGCCTTGTTCGCGCGCGCACTCTTTTTCATGGGTGCCGCAGCGGGCGGCAGCGTCATGGTCCAGTCATATCCGT
Organism: Janthinobacterium lividum; assembly: GCA_050954525.1. Taxonomy (GTDB): domain Bacteria; phylum Acidobacteriota; class Terriglobia; order Terriglobales; family Acidobacteriaceae; genus Terriglobus. The sequence goes on from JBPBPZ010000107.1 coordinate 3,214, forward strand.
AGCTGCCAATCGCGCAAATCAGCTTTTCTTTCGGAACTTCTTTCAGGATGTTTTGCAGGTTTTTGACAAACCAGTCTTCGGGCGCGATCGGTCCAGGTCCGCTATCAGTCTGGTGCTGGTCATAGTTCATCAGCAGCAAACCGTCAGAGTGGGCGGCCATGAACTTCATGTCCCAGTCGTCATCCCCAACCGGCGTGTTGATGTACAGCTTCAGACCTTTGGCCTGCAGAGCGGCGAACAACGATGCGATGAGCTGCTGGTACGCGGGCTGCGCGGCGGTCGGAACTTCTTCGAAGTCAAGCGAAATGCCGTGGTAGCGGCTGTTCGATTGCAAAAAGCGAATGATTTGATCCTGAAAATGCGCCCGGGCTGCGGGATCCTGCAGAAAGGCGCCAACCCCAGGCATGAAGACGTTTCGGATCGGGTCGTAATTGTTGACCAGCGGGAAGATTTCCGTGTTCGAACCCGACTCTGCAATGGTGCGCTGCACCTTGTTTTCAAGGTCTACGGAGTGAACACCCGCGCGGTCCACCACGTCGAAGGGGCGGTAGTCGGTGGTGTACGAGGTCAGGTGACCGTCGGGGGCGATCACGTGAATCCACTCTGGAAACAGCAGATCGATCAGCTTTACGTGCTGCTTCAAGGAGCTGTAGCTGGCCGGATCCCACTCCACGTAGTACGCCGCGCGCAGACCTTCGTCCTCATTGAGCGGCACGTCAGAGGGCTTACGATCTGTGCGGCGATGGGCAGACCGCACCTTGCGCGCCTTCTCGTCTGGCACCGGCGGGTTGTTCAGCGCATGGAAGTTCCGTTTGGGCTGCTCCAGCAGCAGTTGCGGCAAGGGCCGCATGCGCAGCACGCCCAGAACGAACACAATAAACAGCAGCAGACCGACCGCCGCAGAAATATCGAGTGTGCGTCGAAGCCGCTTCCAACGGCGCTTCTTCTCATCGTAAAAAATGGGCTTTGTCGCCTGGTCTGCCATGCTTCTCGTATCGTACTTTACCGGCAGGTCGGCGCTGCATCGACGCGGGTTGCCGGTATCATGCAAATCGATGGCCCTGGCTTCCGCAGCAAGAAACAACCCTGCCCTGCCCGATGTCCGGGAGCATAGGCTTCGCCTGAAGCTATTAACTGCCGCTCTGCTGTTTGCAGGTCTGCTGCTGCGGGTTTTCTTTGTGCGCCGTCATGGTTTTCTAGCAGCCGATTCCCTGCTGTACCAGGACATTGCCCAGAGCTGGTTGCACGCGCATATATATGGCCTGTCGAACGGCCCAGTACCCCGGCCCACACTGATTCGCCTGCCTGGTTACCCTGCCATTCTTGCGGCAATGTCGTGGGCCTTCGACCGCTTTTTGAACGCTGATACAGGCACGCTTGCCAGTTTTCTTCCCGTGCTTTGGCTGCAGGTGTTCGCCGATCTGGCTACCTGCTGGCTGGCTGCACGCATCACGCGCGCACTTTACAGTCAGCGGGCTGCGACCGCCGCGCTGGCGATCGGCTGCCTGTGCCCATTCACTGCGAACTACACCGCGGTTCCGCTCACCGAAAGCTTTACGATCTTTTTCCTTGCGCTTGCGTTCTGGCTGCTGCTGCGCTGGCTGCAACAGCCTTCTTACGTTCGACTCACGGCAGTTGCGCTGGCGATCTCCTGCGGCGTTCTGCTGCGGCCAGACCAGGGAGTGCTCGCATTGGCGATACTCCCGGTCCTGTTCTTCGCACGTCCAGCCAGAACGCAGTTTAGACAGCGGCTGGTACCGGTGGTGGTATGCGTGGTGATTGCGGCTGCGCCCTTTGTGCCATGGACGCTGCGCAATATGCGTACCTTCCATGTGTTTCAGCCGCTTGCGCCCAAGCTGGCGAATGACCCCGGCGAGGTACCGCCCGTCGGCTTTCAGCGCTGGTACCGCACCTGGGCAGTGGACTTCAATTCCACACAGGATGCCTACTGGAAATACCCTGAAGAAGCCATCCAGGTCGCTGACTTACCGGGGCGCGCCTTTGATTCCCCGCAAGAAAAAGCCTACGTGACCAGCCTGCTGCAACAGGACCGGTGGACGCAGCGGCAGGACCCGAACATCGAGGCTCGCTTTGCAGATCTGGGACGGGCGCGAGCACGCAGGCACCCGCTACGCACCTTTCTCGTACTACCTGTAGCCCGCGTGCTGAATATGCTGCTGCATCCACGCACAGAGATGTTGCCCGTCGCGGAGCTTTGGTGGCAATACTGGCTGCACCCGGCCCAAACCCTGTTTGCCTGGTGGTATGCGGCGCTGAATCTTGCCTACTTTGCAGCAGCTGCCGTAGGAGCAGCCCGATTTATTCGCAAAACGCAGGCGAATGACGCAGGTCGTGCAGTTGCCTGGTCGATGCTTGGGTACGTTGCCCTGCGTTGCGCCGTGCTGCTGACCATCGACAACCCGGAACAGCGATATACGCTGGAGTTCTTTCCGATTCTGTTCGTGTTCGCCGGAGCTTTATGGACGGAGCGGAGGGCGTGAAAGCAGAGCAAGCCTCGCGCGAAGCAGAAGTTGCGGAGTGGAAGCGCCTGACCGAAAAGGTGTTACCCGCGCTTGCGAAGCAACACCGTTGGCCTTTGCAATTGGACCACTGCTTCAAACGCGTTTGCCTTGACTTTGCCTTTCAGGACGTCTGGTACCGCCATGTGCAGAAACCTGCGGAGCGGCATATGGGCGCGGACGCGCTCGCCCGCGCGATTGGCTGTGCGCTCGAAATCGTTCACTGTGGGGAATCGCTGCTACGTGAGCGGAATGAGGAAAGCCTGCGCTATCGGGGCAAGGGAAAATACAAGCCGCAGTAAGTGCGTTAGCGAAGCGACTTGGAAGCTACCCAGAACTGTTGCAGGATGTAGCTGTCCGTCATGCCCGCGATGTAGTCCGCAACGACGCGAGGCAGGCCCTCGGTGGCACTCTCTTCCACGTAGCCCGCCGGCAGCCGTGAGGGGTCTTTCATATAGAAGGCGAACAGCGTAGTAACGACGTTGCCGGCTTTGTCGTGCTCCGCGTCGAGCGTCGGACACGTGTACAGAACACGGTACAAATAAGCTTTTTCCTGACGCCGCTGCATCTCGTAGACCGGTGAGAACGTGGCCACACGCACCGCGCAGTCACGCACCTGTTGCACAGTAACGAGCTTCTTCTCCAAAAGATTCTGCGCGGTGTTTGCGATCAGGTCGCGGGTCAGTTCCCGCTGCATGGCTTGCAGAGCTTCGTGGAACAGGAACTTCTGCTCGACCGATGGATGCTCCCGCGCCACGCGTTCGTATGCCCGTCCCATAATGTCGATGTGCTCGCAGATGTGATCGATCTCCAGCAGGCCAGACTCGACACCGTCATCCAGGTCCGCCGTGAGGTATGCGATCTCGTCAGCCAGGTCGATCACCTGCGCCTCGAGTGGGGGGCGCTGGTCCAACAGGTACGAGGAGAGTGCCGGATGCTCCGCCGCAGTGTAGTCGCGAGAATGTTTGATAATACCTTCGCGCACACCCAGGGTAAGGTTCAGGCCGCGATGCGCCGCATACCAGTCTTCAAAATGCTCGACGATGCGTAAGGCGTGCAGGTTGTGGTCGAAGTGAAGTCCGTACCTGCTCAGGCAACGATCCAGAGCGCGTTCCCCGGCATGGCCAAACGGCGGATGCCCAATGTCATGCACAAGGGCCAGTGCTTCGACAAGCTCCTCGTTCAGCGAGAGCGCATGACCGACCTCACGTGCAATCTGCACCACTTCCATGGTGTGCGTCAGACGTGAGCGGAAATGATCGGAATCACGGCTCGTAAAGACCTGCGTCTTACCAGCCAGACGTCGAAAGGCGCGTGCCTGAACAATGCGTCCACGGTCACGTGCGAAGCCCGGCACACGCGAATCTTCCGGCTCCGGCCAGACCCTGGCAGACAGCAGGCGCTCTTCTTCCCCGCGCACTCCACAGCTGCCAAGGTCCACTCCGTAATCAGTTGGAGCCTGGACTTCTACGGTGTCACCTTGCTGCTCTGGCCATTTTTCGCAAGCTTCACCCGCGCCGAGTCGAGGTGTTTGTGCAGCTTTGCGACGTCGTCTGGCTCAATATCCGCTGGCAGCGAGCGGTTGTACTCCACCAGCGCACGTTCCCACTGTGCAACGGCAGGCTTCAGCTTGCCCTGCTTTTCCAACGCCTGTCCGAGGTGATCGTGGACAGTAGGGTCTGTGGCATTCCGCTCCACCGCCTTCTCCAGCAGGGTCTGGGAGAGCGCGTATTCACCCGACTTGAAGTACACCCAGCCCTCCGTGTCCAGGTAGGCATAATTCTGCGGATCCAGCTCGACTGCCTTCTTGACCATGGCAAGAGCGTCCGGCAGCTTGATGCCCCGCTCTGCGTACATGTAGGCGAGATAGTTCAGGGTCTGCGCGTTGTTCGGATCAATGTCCAGTACCTTGCGCAGCCAGACTTCTGCCTCATCCTTCTTGTTTTCCTTGTCGTCCACGGTACCGCGCAGAAAATACAGGTACACCTTGTCGTCAGACTTCTGAGAGAACACTTCTGCCTTGTCGAGCGCGGCCCGTGCATCGCTCCATCGACGTAGACGGATGTAGGCCTGTGCAAGGGTCAGGTACGTGACACGGTCCTCTGCCTTGCCATTCAACTGCTTCCGCAACAGGGCAATGCCCTCGTCTGCCTTGCCAGTATCGGCAAGCTGACCAGCATAAAGCACCTGGGCATCTCGATCGTTGGGTGCGTCTTTCGCGGCGGCCGCAGCCACCGCCGCAGCCTTGTCCCATTCATGCGCGTCGCGGTAGGCGTCGACTTCGCCGCCAATGCCGCGGCTCTTCAAGTCGCCGCCCAAAGCTGCCATCTGCTTGTAGGTGTCGACGGCCTCGGCAGTCTTGTTCTGTTCGCGGTACAGCAACGCAAGCCGATCCAGAAAAATGGCTCGGTTGTTGCGTTCGCCGTCTGTGTACTTTCCGTCTGGTTTGCTGGACGATGCCAGCACGCCTTTCAGCGACTGCTCCGCATCTGCGTAACGGCCCAGCGCGTCGTAAATTAGGGCTTCGTTGAAGACCAGTTCCTCGGAGTCGGGTACCAGGGTCTTCGCTTTCTTCAGAGTCGCGAGCGCAACGTCATAGTGCCCCTGCCGACGCTGGATCTCAGAAATCTTGATGTAGCTCTGAGCATCCTGCGGCTCCGCGGCAGTTATAGCGTTGTAGGACTTGAGGGCGTCATCCAGCTGGTCGGAATTAAGCTGTGCATTCGCCAGACCGCGCCTTGCATCCAGGTTGTCGCCTTCGATCTCAAGGGCCCGGCGGTACGCACCGGCGGCATCTTTCGGCTTGTGCAACTGGTCGTAGCTCGCGCCAATAGCGAGTTCCATTCGCACGGAGCGTTCGGCAACCGGTACTGCCGTCAACGTCGAGATGACTCGCTGCATGTCACCTTGCTCGCTGTACAGCCGAGCAAGGTTCAACATGGATTCTTCCGAACCGTTGTCGAGGCCTTGCGCAGCCTTGAACTGCGCTTCTGCCTTGGCCGAATCGTGGTTCACCTCATACAACTGGCCCAGCAACAGGTGGTTCTCGGCGACATTCGGTTCGAGTTTGACCAGCGTCTCGTACTCGGCAGTGGCAAGCTGCACCATCTGCGCCTGCGTCCCACTTTGCGCATCACCAAGGGAGCGATAGTAGATGCGGGCCAGCAGGCGATGTGCGTCGAGGTCGCTCGGGTTCTTCTTGATCTGCTCCTGGGCAACGTCCACGGCTTCACGGATTCGGCCCAGCTTGAAGTAGAGGTCCGCCAGACCGTCCTGCAGATACGAGGAGTCAGGATCCGCATTCAGCGCCAGCTTGTACTGCTCCACTGCCTGCGTCGCGTAGTCAGAACGACCTTGCGTGGTGGCCAATTCCTCATAAATGTGCGCCAGGCCGTAGTGGTAATACGCCGCGCTGGAGCCAGTGGTAGACGGCGCAACCACCTGCGGGGGCAACGCTACTGGCTGGTTTTTCTGAGCATAAGAAGGTATTGCGGCGACTGCAGCAAGGGCCAAAGCCAAGGGCAAACGAAACAGGGTCGTACGAGAAACGCGGGCGCCGACTGCATTCTGCGGACCGATCATCAGAAGAACCATTCCTTCCGCCTGGCGTCCGCTTTGCTAACGCGACCAGGCTCACAGATGTGTGCATAGGTTAGACGAAGATCGGGCAGCAGTGTGTGCCGGTCTGCGTCAGCCGTGCCGGAAGTGTCTCATACCGGTAAAGATCATAGCGATGCCAAGCCGGTCGGCGGCGGCAATGACCTCCGCGTCACGTACGCTGCCACCCGGCTGAATAACGGCGGTTGCCCCTGTGCTGGCAACTGTCTCCAGGCCGTCCGCGAACGGGAAAAAGGCGTCTGACGCGGCGACGGTACTGGCAAGCGGCAGCGCCGCTTTCATGGCGCCAAATCGCGCTGCATCCACAAGGCTCATCTGCCCGGCACCGATACCCACACTCTGCCCGTGACCTTCGT
>JBPBPZ010000315.1:0-9666 GCA_050954525.1 Janthinobacterium lividum
GTCCAGATAGCCCAGCAACTGCTCGGTAAAGCCTGGCTGCGCGGAAAGCTCGCGCATCATCTGCGACAGCATCAAGGTATTTGGGGGCATCGCGGACTGGTCTGCAGCAATGGTTTGCTGCACAGCTTTACCGCTGGCGCAGCCCGTCAGCAGCAATACGGAAGACAACCGAAGCAGGGAGGATATGCGCATGCATCACGTTCGATGCGCAGGAGGCATCGCGAGTCAACACTTTCGGAGTGGGCATGGCTTCGGCCATGCCGTAAGTGAGAACTTAAGGTCACAGCATTGCTCCGCTGGGGTTCACTCTTTACCAGCGACAGTTGTCAGCGCGAATTGAGCTAACCTTAGGGGCTGAAGCCCGCCTTCTACGAGCGAAGGGCACAGCTAATGCTGTGCCCTTCCGAAAGCAATACCCTTAAGGTGTAAGTTCGGCTTTACGCCAATTCCAGCTTCTTCACCACAAGCTCATTGAGCAACGCGGGATTCGCCTGGCCCTTTGACAGCTTCATCACCTGGCCGACGAAGAATGCAGACACCGTTTTCTTGCCACGACGGTACTGCTCCACCTGCTTTGGATTGGCCGCGATCACCTCGTCGATCATGGTCTCGATCGCTCCCGTGTCGCTGATCTGCTGCGGCTTCTCGCGGTCGTAGACGGCAGCGAAGTCCTCGTTCTTCTCGAAGCAGATGTCGAACAGGCCCTTGATCTGCTTGCTGGACAGTTTGCCGTCTTCGACAAGATCTGCGGCAACCACTATGCCCTGCATGGAGACAGGCGACTGTGACAGCTCCAAACCGGCAGCGTTCAAACGTCCCACAAGCTCGCCCAGTAGCAGGTTCGCGACCCGCTTCGCGCTTTTCGCCTGCTTGGCTGCAGCTTCAAACTGGTCCGCAAAGCTGCGTGTATTTGCGATGGTCGCCGCATCTTGTGCCGACAGATCGTAATCAACGATTATTCGTGCGCGGCGTGCTTCCGGCAGTTCCGGCAGATCCACAAGGATCGCGTCGCGCCATGCCGCATCCACGTGCAACGAGGGCAAATCGGGCTCTGGGAAGTAGCGGTAATCGTGCGCGGCTTCCTTGCTGCGCATACTGTAGGTGCGGCCTTCGGCGGAGTTATACAGACGCGACTCCTGCACCACGCGTCCGCCACTCTCCACAACTTCGATCTGGCGTTCAATCTCGTAGTGCAGCGCCTCGCGGATGAAGCGAAAGCTGTTCACATTCTTAACTTCCGCCTTGGTGCCGTACTGCTCCGCCCCCTTCAGCATCACGGAGATGTTGGCATCGCAACGCAGCGAACCCTCTTCCATGTTGCAGTCGCTTACGCCGGTGTACAGCAGGATCTCCTTCAGCTTGGTCAGGTATTCGTAGGCTTCTTCCGGTGTGCGCAGGTCTGGCTCGCTGACAATCTCGACCAGCGGCGTGCCGCAGCGGTTCAGGTCAATGTAGGTGCGGTTGGCGCTGTCAGCAAAGCCGTCGTGGACGCTTTTGCCTGCGTCTTCTTCCATGTGCAGCCGCGTGATGCCGATGCGGCGCGTGCCGCCCTTGCCGTCACTGACGTCCATCCAGCCGTTCTCGGCCAGAGGCTTGTCAAACTGCGAAATCTGATAGCCCTTGGGCGAATCAGGATAGAAGTAATTCTTGCGCGCAAACACGCTGTCTTCGTTCACGGTGCAATGCAGCGCCGTGGATGCCAGAACGGCAAATTCCACCGACTGACGGTTCAACACGGGCAGCGCACCAGGCAGGCCCAGGCATACCGGGCAACAGTGCGTATTCGGCTCGCCACCGTACTGGTTAATGCAGCCGCAAAACGCCTTGGTACGCGTCAGCAGTTGCACGTGAACTTCGAGCCCAATCACAGGCTGGTACTTCGAGAAAGCGTCTTCAGGCATCGTGTTTACAGTCGACATGGCGTTTCATCATTTTATGCCGATCTGTCCACTGCATCGGATCGCCGCAGAATGGCTGCTGCCATGGCAGCTACGCACGATCAGGGCAACACCTCATAGCTCACGTAAGCGAAACGCTGCGAATCCGGAGCCCACGAGCTGACGTTCAGGCTGCCCTGCCCGCCCGTGAAACCGATCAGCAGCTTCGCCGCCTTGTCCATTGTGTCGCCGTTCACACCGGCGAGCTTGATCTCCACATGCAGCGTCCGCTCGTTATGCGTCGCTGTGCCGGCCGGGTAGGCGATGTAGACCAGCTTCTTGCCGTCGGGGGATGGGTGCGGAAACCAGTCCTCCGCTCCATCCGCCAGGACCATCTCGGCCTGCCCGTCGGTCGGCCCTGCGCCGTCCGCTGGGAAGCGCCAGACGGACTCGTGGCCGGACCGGTCCGAGTTGATATAGATCCACTTGCCGTCAGGGGAGTAGTCGGGCCCATCGTCGTGGTGCGGATCCGTGTTCAACTGTTGCTCTGTTCCACCGGCCGCAGGTATCCGGTACACGTCGAACTGCTTGCTACCGTTCCGCTGGGCGACAAAGGCCATGGTCCTGTTGTCAGGCGACCAGCCGTGGAAATAGCTGGGCGTAGTAGTGGTCAGGGCGCGTATGTTGGTGCCGTCCGCGTTGGCAATGTAGACGTTTGAGCCCTTTGCGGGTGCCAGCGACGCCGAAAATCCGAGCAGTTTGCCATCCGGCGAAATGGCCTTGTCGTTGTTGCAGCGGTACGCCGGGGGAATGGCCAGGGGCTCTGGTGTGGCTGTGCCGTCTGCCTTGAGCAGCAGCCTGTAGATGCCGCCGCCTGAGTTGGAGAGAAGGTACTTGCCGTCTGGCGACCAGTTGGGTGCTTCCCAGACCGTGTCTGCGGTGTAGACCAGCTTCGACGAGCCGTCACGCAGGTCGTACACAAAGACGCGGCTGCGCAGATGCTGCTGAGCCGGTGCCGTGGCGGGTGCGGTTTGCGTTGGGGTTTGCGCGGCAAGGGCGCAGGGCAGGGCGCAGCCAAGCATCAGGCTTCCAGCAAGCAGCATGGGTACAGTCTTCACGGCAGCTCCTCGCGGCACGCTGTGGGGGCGGTGCCGGGCGCGACCATGGTATGCCAGGCACAGTGGCTTGGGCGAGTGCGGTGTTCGATCATCTTCCGGCAGAGCAGAACCGCGAACAGTAAACTGGGTGTGCATGATTCTCCCGTTTGTCCGCGAAATGATCGCGGACCTGGAACATACCGACAGTTTCGAGCGCCTTCGCCGTCACCTGAGCGCGGGCAATGGGCGCCGCCGTGTGTCTGGCATGACTGCCACAGCGCGGGCACTCTACCTGCCCTTGATGGTCCGTGCCAGCAACGCACCGGCGCTGATCCTGGTGAGCGACAACAAGGCGGCGGAGGCGCTGCAAAGCCTGCTGAACGCCACCTGCGAGTTGACCGGCGCCTTGCGCTGCGAAGAAGTGCTGCGCCTGCCTGCGCATGACGTGCTGCCGTTTGAAAACCTGTCGCCACACGCCGAAATCCAGGAGAGCCGCGCCTCCACACTTTGGAAGATCTGCTCCGGTGCCGCACGCGTCGTCATCGTGCCGCTGGAGTCAGCCTGTATGCGCCTGTTTGGCCGCGATTACTACGCGGCGCTGGCGTTGGAGATGAAGCGCGGCGAAGAGTACGACACCGCCATGCTGCTGGAACACCTGCTGACCGTCGGCTACACCCGCGTGGACGTCGTCGAGATGCCTGGCCAGGTGACCCTGCGTGGCGGCATCATGGACGTCTACTCGCCGGAGATGGACCGGCCTGTGCGCATCGACTTCTTCGGCGACGAGATCGAAAGCATGCGCAAGTTCGATCCGGAGACGCAGCGGTCGTCGTCGCCCGTGGACGAGATTACGCTGCTGCCGCTGACTGAAACGCCGGTAACCGAGAAGCTGCTGGGAGCGGTCCACGCTCGGCTGGTGCGTGCCGGAACTGCCGGTGCTGACCTTGAGGGCGGGGAAGAACCGCGTGAGATGCAGACGCACGTCGGCAACGTCTCTGTATTCCCCGGGTGGGAGTTCTTCGCGCCCGTCGCGGGTGCGCACGGCACCGTGCTGGACCTGATGGGGCCGAAGACGCGGGTCTACGTGGAAGAACCTGCCATGGTGAAGAATCAGGGCGAACGCTGGTGGAACAAGGTAGAACAGCGGCACGAGCGCAGCGGTATCGGATCGCTGGTCAAGCCGGAAGACATCTACTTGTCGCCGTGGGATCTGGACGATCGTCTGCAGCAGTACCCCGGCATCGATCTCGACCAGCTTGGAGCGGTTGACGTACTGGACGCAACCCAGGCGTCGCAGAGCGAAATCGAGTTTTCCTCTCGCCCCACCATGCGGTTCCACGGATCGATACCGGCGTTTACAGAGACCCTGAAGCACCTGCAACAGCAGGATGCGCGCGTTCTCATCGCCGCCGCCAACCAGGGTGAAGTCGAGCGGCTCGCAGGTCTGCTGCAGGAATACAGCGTGCCGTACCGCATCGGAAGCCGCGCACAGGTAACCAGCGGCTCGGCTTCGGTCTACGACGAAGCCAGCTACCTTACCGGAGACATCCGCACGCCTGTCATCGTGAAGGCGGCGCTGGCGAACGGCGTGCAATTCCTTGACTTGGACAAGGCGACCGCACGCCAATTGATCGTCTTCGGCGCGCAGGATCTGAACGACGAAGCCGACGTCCACGCGCGTCCGGTTCAGCGTAAGTCGAAGACTTCGGCCTTCATCAGCGACTTCCGCGACCTGACCGTGGGCGACTTTGTCGTACACGTCGAACACGGCATTGCGAAGTACATGGGCCTGCGCTCCATGGAGCAGGATGGCGCGCCGCTGGAGTTGATGATCCTCGAGTTTGCCGAGCAGGCGAAGCTCTACGTGCCGCTCACTCGGCTCGACCTCATCCAGAAGTACCGCAGCAGCGACTCGGGACCCGCGCCCGAACTTAACCGCATGGGGGGCGCGGCCTGGGCCAAGACCAAGGCCCGCGTCAAGAAAGCCATGCAGGACATGACCGGCGAACTGCTGAAGCTGTACGCACAGCGGCAGGCCGCGCTGGGCTACGCCTTTACGCCCGATTCGCAGATGATGCGCGAGTTCGAAGATGCTTTCGACTTTACTGAGACCGACGACCAGATCTCTGCCATCGCGGACATCAAGCGCGATATGGAGTCGACCCAGCCCATGGACCGCCTGCTGTGCGGCGACGTGGGCTACGGCAAGACGGAAGTAGCCATGCGCGCCGCGCTGAAAGCCGTGCAGGACTCGAAGCAGGTCGCCGTGCTTACACCGACGACCGTACTCAGCTTCCAGCACTTTCAGTCATTCAAGAAACGCTTCGCACGCTTTCCTGTAAACGTGGAAATGATCTCCAGCTTCCGTACTGCAAAAGAGCAGAAGAAGATTCTGGAAGATACGGCAGCAGGCAAGGTGGACATCCTGATCGGCACGCACCGTTTGCTGTCGAAAGACATAGCCTTTCAGGACCTCGGCCTGCTGGTCGTCGATGAAGAACAGCGCTTTGGCGTGCGGCACAAGGAGCGGCTGAAGCAGATGCGCGCGCACATCGACGTGCTCGCCATGTCGGCCACGCCCATCCCACGCACCCTGCACATGAGCCTTCTGGGCCTGCGCGACATGTCCGTCATCGAGACGCCGCCGAAAGACCGCATGGCCATCCAAACCATCGTCGCGAAGTTCGATGAAAAGCTGCTGCGCACCGCCATTGAAATGGAGCTGGAGCGCAACGGCCAATGCTACTTCGTGCACAACCGCGTGGAGACGATCTACGAACTGGCCTCGAAGATCCGCGAATTGGTACCGCAGGCGCGTGTCGTCGTAGCGCACGGGCAAATGGGTGAAGGCGAACTGGAGAAAGCGATGCTGGCGTTCATGGCCGGTGAATTCGACATTCTTTGCGCCACCAGCATCATCGAAAACGGCCTTGATATTTCGCGGGCCAACACCATCATCATCAACCGAGCGGACCGCCACGGATTGAGCGAGCTGTACCAGTTGCGCGGCCGCGTGGGCCGCAGCGACCGGCGTGCGTACGCTTACCTGCTCATCCCGCCAGAGAACGAACTGACGGAAATTGCACGCCGTAGACTCGCCGCGTTGAAGGAATTCAGCGACCTGGGTGCAGGCTTCAAAATCGCGGCACTCGACCTGGAACTACGTGGCGCGGGCAACATGCTGGGCGGCGAACAGAGCGGCCATATTGAGGCCATAGGGTTCGAAATGTACACCAGCATGCTGCAGGAGGCAGTCAGCAAGATCAAGGGCGAATCGCAGGAAGAGCGTCCTGCCGTGACGCTCAATCTGGGCATTTCGCTCCGTATCGATGCCAACTATATCGCTGAAGAGAATCAGCGGCTGCGCATGTACAAGCGCATCGCTGGCGCGACCGATACAGGCGTACTCGCCGACGTTCGCGCAGAGATGATCGACCGTTACGGCGAGCTACCGGAGAGTGTCATCAACCTGCTGGCCGCGGCAGAAGTGCGCATGCAGTGCGAGAAGATCGCGATTGCGCAGCTCGACCGCAAGCGCGTTCAGCTTGAAGAGAACAAGCAAAAAGTCTTCCGCGAAATGCTGATCCTGAAGTTCGACAGCAAGGCGAAGATTGATCCGGGCATGCTGATGAAACTGGTCTCGCGCAACGTGAAAAAGGGCGCACAGTTCACACCACAGGGCGTGCTGCGCTGGCCGTTGTCGAGCGCCAACTCCGCCGACGTGATCGCGGAAACTAAAGCGTTGCTGGAACAGCTTGATCTTGCACCGGCGGCTGCCTAGGTTCGACGATGAGAGCGCTTGCAGGCCTGCTACTCTTGGGTTCTGTTGTTTGGTCGCAGACACTCGATCGTCCCCTGCAGGTCGGCGGAGATGTGCAACCGCCGCGCCTGATGAAGCAGGTTAATGTCGCTACTCCTATCGGACATCAACTCCGTGAGCTGCAGGCTGAGGCCGTGTTCGCGTTACTTATCGGCACGACCGGTCACGTTGTAAAAGCCCGACTCATCAAGTCATGCGGTTCCAAAGCCTTCGACGAAGAGTTCGACAAGGCGGTCCGGCAATACGAGTTCGTGCCAGCGACACTGCGAGGCCAGCCTGTCGCCGTAGAGTTCAGCGTGTCGATCAACATCGATCCGTTCTGATCTAGTGCGATACGATGTGCAGCATGCCCGTGCCCAGCCGCACTGTCCGTCGCTTTGAAGCTCGACTTGAGAAGGCGGACACGCAGGGCCTGGGCTGGACCGTGGCGCGGCTGCCGTTTGTACCGGGCGATGCGTGGCCGCAGATGATCCGTCTGCGTGTGTGCGGCAGCGTGAATGGCGTGCCATTCCGCACGTCGCTGTTTCCTGATCCTGACAGGCCGGGCGCATTCGTTCTGCTGGTTACGCGTGCTACGCAGCACGCGGCGCAGGTCGCGTTGGGCAGTCTCGTGACCATCGACATTGAGCCGGATCTGCAGCCCAGGCCTGCGGATCTGCCGGAGGAACTCGACGCGCTGCTGGATGAAGCGGAAGGGCTGCGCGACTGGTACAGCGCGTTAGGCGAATACACGCGCCGAGAGATCGGCAAGTGGGTTCAAGTCGCGAAGAGCGGCCAGGCTCGTCTGCGTCGTGCGCAGCAGATGGCGGAACGCCTGCTAAGCACCATGGAAGCAGAAATCGAGTTGCCACCGGCCATTATGAAGGCCCTCGCATCAAGCGCCTGTGCCGTGGCTGGATGGGAGAACATGACAGAAACTCAACGCCGCTCTGAGCTGTTGGCCGTCTTCTCGTACCTCGGTCCAGATGCCCGCGCGAAACGCATCGCAAAGCTCTGCGACACCGCGGCAATGCGCGGCTAGTTCCACGCGCGGGCGGCTTGTGCTTCTACCTCATGTTTTCTTCAAACCAGGCCACGGAGCGCGCCGTGCGGTCCTGGATGTGCTGCGGGTTTACGAAACCGTGACCTTCGTTCGGGTAGACCACGAGTTCGGTTTTAACGCCCTTTGCACGCAGAGCGTGCCACATTTCGTAACTTTGCGGGGCGGGGCATTCGCCGTCACGATCACCCACCAGGATCAGTTCCGGCGTGGTCACGTTGCCGATGAAGTTGATGGCAGAGCTCTTCGCGTAGACTTCCGGGTTCTCGTAAACCGTTGCACCAAAGAACGGCACCATCCACTGGTCAATGGAGTTCTCGCCATAGTAGCTCTGCCAGTTGCTGATGCCCGCACCTGCCACAGCCGCGCGGAAGCGGTGCGTCTGCGTAATGGCGAACATGCTCATAAAGCCGCCATAGCTCCAGCCGGTTAGACCGATGCGCTTGTCGTCAATCGAGTACTTTGCCTCTGCCGCATCCACACCCTTCAGAATGTCGCGGAGATCGCCGTAGCCAAAGTCCTTGCGATTGGCCTGGACAAACGCTTCACCCTGCCCGAACGATCCACGCGGGTTTGCGGAAAGCACAAAGTAGCCAAGGCGCGCATACAAGCCGTTGCCGGCACCCGCATTTCCCGGTCCCACTTCAGCCGAAGGTCCGCCGTGCACGCTCACGATCATGGGGTACTTCTTGCTGCTGTCGTAGTTTTCCGGCAGCGTCAACCAGCCCTGCACCTTGAAGCTGTCGCTGGTCCATTCCAGCGAAACGGTCTGGGACTTCGCCGTGGTTGCTTTCTCATTCAGGTTGGTCACAGCACGCATGCCATGAATGTCGCCGACATAGACCTCTGCCCCATGGGTTGGGCCGGCCGAGTTAAACGCGATTTTCTTTGCCGCCGGAGAGAAGGAAAAGGACATGGAAGCGCGGCCGTTGCCGATGGACTGCGGCTCCGTCCAGGCGGAGATCAGCTCTTTGCCATTGGTCCCCAACACGCCGAGGTGTGATTTACCCGGCTGGTCTTCACTGAAAATGATGTGGTCCGCATCAGCCCACGCAAGGTAAACCGGGGTGGACTTGCGACCGGCGGTCAAGTCCTGCAGGTTGCTGCCGTCCGCGCCCATCAGGTAGATGTCGCCGCCGGTGGAACCCTGGTCGCTCATCAGCCCACCGATGAAGGCGATGTTCTTGCCGTCAGTGGAGAAGCGGGGCACCGCAATTTGCAGCCCATGGAGCGCTCCGCCGGTAGTTACTGGGTTCAGAATGCTTTTCGCCGCATCCGGCTGGCCCGTGGGAACGCTGTACATCTGCGAAATCCACCAGGTGTTTTCGCCTGGCGGGTTTGCAGCCACAAAGGCGAGGTGTTTCGCGTCCGGCGCCCAGTCGAACTCATAGGCATGCAACGTCTTCGGGGTAAGGATGCTGAGTTCGCCGCTCTTTGCATTGGCCGCAGCAATCCACTGCACTTCCACACCGTCTTCGCCAATGATGCCCGCGGGCGGCTTCATGGCAGCAAGTGCGCCTGCGGCACGGGTCGCGTTCTCCACGTATAGGAAGGCAATGGAGCTGCCGTCAGGAGCCCACGCCGGTGACGTCATGGTGCCCTTGATGTGGGTCAGCTGTTTGACTGCGCCGCCGCTGCTGCGCAGGTACAGCTGCGGCTGGTGATCGGCGCAGGTGCCCACAAAGGCCAGCGTTGTGCCGTCTGGCGACCAGCGTGGCGAACCTGCGCTGCAGCCCTCTCCGGCTGAGATCGCAGGGCTGTTCGTCTCGGGCGCGTTGGCGGGGCTAATGTGCAATTCCATGCCGCCGCGCCGCCCAGCATTGTTGGCACCGG
>JBPBPZ010000078.1:0-9395 GCA_050954525.1 Janthinobacterium lividum
GCGCCGACGAACAGGCCGAACAGCCAGTACACACGCTGCCGCGTCAGCAGCGTGACCGAGGCAAGTACGACCGCGATCTGCAGCAGGGCCTCGCCGGAATCGTAGCGGCTGGCGCGGTGTTCCGCTACCTCTACACTTTCTTCCAGGCCGCGTGCTTTCTCGTCGCTGGCCTTCAGGTCGTCGTCCCACTTGGCCGTGTGCCTGCGGTACTCCTGCAGCTTGGCTGCAGCTGCGGGGCTGGTTGGAGCCAGCACCTGCAGCAGATCGCTGGTGGTCGATATGTTGCTCTGCCGAATCTTCTTGGCCTGGTACAGGTTCCACTCGTCTGTGGCGCGTGCCTGCTGCAGCACCGCCTCAGTGTGCGCGCGATGCGACAGCACGGTGGCAAGTGCCACCAAGACGGCGAGCACACTGATGGAGAACGAAACTGCGTACTGCCCGGCCTCGCCGCCTTTCTCAAGGCCCTCGACAAACTCGTGGATCTCGTTCGCTTCCATGTCTCTAGTCGACACCGAATGCAAATAGGAATCCCTGAGTTCCGGAGCTAATGGACTGTGCGGCTGCTATTGCGGCAGTCATAGCAGCCGTTGACGGATCACCCTCAATCTTCTTTGTCGGTTCTTTGAAGGTTCCATGCATCCAGATGACGTACTGGCCAACCTTAAGTTCACGTACTAGAAGGTGAGTAAACCCATCTTCGTCAGTGATGCTCGCCAAGCCTTGTGACTGATTTTCTCCACTATTTCGAAAGCTTCCACTTTGTACAAATTCGCGAGTTCCATGCTTGACCTTTGCTCGCTCGAGGCTGTAGGTTGCCGCGCTTGTTGAACCAGAAACGCAGAACTTGGCGGGGTTTCTGATGCTTATAAAGGCCTTCTCACCGGCAAGTTCCTTGCTGATATTAGGCAACATAAAGCCAGGCTTGTAGTTGTTAACTGGGACGGCCTCTCGGGGAACTTCTTGCCAGACGGCGTCGAGTAGAGCATAAAGCCCAGGTTTTGTAGGGCAACGAGGTTCATCCGCTGTACAGGGCGCGGGTAGGAGAGCTAAACAGCAGGATGCAAGAATCCACTTGATCATCGGTATGCCAATAATAGGCGGAACTAAGCCAGCAGTGAGTCGAGAAAGGCGTCAGAGTCGAACGGGACGATGTCTTCCATCTTTTCGCCCACGCCCGCGAACACCACGGGCAGCCGCAACTCGCGTGCGATCGCGATGACGATGCCGCCCTTTGCCGTGCCGTCCAGCTTGGTCAGAACGATGCCGGTAACGCCTGCGCTCTCTGTAAACAAGCGCGCCTGCTGCATGCCATTTTGTCCGGTGGTAGCGTCCATCACCAGAAACACCTGGTGCGGAGCGCCGGGCACCAGCTTCTGCGCGGTGCGCCGCATCTTGTCCAGTTCGGCCATGAGGCCGGCCTTGTTGTGCAGACGCCCTGCCGTGTCGACAATAACAATGTCTGCACCGCGCGACTTGCCGGCGGTCAGCGAGTCGTACAGCGCAGCCGATGGATCGCCGCCCTGCCTTGTCTTGATGATGTCCACGTTCGACCGCTTCGCCCAGACTTCAAGCTGTTCGATGGCAGCGGCACGAAATGTATCAGCGGCACACAGCAGCGCTTTGCGTCCGTGGGTGCCGTACAGCGCGGCCAGCTTGCCGCTGGTGGTGGTCTTGCCGGTGCCGTTCACACCCACCATCATGATGACTTCGGGCTTCTGTGCGGGGTGCGAGGTGGGCTGGTCGACCGAATCCAGGATCTTGCGCAGCTCCTCTTTCAGCATCGCCTTCAACTCGGTCGTGGTGGCTTTTTCACGCAGGGCACGCGCGCGCAGGTTCCGCATAATGTCTTGCGTCGTAGTGGAGCCGATGTCGGCGGTTAGAAGAACCGCTTCCAGATCGTCCAGTGTCTCGTCGTCAACCGTTCGGCCCAGTGCCAGAACGCTGTCGAGCGACGCCCCAAACTGGTCGCGGGTGCGGCTGACCGCGTCGCGCATCTTGCCTAGAAAGCTGGCATCTTCCTCCTCGGCGGAAGCGTAGCCACCAAAGGAGAAGTTTGATGTCATGGGCCGCAGCCCAAACTCGTTGCGCTGCTCGCCGGGCCATGAGGGTGCAGGCGCAGGCGGAACGAAGGAGACGTCGGGTGTCACAGCCTCAGGGCCAAGCTCGCGTGCCACGGCGTCGTTTGCCGCAGCGTGCAGGGCCTCCGCCGTTTGCGGCTCGTCCAGACCTTGCGGCAGCATGCCGAGACCTTCGCTCTCCAGCAGTTCAAAGGCATTCTGCGGAACAAAAGTATCTGCTTCGGGTGTTGAACTGCCCGCATCGGGCGTAGTCGAGTGCACCAGAGGCGCTGATACAGAAGGTGCCTGCTTTGGCGCAACCGGCTCGGCGGTTTCAGCGGCCTGTTCGCCCGTTACTGCCTGACGGATGCGCTGGAAGAAACCGGGTTTGCGCGGCTTGTCTTCGGATCGGTTGAAGAGCGAAATCGCCATGGCACCAGTTTACGTTGCGCCTGTGTTGCGGGGGCTTACTCGTCCCGTCCGGGTCGGGTCATCAACGAGCGCATGGCGTCTTTCGGTTGCCGTCCCACGTAAAGGATGGCGTACATTTCAGCGGCAATGGGCATTTCAATCCCGTGCCGCTTGGCCAGGCCGAGCGCCGCAGAAGTGCATCGCACACCCTCCGCTACCTTGCCGTTCAGGCCCGCCAGGATATCCGGCAGGGTGCGTCCGCGCCCAAGCTCCACACCCACGGAGCGGTTGCGCGAAAGCGTGCCGGTACACGTCAGGACCAGGTCGCCATAGCCCGCAAGCCCCGCCATGGTGTCCGGGCGTGCACCGCAGGCTACGGCCAGACGGGTGATCTCGGCCATGCCGCGCGTGATCAGTGCCGCCGATGCATTTGCTCCAAGTTCGAGGCCCGCGACTACACCGGCGGCTAGCGCGATGACGTTCTTCAGAGCGCCACCCAGTTCCACTCCCACCACGTCGTCGTTGGTGTACACGCGAAGCGACTCCGATGAGAAGTCGCCCTGCAGTTGACGTGCTACCAGGCTGTCGCGGGTGGCCAGTGTCACGGCGGTGGGTAACGCAGCAGCCACTTCACGCGCGAACGATGGTCCGCCCAGCGTCGCAAAGCGTACCGGCGACAGTTCCGCGACCACCTCGCTCATGCGGCGGAAGCTGCCATCCTGAATGCCCTTGGAAGCGCAAACCAACACCTGGCTCTCGTGCAGCGACGACGCGATGGCCGAAACGGTTGCGGGAACATGCTCCGATGGCGTCACCAGCAGCAAAACCTCTGCGTTGGCTACCGCGTCATCCAGCGATGCGCTCAACAGCAGGGAAGGCGGAAACGGGAATCCGGGCAGGAATCGCACGTTCTCTCGCGTGCGCTCCATGTCCTGCACGTGAGCAGGGGTATGCGCCCAAAGTGTGACTTCATGCCGCTGCTGCCTTGCCATCGAAAGCGCCAGCGCTGTCCCCCAGGCACCCGCACCCAGTACGGCGATGCGGCTCATGCGAGAGGCTTCTCACTGGAAGCGGTGCCGAACTTCGGCTCAGTATGTGCCAGCAGGCGACGGATGTTGCCATGGTGTTTCGCAATGACCAGCAGAGGCATGGCGACATACACCAGGTCTACGATCAGCCGGCGTCGAGAATCCATCAGCACGCAGAGGATCGCCAGGCTCGCAGCAGCCACGATGGAGGCGAGCGATACGTACTTCGTAAGTGCGAACACGGCGGCAAAGATCAGCAGCGCGATGACGGTCGTGAGTGGCATCAACGCAAGAAAGACGCCGAGCGCGGTGGCGACACCCTTGCCTCCGCGAAAGCCAAGCCAGACTGGAAAAATGTGCCCGATCACCGCGACCAGCCCGGCAACAGCTTCCAGGTCGTAGCCGGCGGGAAAGCCCAGGGTTTGCGCGAAGTGCTTTGCGACAGCAACCGCGATAACTCCCTTCAGAACGTCCAGCAGAAGGGTTGCGATGCCCAGCCCCTTCGCTCCGGAACGCGCAACATTGGTGGCGCCGATGTTGCCGGACCCGCTTTCACGAATGTCTTCATTGCGAAACGTGCGCACCAGAAGGTAGCCGGTCGGAATGGAGCCAACCAGGTAGGCGATAAGCAGCGTAACAATCCACAGCAGCAGCGGGGTCATGGCGAGGTCGAGTGTATCAGCCACTCAGTCATCGTGAGAGAAGCGAAGGCTCCTAAGGAGCCTGAGCCGGCACGTTCGCTGGAGGATGCACGCACAGCAGGCTTGCACGGCGCGATGCCTCGTAAGCTCCCCCGCATGGCTGGAGCAGCAGGGGTTCTCGCAAGGAGACCTCTACAACAGCTTCTGCCGCAACATCACCAGGGCATGCTGCGCTGCAAACCAGCGCACACGTTCGCGGTCGCCCATCAGGTTCAACTCGCGCACCTCTGTGCTGTTGGCGTCGCTCAGCGAAAGGTACACACGGCCCACGGGCTTGGTTTCCGTGGCACCGTCAGGGCCCGCAATACCGGTGACACCGATGCCAATGTCCGCACCGGTGCGCAGCCGTATGCCTTCGGCAAGCGCACGCGCCACGGCTTCGCTGACCGCGCCATGCTGCTGGAGCAGATCCTCTGACACATCCGCGAAGGCGGTCTTCAGGCTGTTGGCGTACACCACGGCACCACCAAGAAACGAGCGGGATGACCCCGGCACGGACGTGAGCCGTTGCGCGATCAGGCCGCCGGTGCAGCTTTCGGCCGTGGCCAGAGTTTGATGGCGCAGGCCCAGCATCAACAAAACGGTGCTCTCCAGCGACTCGCCATGCGCGGAAAATACAAAGTCGACCATCTCGCTTTCGCAGCGTGACAGCACTTTGTCCACCCGCGCCTGCGCTTCCGCCAAAGTGGGCTTTGCGCACAGGAAGTGCAGTTGAATCTCGCCTTGCGTGCTTAGGATGGTGGTCTGCACGTCGGCAAAGCTCTGGTAGATGGGCGAGGTGCGCGCGTCTACTTCACTCTCTGCCACGACCGCCATGCGCAGCTGTCCAGTCGCGATGAACTGCTGCGGAACCACTCCGGTAAGGCGCGGACGCACCTGCTCCGCGAACAGCGCCGTCAGTTCCTTGGGTGGGCCGGGCAGCAGGGCAACATAGCGGGGCTGGCCTTCGTACTCCGTTGCGATCCACTGGCCAGGTGCGGTGCCGTTGCTGTTGGGCAGCAGATCCGCGCCATCGATGACGTCGCCCTGCTTGAAGTTGATTTCGCGGATGGCGATGCCGCGTTTCTCAAATCGCTGCCTCAGCGACTCCACCACGGATTGGTTCCGCGTCATGCCAACGCCAAGCGCGGCTGCAACGGCCTCGCGGGTCAGGTCGTCCTCGGTCGGTCCCAGACCCCCGGAGAACAGAACGATGTCGGCGCGCCGGAGCGCGATTTGGGCAGCGTCGGTCAGCTGCGACAGCGAGTCGCCCAGGATGGTCTTGAACGCGACTTCGACACCAAGGCGATTCAACTCCGCCGTCATCGCAAGCGAATTTGTGTCCTGCCGATACGGCGTCAGCATCTCGCTGCCCACGGCGATAATTTCAGCAATCATGATGCTTCTGATGCGAACCGCGGATTAGCGGCCAAGCCGGCCTTCAGCCTGCATGTTCACGTGGTACAAGGCACTTGTCGTAGCGAGAGCCGCCGCTCCATCTTCCAGAAAGGCAAGGCCAACCAGACCGCTGCCACTGACCGCCACGCTGGCTTCTTTCTTCGGCGTGATGCGGATGATGCCGCGTTCGCCATGCAGTGATGCGGCCACGTAGACGTTGCCGTCGGTATCCAGCGCCAAGCCCTGCGGGCGGCCCAGGCCGCGGTACCAGGTGCTGACTTCACCCTGGGGATCGATGGCGTTGATGGCCTCGTTGCTGCTGGTCGTTGGCCCTGTCACCAGCAAGGTGCCGCCATCGGTAAATGCAAGATGGTAGGCCGAGACAGATGGTTCCAGCGTGGCAAACACGAAGACCGATCCCTGCGTATTCCGCTTGAAAATGGTTCCGCTGCGATCGCCCACGTACAGGTTGCCGTCGTCATCGAAAGCCAGGCCGGTAGCGATGCCCATGCCCTCCGCAAACTGCGACATGGCACCGTCCTTGCCAATGCGGTACACCATGCCCTCTGCACGGGACGAGCAGTACAGGTAGCCATCCGGTCCAAACGCAAGTGCGCTGGCATTTGGCAGGCCACGCACAAAGGGGCGCACCTGGTAGTCGCCGTCGATCCGAAAGATCGAGACGGGAACATCCTGCCCGCGCGCGCCGGAAAAAGTCGCGTAGACATTGCCTTCGCGGTCCACAGCCGGGTTGGCAATGGGGTGCAGGTTCTCTGCCAGCGGCACTGCAACATTCAGGCTGAGTCCGTTCGACTGCCGGTCGCCAAGGTGCAACACAACGTCACCCGATACCGCACCCTCGGGCACGCGCAACGTCACCTTGCCGGGCGATGTGAATGACAGCGCCGCCGGTGTGTCGCCGATGGTGGCGGACGGGCGGGCCGCCGTGGAAAGGTGGTTGCCACGCAGGTCCACGCTGCCATTCGGCATAGCGGCCGCTGGATAAATAGAGGTAAGCCTGGGACCGAGCGGAGCCGCCTGGCCGCGTAATTGATCGAGCAGCGTCATCCCTCTAAAGCTATGCCTCGCGACGTTGTGGTGCAACGTCAGCCCTTTACAGGTGGATACCACCATGCAGCACCTGGCGCGCCAACAGTACTTGCTGCACAATTGCCTGCAAGGCAAGTGCGTACACACCCGCGGCCAGATCGTCCACAACAATGCCCGTCCCGCTTGGCAATTTCTCGAGCCGTCGGATCGGGAATGGCTTCCAAATGTCGAACAGCCGAAAGCACACCAGCCCCAGCAGGGCGAATGGAAGGGATGGCAGGCAAAGCGTGAGCGCCAGCCACTGTCCGGCCACTTCGTCGATCACAACGATTTGCGGATCTTTGCGGCCGCTCTCTGTGGCAACACGCGTCGCCGCAGGAATGCCAATCGCGGTAGCCGCCAGCGCCATCCCCAGCGTGATCCATGGGAGCAAGTGCGGAGAGACATTCCGCGCGACCAGAAACCAAACCAGAACAGCAGCAATGGAGCCGTACGTTCCCGGCCCGGGTTTTAGGAACCCCGCACCAAAGAAGGTTGCGACAGCCCACGCCCACCATGTTTTTCGGGTGCCAACCGGGACTGCAAACGTCGACGGGTCAGCCAAGTCTAGTTCTCGCCGCGCAACTGGCCAGCTTCCAACTCTTCCAGCAGGTCCGGGTCCAGCACTGGAGATGTGATGCGGTAGTCGCCGCTGGCCCACTTACCCAGGTCTATGATGCGACAACGCTCACTGCAGAAGGGAAAATCCCCGTCTGCGGTGAGCACCGGCTTCTTGCATATTGGGCAGTGCAGCGTGTCGTTCGCCATCGTTATTTGCTCGCTGCAGCCTTGCGGTCCGCAAACATCTTGGTCACACGGTCAAAGGTGGCCTGTGCGGCTGGCGCCTTCTGCATCACCGCAAGCGCTTTGGGCATAAACGTGTTTCCGGTGGCAGCTTCTGAGAACTCGACGTACTTGGCACGCAGGAAGAAGGCTTCGCTTTGCGTGTCTGCAAACAGGTCCATGTCAATGGCGCCGCTAAGCGCTATGGTGCAAAGCTGCTCGTTGAAGCTGATGACCTGGCGCCAGTAAGCGTTCATCGGGTGGGTAGGCGTGTGAATAACCTTGAACTCTTCGACCGTAGTCGGAGCGAACTCAAAGGAGATGGCGGCGCGTGCCTTGCGCATCACTTCTTCGCGGCGGATGTCGTAAATCTTAAGGATCAGTTCTGCGTCTGCGGGTGTCGCCATGATGTGTGTTTTCCTTTGGTAATTAGTCCAGGATGCGCGCGACTACGTCATAGTCATGCGCTTCTGTAATTTCTGCCCGGTAGAACGATCCGGTGACCAGTGCGTCCCGGTCGCCGAAGTCATTGATCAGCACGTGGCCGTCGATTTCCGGGGCCTGCTGCATGGTGCGTGCTTTCCAAAGGAGGTCGGTCTCTTCGGACGGCCCCTCCACCAGCACTTCCACCTCGCGGCCAATCTGCGCAGCGCGCGCCTTGCGGCTGATCTTCAACTGCGTCCGCATCAGCCTGCGGCGTCGAGCTTCGATGGTCCGCTTGGGAACTTTTGCTCCCAGGTCGAACGCGGCTGCGCCTTCTTCATCCGAGTAGGAAAAGACGCCCAGCCAATCGATCTTTGCGTCCTGGATGAACTGCTCCAGGTCGGCGAACTCTGCATCCGTCTCGCCGGGAAAGCCCACGATGAACGCGGTGCGGATCGCAATGCCGGGAACGATGGCACGTGCCTTTTCGATCATCCGCAGAAAGATCGCACCGGAGCCGCCACGCTTCATACGTTTCAGCACCGATGGCGACGCGTGCTGCAGGGGAACGTCGAGGTACTTCGCAATGTTGTCGTGCGCCGCAACCGTCTCAAGCAACTTCGTGGTGACCTTGTTCGGGTAGGCGTACAGGAAACGCAGCCACTTGATCTGGCCGATGCCTTCGACGCGCATTGTCGCAAGTGCTTCCAGCAGCGTGGCCAGGCCGTCGCGCAGACCCAGGTCTTCGCCGTAGCAGGTGGTGTCCTGACCGATCAGCGTGATCTCGCGCACACCTTGCCGCATCAGGTTCTCTGCCTCGTTCAGGATCGAAGAGATGCGGCGCGAGCGGAACTTGCCGCGCAGTTGCGGAATGATGCAGAAACCGCACGGGTGATCACAGCCTTCGGCGATCTTGATGTACGCGGACGCGCGTGGCGTTGTGAGGATGCGCGGTGTGTCATCGCTGTACAGGTAGCTGGGCAGGGCAGCGGTGGCACCGTCCCAGGCGTCACGGTTGAAGCGGCCCTGCTGTTCGCGCAGATCGCCTTCCGGCCGCGAAGTCTGCCCGGGAACTTCCATCTGCGAATGCTTGCGGACGGCGCTGGAAGCCCGGTCAATCAGGGAGCTTTCCGCGAGAGTCGCGGCGGATAGGTTGCCCTGTGCAGCCTCCACCTCGAGTGCCGCCGCGCCGCCAAGCTCCATGTGCGCATGCGTGTGGACCGGCGCATCTGCGGCAGACGGAGCGGGAGCGCTCATCAGGATGTTGAAGGGCGAAGTGTTCGGCACAGGCTTCGGCTGAAGGCCAGCCGCCAGCAGAATGCCGTCGAGTTCGCCGGTACCTAGAACGGCATCCACTTCGGGGATGTTCTTGCGGATCTCGTCACGGTAACGCTCAACCAGGCAGCCGGTCACGATCAGCTTGCGAGCGCGGCCGTCGGTCTTGTGCGCGGCCATCTCCAGGATGGTGTTCACGCTTTCCTGCTTGGCGCTGTCGATGAAGCTGCAGGTGTTCACGACGATGATGT
>JBPBPZ010000079.1:0-9341 GCA_050954525.1 Janthinobacterium lividum
GCCGTATGGGTTCCGTGGACGATGTGGCTGCTCTTGCAGCGTTTCTGGCAAGTGACGAAGCGGGCTACATCACCGGGTCAACCTACGTGGTCGATGGCGGCCTGATGCGGAATTATCACGAGCAGTAAGGGCGAAAGGTAGAATAAGACTATGGATTTGAAGGTCTACACTGCAGGCTGGTGCCGCGACTGCCGCGAAGCGAAGCGGTTCCTCGACAAGCACAACATTGCATTTACCGAAGTCGACATTGAGCGCACCCCCGGCGCTGCCGATGAGGTGCAGGCAAATGTCGGCAAAAAGGCGATTCCGCAATTCGTGATTGACGGCAAGTGGGTCCAGCCCTACAAGCCCGGGCAAGGCTTCCTGTATGACGAAATGTCCGCCCTGTTCGGCGTTCAGCAGCCTGGCTAGAAGCACCCACCGCGAGGATTGTTCTTTTGATAGATCGCTATACGCGACCAGCGTTCCGTGAGCTCTGGTCCGATGAGTCGAAATTTCGCTGCTGGCTTGAAGTCGAGACGGTTGCGAGTGAAGTGCTTGCCGACGCAGGCATTGTTCCGCGCGAAGCGGCCACTGCAATTCGCGAGCGGGGCGGCTTTGATGTTGAGCGCATCCGTGCCATTGAGAAGGAAACCCGGCACGACGTCATTGCGTTTACCACATCAGTTGCCGAGAAAGTAGGTCCAGAATCGCGTTGGTTCCACTTTGGCCTGACCTCGACAGACGTGGTGGACACGGCACAGGCGTTGCAATTGAAACAAGCGTCTTCCGTGATTCTGGAAGGAATGCGGGCGTTGTCTACAGTGCTCCGTCGCCGGGCGGTCGAGTTCGCAACTACACCCTGCATCGGTCGAACCCACGGCGTTCATGCTGAACCAACTACGTTCGGTTTGAAGCTGCTGCTTTGGTATACGGAGTGCGAACGGAACATCGTCCGCTTCTCTGCTGCTGCCGAGGAGATGCGCGTCGGCAAATTGTCGGGCGCTGTGGGCAGTTACGGGACCGTCACGCCGGCCCTTGAAGAGGAGATTTGCCGGCGTCTCGGTCTGAACACCGCGCAGGTCAGTACGCAGGTCCTGCAGCGCGACCGCCATGCAGCTTACGTTGGTTCCCTTGCGCTGCTTGCCTCCTCACTCGACCGCATCGCCACGGAGATCCGTCACCTGCAGAGGACAGAGGTACGGGAAGCCGAGGAGTTCTTCAGTGCAAAGCAGAAGGGTTCCAGCGCCATGCCGCACAAGCGCAATCCCATCACCTGCGAGAACATCTGCGGCCTTGCACGCGTTATGCGGGCAAACTCCCAGGTCGCGCTTGAGGATGTCGCCCTCTGGCATGAACGCGACATTTCGCACTCGTCAGCGGAACGCGTCATCCTTCCAGACCAGACGACACTCGCAGATTACCTGCTCTCGAAGACGGTCAACCTCATCGACAAGCTGATGGTGTACCCGGAACGCATGCTTCGAAACCTCAACCTGACCGGCGGCCTGGTTTTCAGTGGACAGCTGTTACTTGATTTAGCGGAAGCAGGCATGTCTCGCGAAGACGCATACCTGACCGTGCAAACACTGGCGATGCACGCGTGGAGCAACGATCTGGTATTCCGGGAGCTTGTCAGCGCCGATCCAAAGATCACTTCGCTTCTTTCCCCCGAAAAGATTGCCCGGGCCTTTGACGTGGAACGCCGTCTCGAAAATGTACCTGCCATCTTTGAACGCGTCCTGGGTAGCAACCTGACAGACCTTCAAAAGACCCTGGGCTAGGATGCGTCCGCCCGGCGATATACAGCTGGTCCAGATTGTCGATGCCGCGCTTGCGGATGCCGCAATACGCAGCGGCGACTGGCTTGCTTGCCGGCCAGGTTGTAACCAGTGCTGCACTGGTGTGTTTCGCATTTCTCAACTGGATGTAGAACGGCTTCAGGCAGGCATGCATGCCTTAGACCTGTCGGACCCTGAGACTGTCACAAATCTGCGAAGGCGTATCCACGATGCAAAGGCAAGACTGTCGCCAGCATTTCCAGGTGATACAGCTACAGGCCTGCTGTTTCAGGACGAGGTGTCGCAGGACGCCTTCGAAGACTTTGCAAATGATGAAGTCTGTCCTGTGCTGGACCCGATTTCAGGCACCTGCACCCTGTATGACTACCGCCCCATGACGTGCCGGACCTTTGGCCCGCCGTTCCGTACAGAAGATGGCGACTTCGGGGTATGTGAGTTGTGTTTTCAGGGTGCACCTTTCGAAGCCATACAGCAGGGCGAACTGCACCTTGATGTGGATGATCTGCTCGAAACGCTAGGCTGCACAACTCCACCGCACCAACAAACGATTGTTGCTTTCGCTTTTGCGTGACCGGAGTTAGTCAGAGCCGCCGCGCAAAGTTTCAACCTCGTGAGACGACGGAGGTACAGAGCAGGCGGATGTAATGCCCATAGCTGCCTCAGAGAAGCTGCCGATGGCAATGCCGTCGCTTTCCAGGAGCAGGACTGGTGTTTCCGGCTCAAGTAGCTGCGGCATGATTGGGACATCCTTCTGCACGGAGAACCGGCCAGTACCGACGTAGGCTGCGACCAGCGTAGCGGCTGTAGTGGGTGACAGGAATGCAAGGGGGAGAAAGTACTTCTTCGAGCGGACCAGTGACTCTGCAATGCCGTCCACATGATGACTTCTGGCTGTGGTACCGGGGACCTGTGGAATCTGGAACATTCTGATACCAAGCTCTGGACGTTTTTCGCTGATCTTCACCATGGATCGTGCAAGGTGCTTCGGCGTTGTCAAACCGAAGTCGGCTATGGAGTTCCGTGGAATGGTGTCGGGGTAAAGCGTACGCAGGACGCTGCGCGAGAAGTCCGCACAATTCCGGTAGAAGAGGTTGAAGTGACTCTTGTTGCGGCCATCGTTCAACTTCGCGACCAGCATGCGGTCCTGCTCATGTGACGTCGGCATCTCGAAGACGTAAATCTTGCGGTCGTAGCTCGCGCCGACTAGTTGAATCCACTCCCCTGCCGGCGTGCCACCGTCCGGGCCGTTGGGTGCTATGTCCTGCAGATACTGCCTACGGTAGCGATCTCGTAGATCTGCTTCCAGGGCAGGGGTGATGCTGTCCGGCTTGTCTGAAAGATTTTCCGTGGCGTACAGGTAAGGGATCAAAGGCACGGCGATCCAGTCGTAGCCGCTCACCCGGTGGTACCGGCTAATCACCACGCCTTGTTCGCCCGCCCGGCACAGGCGCAGCCGGGTCGGTTCTTCTGCACAAACACCGCTCAGGTATACGGCAGCATGGCCGGTCGGATTGAAAGCTCCAAACGTGCCGAACGGCTCTTCCATCAACAGGCTGACACTGCCGTGAGCCTGTGCTGCTAATAAGCAAAGAAGGAACGCGAAGACTATCCGCACGTTTCTGAATTCTAGTAACTGCGACAATCGAACTCCTCTACTGCGAGGAGCCCTTTGCTGTCTTGATAGCTCCTAATAATCAGACGCCGATAGCGGGCTGGCGGTCGCGTCTGGACGTCTGAAAACATCACGGCGCAAACACCGCCATAATGAGTGTCTATGGGAAGTGAAGCGAAGAAGAACGTGACCCTGGCAATGACGGGCGCAAGCGGAGCGATTTTTACCTCGAGCATGCTGCGTATGCTGCAGGCAGACGATCGCGTGGCGCAGGTCCAGTTCGTTGTGTCAGATCATGCCTTTCGCGTCGTTGCGGAAGAACTGGGGCTAAGCGGACGGTCTGGCATTGTGGACGCACTCGCAGGCGAGAACCACGGCAAAGTCCACCTGGTGCGTAACGATGACGTGGGCGCAGGCATTGCCAGCGGCAGTTATCCCAGCGATGGCATGGTCGTGCTGCCGTGTTCCATGGGCACCCTCGCGTCGATTGCGAACGGCCTTGCTGCCCGGCTTATTGACCGCGCCGCTGACGTTTGCCTGAAGGAACGCCGGCCACTGATCCTGTGTGTGCGAGAGACACCGTTCAATCGCATCCACTTACGCAACATGACGCTCGCAGCAGAGGCTGGAGCGACCATTTTTCCGGTCATCCCCGCCATGTACTTCCGGCCCGGCAGCATCGACGAGATTGTGCGGCAGTTTTGCTGTCGCGTTCTGGCACACCTGGACCTGCCCCAGCAAGACGCCTTCCAGTGGAAAGCCGCGGAGTAGCTACCTTTGAAATAAACGGGGGTCGCCTTCCAGAACAGTCGCTGAAGGAGGCGGCGGCGGTTCGGCAGCAAGGAAACTGAGCATAGGCGGGATGATTGCGCGCGCGCACTCTGCGGCCGCCAGGTGCCCACAGCCACGGAATCCCAGCAAAGCGGACTGAGGCATCAACTCGTGTAGCCGTGCCGCCTGATCGAACGGCGTCAACTTGTCCTCTGTTCCCCAGACGATCAGCACTGGATGTTGCAGTTGCGAAAGCCTGAAGTCGAGAACCTCGCGTCCGCTGACCATGCTGCGGTAGGAACGCTCAATAATCCAGCGGTTTGCCTGGAGCCTGCGCACCATCCCGGATACAGCGAAGCCTGGAACCTTGAGGAACGGCTTGTCCGGCTCGATGCGCGCAATAAGACGTTCGAGGCCGGCCCGGTCAGACGGCGCAAACAGCGACCCCGAAAAGTCAGGATCGAAGTACAGGCCCGCGCTGTCGAACAGCAGAAGGCGGCGCACCATCTCCGGGTGGTCCAGCGTAAACAACATGCTGATCCAGCCGCCCATCGACCAACCTGCAACATCTGCCTTGGGGACACCCAGCTGCCGCATGAAACCGGTCAGCACCCGTTCCTCACCCGTGAGGGAGAAGTCACCATCCGCAGGCTTGGGCGAGGCTCCGTATCCAAGCAGGTCAAGGGCATAGACGTGGTATCCAGCTTTGGCCAGTTTCGGGATCATGGGTGCCCAGTCCGTTGCCCGCGCACCCAGGCCGTGCACCAGCACAATGGGCTTTTCCGGTCCGGTTGCGGAGGGCCGTGCCTCCAGGTAATGGATGCGGTTCCCGTCGACCTCAACATGCCGGTCGAGAACCGAATGCGCTCGCAGGTAGGCGTTTACACCCCGGTCAATGAGCCAAAAGGGGTTGTAGTAGACAAATCCTGCAAAGACGAACACCAACAAGACCGAACCAACGACTGCAAGCGGCCACCTCGGACGGCGCCTTCTAGGCAGACGCGGCATCACTTGAGCGGTTTACCGAACTCTTCTGCAAAGCAGGTGTGGTTCAGGTCGAAGCGGCCACCAAAGTACTTGTCGGGCCCCTTCAGGCGACCAATCGCGAGCAGCGAGACCACCCAGTAGCTCAGTGGCAGGCGCAATGCTTCCCTTACTTTGTCTTCCTCAAACCCTTCCATGGCGGCAGTGTCGTACCCCATCACCTCGGCAGCCAGCAGCATGTAGGTGGATGCGTAGGTTACCTGCTTGTTCAGCCAGCCATGCATCTGGTCGGTATTCAGCGACAGCAGGTAGCTCTCGACATAACTTTTCAGCTGCGCAGCGTACCCTTCGCTCATGCCGCCGGTCAGGCCCATGCGAACAATGTCGTCTGCGTCGCGCCGCCAGCTATCCGCATCGCCGCAGCAGGCAATCACAACGGACGCCTCTTCTACCTTGGCCTGGTTGAAACATGCAGCGCGCAGGCGCTTTTTCTGTTCCGGAGATTGCACCACCACGAAGCGCCAGGGCTGCACGTTATAGCCGGAGGGCGCGGTCAGACCGGCTTCCAGGATGCTTCGAATATCCTCGGCAGGGATCTCACTGCCATCAAACGAGGGTGTGCTGCGGCGTTCGCGGATCGCATCCCACAGCGATTTTGGCGTATGCGACATTCGTTCAGTGTACCGGCCAGGCTTCGCTTCGACTAGAGCGACGCCATCGGCTCCTCGCTGATGTAGGTGCCGCCGCCTGGCAGGTCCGCCACGATCCAGACGCCATGAAACGCCGCGCGTAGTTCCGGGTACGCTGCGATGAGCGCACGGGCTGCGGCAGCGTTGCGCGCACGGGATGCGACCGGGTCTGCAAGCACATCCGTGACCGGCACATGCGCCAACAGGTCAAGGCCGCCGCTGCGGTCCGGCGCGTTTTCCGCACCCAGACTGGTTACCCGGACCTCCGTACCATGCGCACCTGCGATCACCAGCGGCTGTGTGGCGCCTATGCCGCCAGACAGGGCAGCTGGCGCAGATCTGCCTCGCTCGCTTTGCAGCGTCTCCAGGTGGGTGCTGCTCAGAAAGGTAACGGGCTTCAACAACTGCTCAGCTTCCGTGTAGTACACGTAGGCGTTCCAGGCCTGCTTCTTTGCGGCGAAGTCGCGGGCAGCACGCCAATACCAAAGGCCGTCATGCCCGGCTGCAGCAGTAGCTCGTGGGAACAGGCCACCAAGTTGCCAGGTGCCTGAAGCACTCTGCCGCAGCAGCATAGCGATCTGCCACGGTTCGGACGTGCCTGCGGTGTCCAACACGGCAAGCGCGTACCGCCCGGCCGGCAACGCAGGGATCAGAAAGCTCGTCTGCGAAGCACTCCCGTTCAACGTGCAGAAAAACTGGGCATCCTGCGGACTTCCATCGGGGCCGGGCTTTGCTGCGGATGCATCCAGGATCCAAAGTGTGTCCGGTACAAAACTCGCGCCCTGCAGGTGCGGCGCGGACGTGCGGATCGCGTCCTGAATACCGCGGAACTCCTGTGCGAATTGCGGCATAGTCTGCGCACGCACACCTTCTACGTTGTTTGCCGCTACCATCGCGGCCAGCTCGGTGCCGACACGCACCAGCGTGTCCCGCTCGGCGGGCACCATCTGTGACTGGGTAGTGCATGGTTCGGCGAACGCACCGACTGCCGGAAGCAGCAGTCCACCCAGGATAAGCAAGCGTAGAGCGCGCATTCGGCGATATCCTCTCAGCAGACCTGCACGTGCGGTACCAGTTTAGTGCAAGTACAGCAGTCCTTGCTCCGATAAGGATCAATGGAATGTCTCACAGACTAGATGGCTGAGAAACAAGGTGATCCATGCAGAAGCTGACCGGCGCAACGTGTTTTCTTTTGTTCTGGGGATCGGCATGTGCTCAGACGGGTTCTTCTGTCGCAATACCCCCTACGGCCCCGACACAATCCGTCTCGAACCTACCGTCTGCCAGGCCTGTAGTTCCAGCGACACATAGCGGACAAGGACAGGTTACCTGGACGGGCTCCGTCCTATCAGTCAAGGGGAACGGCGACAGCCTGCGCAACCTGCTTCGACAGGTAGCCCGCACCACCGGCATGCGGGTGACAGGAGGCATACCAGACGAGCAGGTCTTCGGCAGCTATGGACCCGCACCCGTTCAACAGGTGTTGGCCGATCTGTTCAACGGCTTGAACGTGAATTTGTTGCTGGTGAATGGCAGCCAGACGCAGCCGAAAGAACTCATCCTGACGACCCGCAGCGGCGGCCCCACACCACCCTCAGCCACCCAGCCCATGGCGATGGAGGATCCCGCTGACGTCAATCTGGCGCAACCACGTCCAGGCAGGCACACCTCGCCGGACAGTTTCAGCGGACTTCCCGCACAGACTCAGCAAGGAAGCCAACAAGCGGGTCCGGCGGTACCTCTAAACGACACTAGTGCGACGGGGAATGGAAGCGCAGCCGACACATCGGCTGCGGCGACTGGTCAGCCACAATCATCGGACGGCGTTAAGACGCCAGAGCAGATTTTCGAAGAGTTGCGCAACCGACAGCAGCAAAACACCAACCACCGGTAATAAGGCTCGGCAGGGCTGAACTAGGCAATGTCCAAACGGGCGGAAGCGACCAGCTGTTCCTCGGCGCGGGTTGCCGCACGCTGCTGCGCGGCCTGGATGGAATGAATGCGGAAGACGTGAAACATGGCGTCGCACAGACCATACGCCAGCAAAACACCGCCAGCAAGACTTGCAAGTACAGCACACAGCAGAACAACACTTGTCACAACAAACTCCTGAACAGGTCAACATCCGGCTTGCGGCCGCGATACATCCAGTTTGGCCCCTATCCTTGACCGCAGGCAGTGGCAAGACGGATACCGGCCACACAGCTGACCGGGCACGGACCAGAATGGATCACCTCCAGTGTGCCTGAAGCAAGTGGCCACAACATGCCGTACCCTAGATGGTGCGGCAGGTAGCGCCGCTCCTAAACATGAGCATCACGCACATTACCGTCCGCGGCGCACGCCACCACAACCTGAAGAACATCGACGTCAGCATCCCACGCAACTCGCTGACGGTGGTGACAGGTCTTTCGGGTTCCGGCAAAAGCTCCCTCGCCTTTGACACCATCTACGCGGAGGGTCAGCGCCGCTACGTCGAAACGCTGTCCGCCTATGCACGCCAGTTTCTTGATCAGATGGAGCGGCCTGACGTCGATGCCATCGACGGCCTGTCGCCGGCCATTTCCATCGAGCAGAAGACGACCTCGCGCTCACCCCGATCCACAGTCGGCACCATTACCGAAATCTACGACTACCTACGCCTGCTGTGGGCCAGCGTGGGCAAACCACATTGCCCGCAGTGCGGACACGAGATCTCCAGGCAGTCCGCCGACCAGATCGTCGAACGCGTCGTCGCGCTGAAGCCGGGTGAACGCATCACCGTTCTGGCACCACTGGTGCGCGGCCGCAAGGGCGAGTTCCGCGAAGAATTGGAAGCGCTGGACCAGCAGGGATTCCGCGCTCGCGTTGACGGCGAGATGATTGAGATCACGGAAGGCATGCGGCTGGAAAAGCGCAAGAACCACACGGTAGAAGCCGTGGTGGATCGCGTGATCCTGAAGCTCGACGATACCGGCAAGCCCGATACGCGCCGCCTGGAGGCCAGCGTGCAAAAGGCGCTTGCGATGGCGAATGGCCTGGTGCTGATTGCCATTCATGGCATGGACGAGACGCTGTATTCGTCGAGCATGGCGTGCCCGGACTGCGGCATTAACGTGCCCAAGCTGGAGCCGCGCTCGTTCTCATTCAACTCCACCTACGGCGCCTGCACGGAGTGCAACGGCCTGGGCAGCATCTACGACTTCGATCCCGGCAAGACCATCACTGACTGGTCGAAGCCGCTGCTCGACGGTGCCATGGGACCAGGCGCGGGCTCAGCCTACCTGCAGCGACTGATCAAGCTGTTTGCCGACAAAGCGAAGATCGATCTGAAGCTCGCCTTTGAGGACCTGCCGGAGCCGCACCAGAAGCTGCTGCTGTACGGTCCGCCGCGCAACGAGGCGGGACGCACCGGATTTCATGGCATCTTCGGCTACCTGCGCGACACCATGGAGGAGTCCAAGAGCGAGGCCTTCCGCGAGTTCTACATGCAGTACATGTCCGCGACCGATTGCCCTGCGTGCG
>JBPBPZ010000106.1:0-9321 GCA_050954525.1 Janthinobacterium lividum
ACGGTCCGTCTTGAGCAGACAGTCACGAGTCACAACCTGTGGCCTGTCGATATTGCCGCCTGGGCCATCAGCGTCGTCGAACCTGGTACCTCAATTGTGCCTCGGGTTCCCTTCCAAACACATGACGACTATCTTCCCGTGACGCAACCGGTCTCCCTGTGCGCCTTCACGGACCTCCAGGACCCACGTTTCACCCTGGGCTTGAAGTACCTCCTACTGCGCGGCGATCCATCCCGACCAACATCACAGAAACTGGGTCTGCGCAACAAGCAGAACTGGTGCGCGCACTTGGTAGGCGACCTGCTTTTTGTGAAGAGGTTCACACATGATGAGCGTGCCGAATACCCGGACTATGGCGTTAACACCGAGGTCTATACCGAAGGTCGCTTCCAGGAGCTTGAGCTGCTTGGGCCACATCGTGTTGTTCCTACAGGCGAGTCTCTGACGATCATCGAGGAATGGAATCTGTTCACCGGAGTGACCGTGGCCAACCTAGACGATCTGGATCTTCTCGATGCCGCCATAGCGCCTAGGATCCAAAAGCTGGTTCAAGGCACAGGCTCCTGAACCATCCAGCAGCGTCCGTGTCACCAGCTCCTATAAAGAATTCTGTATAGCGAGCGTGTAAGCGCTTATCAGCAGAAGTCTCATGGTTCTGTCTGTTAGAACCGCTAGGTCAAATGGGACGCCCGCCGATGACCGAGCGCATCTTTAGCAGATCGAAGCTATAAGCGAAGTGATGTCTGCGCGCGG
This sequence comes from Janthinobacterium lividum, assembly GCA_050954525.1. Taxonomy (GTDB): domain Bacteria; phylum Acidobacteriota; class Terriglobia; order Terriglobales; family Acidobacteriaceae; genus Terriglobus. The sequence continues at coordinate 754 of JBPBPZ010000106.1, forward strand.
AACGTTGCCGCGGGAGCCGGCTTTAAGGCCATTCAAATGGTGGGACACGACCGGGCCAGATAGATGGTTTTCGAATGCCAGCACAAAGGCTTGATAGCGAACCTGCCAACTCCTAATCTGGAGCCCATCAGCGCTCACGCGTCTAGCCATCGTCTCTAGCGTTCTAGCTCCCTTCTATCTGCTCCAGTTGGATTGCCGCAAAGTTTCGGAGTGCTGTCCCTCCGTGCTCATCTCAGAGCCTTGAGCAGTTGAACTGCTTATTCTGCCCCCGCAGAGTGGTCACGCAGATAGGTACGTAGCGCCGCTTTCCCTTGCCCGACTAGATATTTGTACCCGGCTTGCCGCTCATAAGCATCCTTCCTCAGATCTTGCTCAACGGAAAATCGAAAGCTACCCTGCGTGCAGTTGTCATCAGACACATTCACATTCAGAAAGGCCGCGGGCCCTCGCAGCTTGAGGGACGTTCTCTCTGAACCCGTGGCTCTAGCTTGTCTGCACCCTAGCCGTCATGATTTGCACAGGAACTCTGATTCCCTAGCCTTTCTGCCGGATAGCCGCTGGCCCATCCGCGCCCGCAGCGCGGCCGTTGCCTTGCGGTGGCAGGCCACGCACAGTGTTCGCAGGTTACCGAGGTTGCATTGTCCGCCCCCTTCAACCACGGGCCGGATGTGGTCGGCATCCCACAGCGAGCGCCGGCTGGTGATGCTCTTCACCCCATAGAAGCGCAGCCCTGCCTCTCGAACGGGGCCGCGAGAACGCTTGAGCGCGGCGAAGATCCGCACGGTATCCGCCTCGCAGCCGGCACATACACCGGCATCGCGCGCGAACACACGGTCGCGGACATACCCTGGATCTGTACGCAGACGCCACTGGTCCACGCAATAGTCCGAGCAGAATGTACGTCGCCGCTTGGCAACAATCTCGAGATCGCACCAGCGGCAGAGCGGCAGCCCATTGGATCCGCGAGCCAGGGTAGACGCTACTACCCGCCCTCCCGGCATGGTGCGCGAAACAGACGCTCGGAAACTCGCGACAGCGTTCGGCACAAGGCGATCGACGGACTCACACGTCCCTAAATGGATGGTGCACTCATCATGATCAGGATAACCGTGACAACTTAGGTTCGCTCCCTAAGTCAGGAGGGGTACGCGCTGAGGACTTGGTCTATTCACCTCGAACATGAGGTTTGTTTGATCCCAAGCTGAAACGGGTCAGGGTGCCCCGCTGCGAAATTGTGCAACAGAGCCGAACCAGCTAACTTCCTGTGCATGCAGGTACCACGCTAAGGGGCGGTCATCCCGGCTTCATAACCTACAAGATCCTTTTGAGATTTCGTGGGAATGCCAGGTTTCTGGAGAAAGCCAAGATCGCGGAACCAATCGATGAAGCGGATCTGCCATGTGCCGAAGGGCGTGCCATTCCGATCACTCAAACCGCCTGTCATGTGGCTTCCATCCCTCAGCAAATCCCCCGGGTGACGCCCATTGGCATAGATGTGCATCTCGACATTGGGCACGTTCTTGGCAAGCATGGCAGAGAGGTATTCAACGGCCCAGACCGCGTGCACTTGGTCTCCCGAGCCGCCGCACACGAGAAAGGACGGTGGCATGTCGCGCGGAATCTTAGGCGGCTTGCGATCGGGCGCGAACGGCGTTGGTCCTGGATACACGAGAGCGACAAAGTCAGGGCGGGCAGACACACCTTCCACAGCCTGACCTACGTCCTTCGGTGATGTGTCCACCTCCGGATACAGAATCGCAGCTGCGGATGCCAGCTCTCCGCCAGCGGAAAAGCCCATAACGCCGATTCTCTCCGCATCCAGGTGAAATTCGGTCGCGTAAGCGCGGACGAGCCGAATGGCCTGCTCCGCATCGACGACCGCATCGGTCGCTACGTTGTAGCCATCGTTCCGCAGACGGTTTCGCAGGATAACCGTATTCACCCCGTAGTTTGAAAAGAACGAGACAAAATCAGCGGCTTCAGGCCCGGTGTTCAGGGTTCGGTGGCCACCACCCGCGATCAGGATGACAGTAGATCCCGTATTCATGCCGGTTTCCACTGTGTGCACCTCAATGGAAGGAACATGGATGTTGACCACGTTCTCAATGCGCCCTGGAACGGCCTGGTTCATCGAGTAACGCTCTGGTTCACGCACGCGTTGCGCATGGAGCAGCGGCGATCCCGACGGATACAGGGGGATGACCACACCTCCGGGTAATAGTGGCTGTGGAGCGTACGGAGCGTCCGTCGCTGCTTCAGGATGCGGCAGATTGAGCGGTGCCGGCACCTCGCTCCTGTGCGTCGCTTGGCCCACGGCAACACCCACCGCAAGCACCCCTGCCAATGGCAAGCTGCCCCATCTCTCCACCTCCAGAAGCAGGCTGCATAAATCTCTCCCGGTTGACCTGCCGCCCGGGCAATCCTGGCGCCCGGCATCACAGCTTAGCTGGTTCCTCATTCTGGGCATGGCTTCTCCTTTGGTGTGGATCAACAGTTAGTTTCGTCAACGTGGTCAATGGACTGATCAGTCAAGGTTATCCCTGGTCACTGGGAGGGAGACCTGCTTAGCGGTACCGGCAACAGTCACATCGCAACTTTCGTGGAACGGCACTCGCGCTTCACCCTCCTGGTCAAGTATCCAATAAGGACACAGCGACTGTTGTCGCCGCGCTGAGCCGGCAGGTTCGTAAACTCCCGGCGTCGCTGAGGCGTTCGCTCACTTGGGACCGAGGGCTGGAGATGGCCAAACACAAAACCTTCACGGTGGCCACGGAGGTCGACGTCTACTTCTGTGACCCGCAAAGTCCATGGCAGCGCGGCACAAACGAGAACACCAACGGTCTTCTGCGACAGTACTTCCCAAGAAAGACCGACTTGTCCGGTTACTCCCAGGCAGATCTCGACAAGGTAGCCTTACGCCTTAATCAACGCCCTCGACAAACCTTGGGCTTTGAAACTCCGGCCAGTAAACTCCAAGCGAGTGTTGCATCGATCAGTTGAGACCGCCAGGGTTTTCGGAAACTGTGCAGGCCTGATCTCCGCAAACCTAACTTCGCAGGCACGTCTACTTACGCTGTAGCCCTGTTTGAACCGGGTATCCTATCTCAGCGGAGTCGACTCTGTAGTTAGAGACTGCGCGAAAGGAGCTGTCCTGAGGAAGGGCAGATGGCCTGCTGAAAGGGTATGACATGCAGAAGGCGATGTTGTTCGTTGCTCACTGGCTGATCTATGTATCACTTTTCGCACAAGCGCATGAAGTGACAGCGTTGCCAACATCGCCACAACTTAAGTCTCTTGAGGACCGTAAAGCAGAGTGGGCGGCCCAGCACCACATCATCCTGAATGTTGTCGTTCGAGATCCGTCAGGTGCGCCTGTGCACCATCTGCTCTCAGAGAACGTGACTCTTTTAGACGGCACTCGTTCGGAACCTCTTCAATCCTTTCGGGAACTCGCTGGCCAACAATCACTAGAGCCGGTTCATGGGGTCTTGGTTTTCGATACGATCGATACTTCCACGCGCGAGCTTATGGAAGAACGTAAGGCCCTCGAGGCCTTCCTTACTCGAAAGCATGGGCTGCTCGGCTACCCGCTGTCATTGGCCGTTGTTACTGACGCCGGTGCCATCCTCGGTCAAGAGTCGCAGAAGGGCGAAGATCTCGTCTCACAGCTAAGGGCTCTTCCGCTGATCTCTCATATGGATGAAGCAAGTGGCACGGGCGAGGCGCTTTCTCCGGCGGACAGGATGAGTTCTCACGATTTAGCTACTATGCCCACCAGCCAGGCCAATGCCGTTGCGAGGGCGCATAAGCTATCGAGTCTTAATCGGCGGTTTAAGTCCGCAGTTCCAGCCCTGCTGCACCTCGTGCTCGCACAGCAGGACCTCCCAGGAAGATGTGTGCTGGTATGGCTCGGACAAGGTTGGCCTTTACTGAGTGAATCCGAGTTCGTCGCGGATTCCCCACATGCCAGACAGAGCTATTTCGAAAGCATTGTCGCCGTGAAGAATGCTATTCGAGAGTCGCAGACAACGGTTTATAACGTATCGCTTCGTCGTATTTCGGGTGGAGACCAGAGGGACTACAAGAACTTCGTTGCTCCAGTTCACACTGCGGAACAGGCGAAAGCTGGAAACTTATCTCTGCAGGTGCTCTCCTTATACAGCGGTGGTGACGTGATGGATCAAAGTGCGGATTTTGCTCAAGAGATCGCTGCCTGTTTCCGTGATGCAGAAAGCCATTACGTGATCGCTTTCGATGCCCACCCCGCAGCAACGACCCACGAATACCATTCTCTGCAGGTGAAAATCGTGGGCCGGCCCGATGTTTCAGTGGCGAACACACAGGGTTACTACGACGAGCCATGAAGCCGGCCCGCGCTGAAGAGGGTCTGCCGCGCTCTCGAGAAGCGCGCTTCAATGGATAACTGAAGTCTTCGAAAGCTTGTTTTCGCTGAGATCGCATTGGCCGCTGTCGAGGATGGTAGTTGTTGTGACAGATGGCAGACCCGATTACATCGCGCAAACGGACGTTGTGGGCAACTAACGAGCCAGCATTTCCGCAAACCAGACTTTCAAGAAACGTTTGTGTTTCGGTGACTGCAACGGCGCTGCGCAGGACTAAATACTACGGTTTGGCAGCGGCAGCTTTTTCCGCATCCTCAATGGCTTTGCGAAACGCATCAACAGCCGGTACGTTGTGTGGGCGAAGTCCGTCCTTTGCGACGTAACGCCAACCTGGATTGGAGTCGAGAGCGTCCCTTTGCTGCCCCTCGTACACCAGGAAGGAATCATCCGGTTCTCCGGCCTCAATCTGTGGGTGTGGTCTTCCAGGCAGCGACGTGTCTGGATGGTTCGGTGAGTTCGGTTCAGTCCCGCGCTGACCTCCTACCAGGATGTTTGCGTCGTCTCCGCTGATGACGCTGGGTCTTCGGTTTTGCTGGGGTGCTGGTAGCGTGGAGTTAACGACCTTTCCGTTGCCTCGTCTCACTACGATCAACAACTCCGCAGTAGCGGAGTCGATCACAGGTTCGAACCTCCCCCACTTGAGTAAAGCTGTCTCTACATCTTTCTGCGCTGTCCGGTTTGCCTGGGGATCTGCCACTTCGATTCCCGAGTTGGGGTCGATGAGGACGCTCACCGTTTTTGCCTTCAGGATGTAGCTGGGTAGGACGGCCTTCGCTTTATCCTTTGCAAACCCGACCGGCAAAACGAGCAATGTAACTAGGAGCAAGAGATGCGACTGTTTCCGCATTAGAACCTCCAACCAGGCAACTGCACCAGCGGTAGCGTAGCTCCCGAAGCCATGATTCTCGCTAACTTGCGCCGCAATTAGGGACGATAGTCGCATTCTCGTCAGTGAACACGTTGATCTAGGAAATGGCGTTTTCAGCAACCGGATCAGGTCCGCGCCGTCCATTCTGAAACCCAGCTTTTCTCGGAAGCAGAATGCTGATGCTCGATTGATCTGACCCCAACACAGGGGCTTTTTGACTGGCTACTTATGCCGGAAGCAGAGTTCCCACCATTGTTGACGGAGGCGATCCGCTTGGAAGTTAGTCTCTCGCTATCTGTGCCCACCCGGCACCGATGGCGCAGGAGCGGAGGGTGTAACAGGAGCAGGGCTTGATGGAACCGGGGCGGACGCGTGAGCGCCTCCACTACCGCCTGAGTACCCTCCGCCGGCCCGGGAGCCTCCTGCAGAGTTACCGGATCCACCGGAGTAGCTGCCGCCACTGGGGCGTGAGCCGCCGGAGTATCCGCCGCCGCCTCCCGAATACCTGCCCACACTGCCGCCTGTGCGCGGACCACCGCCATAACCTCCTCTGTTGTCCGAGCTACCGCTGCTGTATCCGGCGGCGGCGCTGTTGCCGGCGCGAGGTGAACCGTTGTAACCGACGTTACCGACGCCATTGCCCTGCCGGTGGTTGCCGCCTGTATAAGCTGCCGCTGTGCCTGCCTGGGCGGCTCCCTGTAGAGTGGACGAGCCGTTCGTTTCGCCGTTGTGCCGCCCGTCGGAGTAGCTGCCGCCACCTCGCTCTGCGTAGGTGCTACGCGAATCCCGATTCTGATTGCCCGGGCGATTAAAGAAGCCTGCATGATCGCCGACGCGCGTTCCTGATGCTCTGTCGTCCCGCACAGAAAGGCCGCCACTGCCGACTGGCAAGAGGTCCGAGCGGTTCGGCGGAATGGAGAACAGGGGAACGTTGCTCGATCCAGCCTTGCCTGCCATTTCGGAGAGTTTGTTCAGCTTGCTGAACTCGCCGCGCGGAACACCAAGGCCCGCTGAGTCATTCCGAAAGTTGAACGAGCGAGTAGCAGGATCTACATGAGAAAACGTGAGCGGCTTTTGGCTTACCGCGATCATGGAGCCAGGCTTACCCGGACCCGGGTGAGGCCGCGGCGGGAAGGGATGCATGCGGGACGGGTCATGAGGATGATGATGATGCTCGTGATCCCAACGCGGGTCACGGATGGTGCTGAGACCGTACCAACCACCACCAGGTTGCCATCCCCAGCCTCCGCCGCATTGCAGCCATGAGCCGTAGTGGAATGGAGCCCATCCCCAGGGATAGGGAGACACCCAACTATAGCCGCTTCCGGGATACATGGCCCAGATGCCGCTCGCGTAGGGATCCCACGCGGCGGATGTGAAGTAGGGACGCCAGATACGTCCGCAGCCGTCTACGTTTGAAAACGACCCATAGTAGTTGAGGTCTGCAAGACCGTAAGTGGAACCCGAGCCGGCGAGAGCGTTTCCGTGGCTGTAGCGCTTGTGGTACTCGGTCTGCTTCTCATCCCAGGTATCAAAAGGCGCATCTTCAACGCCGGCGATTAGGTCTGCAGCAGCGGGCGTAGTGGTACTAAAGATGAGGCTCTTCATCTTGCCAACTTCTCGGGAGCCTGACGTGTCAGTGAAATCTACGGTGCCGTTGACGACGGAAAGACGACTTTCCAGATCTTTGACTTCGAGTCGCAGATGAGCTCCTGGTCGCGGCTTGATGACGCCATCCGCGGAGGACAAGTTGAATGTGTTGCCCTTGGTCTTGTTGAGTGAGACATAGACCGTTCCCCTGAGCACGTTCATGCTGGACAGCGTGGCACCCGCAGCCGAACGAGCCAGCTGCGTGAAGTCCACCTGCGTGTCCGGGATCAGCCGAAGCGTCGTACCATCCTCGAACTCTACCTCTGCGGAGCCGTCGCTGGTCTTAAGCCGTGCGCCCTGCGCGACAGGAAGATTATTGAAGGCGACTTCGAATCCAAGGCCAATGTTGCGGTCCAATTCGACCTTACCGTTGGCCTGGCTCAGGCGAACGATGCGGACCGTATTCGCGGCTTCAGGACCAACAGAGACTTGCGCCTCGGACAACGGCGCATCCTGAGTCTTGTTCTTAAGGGTGTCTTGGCTAGGCGAGACAGATGAGACAGAGGCGGCGGTTGATTGCGCCTGCGATGCCGGGCTGTAGAGCACGGCGGCCAGCGTGATGGGAAGAAGTACGGTCATGCGGTTCATATCCGCCTCGCAGCGTAGGTCGAAGTGCTACTCCTGTCTGCACACGCTTGCAAACAGGCTTCGGAAACGAGATGAGTATAGGCCGCTGACTGGCTCTGAGCAAAGGCCTATCCAATATGAGCTAGCCGAGCAATTCCTTAGAGCGCTGCACTCGGCAGCATCACAAACGCGTTTGCAGAGCAAGATCTCGGTGCTGGACAAGACTGTAAGGGACGGCCTAACGAGATAGCTTGTTGCTGTTCGTGGGCCATCCCAACAGCAGCTTCCTGAAAACGGCGCTTGCGGGAGGTTCGGTGTTGCTGTTTCCTAAAACCGACTTCCAAGGACCGATCCCACACTGTACAGGGTGCAAAGCTTATTCTCCTATCATGCGAACTGGACAACGAATTGGCCTGGGCGTCTTTGGTGTTGTTCTCACTGTGCTCGGAGGGCTTGGGTTCTTCCTTTTCGATGGGGACCTAGATTCTGACGGCCATTACGAGATTCTTCGAGCCGTTTCCTACTCGCCAAATAGGGTCGCTTTTGAGATCCAACGGACCGACCACCAGGCGTTGAACGGTCCTCGTTACGCAGTTCTCATTAGCGATCACGTTCCAACGACGCTCGAGATGAAGCGCGCAATTATCAGTTACTGGCGACACAGCAGCTTTACGCTGGCAGATCGGAGTGTCAGCATCCAGTGGACAGGACCAAATCTGCTCACCCTTACCACAACGGAACCTGGGACGAATCCTGATTGGATCGTGAACCAGAGACATAAAATTGGCGATGTCACAGTCAATTATTCCGGCCAACCTTAACGCGGAATCATAATTCGCTCAAAGCAACTATCGCTGTTGACAGTCACGCGCTTGGATGGGTAACGAGAATTGGCGCTTGAGGCGACCAGCCGCCCTCCGCCCTCGGCTGTCTCTTTCCCAAAACACGATTTTCGGAGAACGTTGTGCCTAGATGACGATATCGGCGTTTGAACTAAGCCGCTGGCGCGGCGGATGCTGCATTGGTGGTGGCGGCACTGGCGGCGGCTGGATTTAGGATTTCGGGTCACAAGGAGGATTC
>JBPBPZ010000231.1:0-9094 GCA_050954525.1 Janthinobacterium lividum
ATCAGCATCATCACCAGGCCTGCTGGTGACAGCACCTGGCCTGCGCGCTCGGCGGTGTAGCCCAGCATAGTCTGCAGGTATTGCGGGATCAGCACCGTGGACCCGAACAGCACCATACCAAGAATTAATTGCAGAAAGACTGCCGTGCCGAAGTTCCGATTTTTGAGCAGTTTCAAGTCGACGATCGGATCAACGTGCCGCCACTCCCAGAAGACGAAGAACACCAGGATCACGACTGCAAGGGCGGCCGTAAGCTGGATTTCGCCAGATCCAAACCAGTCCTTCTCCTGGCCCTTGTCCAGCGTGAACTCAAGCAGACCGACGCCGATTCCAACGGAGAGCAGGCCCAGAAAATCCACGGGATCGCGGCGTTTGGTGCGGGCTACAAGCTCTGGCGGGTCCTCCACCATGCGGTTGGAGAGATACAGCGATAAGAGCCCAATGGGCAGATTGATAAAAAAGATCCAGTGCCAGTTGTAGTTATCCGTGATCCAGCCGCCCAGGGTTGGGCCGATGGCAGGGGCGATGACAACGGCGGTGCCGTAGAGTGCAAATGCCTGTCCGCGCTTCTCAATGGAAAACGTGTCCGCCAGGATCGCCTGCTCACTCGGGGCAAGTCCGCCGCCGCCAAGCCCCTGCAGGATGCGTGCACCGATCAGCAGCGGCAGGGTCGGTGCAAAGCCGCACAGCAGCGAGCAAACAGTAAACACTGCCACGCAGATCATGTAGAAACGCTTGCGCCCGATGCGATTGGACAGCCATCCGGAAATCGGCAAAATGACCGCAGAGGCGACCAGGTAGCTGGTCAACACCCATGTGGCTTCCTCCTGCGAGGCGCCCACCGAACCTGCAATGTGTGGCAGCGCTACGTTGGCAATCGAAGTATCGAGCACCTCCATGAAGGTGGCCAGCGTTACGGTAAGCGCAATCAGCCATGGATTGTGCTTTGGCTTCCATTCGGCTTGGTCGATGAGTGTAGACATATCAGTAAGCTGATATACAGTATCAGCAGGCTGATACCCATGCATAGAACAAAAGAGGAGAAGCGGAGCGCCCAGCAGCGCGAGCTATCCGTCGGCATGAAGCGTCTGCTGACCGGCTACCGCACCCTTCTGGAGGGGGCGCTGGAAGGCGAGGACATCACCCTCGCGCAGCTGCGTATGCTGAACGCCTTGAACGACCGCGCAGAGACTTCCGCGGCAGAGCTGGCACGTACCTGCTACATCACGCCGCAAAGCATGCAGGCGATTGTGACCAAGGCAGAGCGCGCGGGCTGGATCACGCGTTCCGCTTCTTCCAGCAACCGGCGTGTACTGTCAGCCACGCTGACCGTCGCCGGGCAGCAGGTATTGAGGCGAGGCCTGTCGCTGGCGAGGGATATCGAACAGCAGATCTGGGGTACCTCATCCGCAAAGGAGCTGCGCGCCTTTAACGCGACTTTGAGCAAGGTGCTTTTAAGTCTGCAGCAGCACCTGGATGCGAGGCATGCAGAACAACAGGTAAGTCGCGGAAAAACAGCTTAGTCTAGAAGGCACACAATGCCACTTCTAGAAACGAACCAGCAATTGAGCATTTCGGTGCAGGACGTACAGGCCGCGCGTGCACGTATCCGCGACGCCGTTTACCTGACGCCTTGTGCCCACTCGCGCACGCTAAGCGATTTGACCGGACAAACGGTTCATCTGAAGCTGGAAAACCTGCAGATGACCGGCGCTTTCAAAGAACGTGGAGCGCTCAACCGCCTGCTGCAGCTGTCGCCAGAGCAGGAGCGTCGGGGCGTCATTGCAGCCAGCGCAGGAAACCACGCACAGGGCGTTGCCTACCATGCGACCCGTCGCGGCATACGGTCCACCATTGTGATGCCCGAGCCCACGCCGCTGGTGAAGGTGACGGCTACCCGGCGCTTTGGAGCAAATGTGGTGCTGCATGGCGCCAACTACGACGATGCTTACGCCGAAGCCATGCGTCGTTGCGAAGCGGATGGATCGACGTTCATCCACCCGTTTGACGACGCAGATGTCATTGCGGGGCAGGGCACCATCGGGCTTGAAATGCTGGAGCAGGTGGACGGCCTGGAGGCCGTGATTGTGCCTGTGGGCGGCGGCGGTTTGATCGGTGGCATTGCCTGTGCAATCAAGTCGCTAAAGCCAAATGTGCGCGTCATTGGTGTACAAACCTTGCGTCTGCCCAGCATGCAGGCCGCTCTCGACGCAGGCCAACCCGTCACCATTGATGCCGCAACAACCATCAGCGACGGCATCGCAGTGCGCCGTGCAGGGGCAAAAACCCTGCCGCTGGTGCAGGCCTATGTGGATGAGATGGTGACCGTGGATGAGGACGAGATCGCCGCGGCCATTCTTGTGTTGCTCGAGCGGGAAAAGACGCTGGCGGAAGGCGCGGGCGCAACTGGCCTGGCAGCTCTGCTGCAGCATCGGACATCCCTGCAAGGCGCTCGCACCGCGGTTCTGGTGTGTGGCGGCAATATCGATGTGACGCTGCTGTCCCGCATCATCGAGCGTGGCCTGGTGCAGGACGGACGCTTGATTCGCCTGCGCATTCATCTGCTGGACCGCGCCGGAGCCCTGCAGGATTTAACCAAGATCATTGCGGAGCACGGCGTCAACATCGTGGATACGCTCTATAACCGCGCTTACTACGGGGTCAACCTGGGCGACACAACCATCGATATCACCATGGAAACCCGCGGCCGCGACCAGGCCGATGAGCTGCTTGGGGTGCTGGCGGCAAATGGATATCGCTACAGCCGTGTGGTGTGAAGTGAATGCAGTCCGTTGGCACGACAACATACAGGCAGGATTGGGAAAGAGCTTCTGAACCGAGCCGAACTTTGCGGCGTACCTTGTACATGGAGTTATTCGTGAGGTTGAGATTATGAGCGGCACGGTAGCTACACAGGCGTCCCTGGGTAACGACATGGCCCCTGCGGAACTGAACGCTGTAACGCATCATTATGGTTCGCACACAGCTTTGCGCGGGCTGACGTTGACGCTGCGCCCGGGTGAAGTGGTGGCGCTATTGGGGCCCAACGGCGCAGGCAAAACTACGGCGGTCAAGCTCATGCTGGGGCTGTTGCAGCCCTCTGAGGGGACCGCCAGAATCTTCGGGCAGAGCCCCAGCGAACGTACTACACGCCAGCGCATCGGAGCCATGCTGCAGGTTGCCCGCGTGCCGGAAACGCTCACGGTGGGAGAGTATCTCGACCTGTTTCGCAGCTACTATCCGCGTCCGCTGCCCATGGCGCACATTGTCGAAGTGGCCGGGCTGACAGGCATTGAGAAGCGGCAATTCAAGGATCTGAGCGGTGGTCAGAAGCAGCGCATGCTGTTTGCACTGGCGCTGTGCGGCGACCCGGACCTGATCTTTCTGGACGAGCCAACGCTGGGCATGGACATCGAGACGCGCCACAACCTTTGGCGCCAGGTGCGTTCGTTTGCGGACCGCGGCAAGACCGTGCTGCTGACCACCCACTACCTGGAAGAAGCCGATACGCTGGCGGACCGTATCCTGGTGATTGCAGAAGGATCTGTCGTGGCGGAAGGCACACCGTCCGAGATCAAGAGCAGGGCGGGTGGGCGCAAGATACGCTGTGTTACTGAAATCTCAGACGACACACTGGCCCGTATCGAAGGTGTTAGACGCGTGGAGCATACTGGCGCAGGTGTGACGCTGACCGTTGAAAACGCGGAATCGGTACTGCGCACCTTGCTGGCCCAGGACGCGACGCTGCACAGCCTTGAGGTCTCAAGCCCCGCGCTGGAAGACGCATTCCTGGAGTTGACCCGCAGCGGCTCCAGCAAACTTCCAAGGGAAGAGGTGCAGGCATGAACGCCGCAAATGTTGCCGTCTCGACCAACTCATCTATCGCGCCCTATGTAAAAGAAACCAAATATGAGTTCCTCCGCCTGCTGCGTGCGCGATCGTTCTCAGTGGCTACGATCGGCTTCCCACTCAGCTTCTACGTGTTGTTTGGCATCGTCGCGGCGACGGATCACGCACAGGGGTTTGACCGCGCAAAATACCTGCTCGCGACTTATTCGGTGTTTGGGCTCGTGGGCTCATCGCTGTTTGGGTTGTGCAGCACCATTGCAAATGAACGTGCGCAGGGCTGGCTGGAACTGAAGCAGGCAAGCCCCATGCCGCCCGCGGCCTACCTGTTGTCGAAGCTGCTTACAGCGATTGCCTTTGGATTAATCATCTTCGCGCTGCTGCTGCTGTGCGGCACCACCATGGCCCATGTGCGTTTCTCCGGAGCGGAGATTGTAAGACTGGTGGCGACCGTTGTGCTGGGTGTCTTCCCGTTTGCGTCCCTGGGTATACTTCTGGCGACCGTGGTGCCGCCTAACGCAGCCATTGGGTTCGTTAACCTGATCTACCTGCCCATGTCGTTCTTGTCAGGATTATGGTTTCCATTGGAAGGTCTGCCGCACTGGCTGCGGACGATTGCCCCGATATGGCCGACGTGGCACCTTGGCCAGCTTGCCCTGCACGACATCGGATTTCCGACGCGCTGGACTGTTCTGGGTCACGTGCTTTGGCTGGCCTGCTTCAGTATCGTGTGCCTTGGACTAGCATTGTTGCTGTTCCGGCGGAGCGCGCAAAAGGCGTAGCAGCCATCTTATGGGTGCGGTACTTTACGAATGACGCGTAGGAGCAACCTGCTCCATTGCGGCAAACAAGCAGCACCACTCATTCAAGTCAGGAGGATCCATGGCAACGGCAAAGAAGAGTGCGAAGAAGGCACCAGCAAAGAAGGCGGCCGGCAAGAGTACGTCTGCGGCAGCGAAGACTTCAGCGAAAACTGCGAGCAAAGCCGCTAGCAAAAAGAGCAGCGGGCGCAAATACTCACCAGCCGCTTCTGAGCAGGTGGGGCGCGAGTTGCACGAGATGCACGAAGGCAAGCTGACCATCGGTCGCAGCAACAAGAAGGTGACAAACCCCAAGCAGGCGATCGCAATTGGCTTGTCGGAAGCGCGGCGCGCCGGGAAGAAAGTGCCGCCAGCTCCAGACAAGCCAACCGGCAAGGGCAGTAAGTAGGCTGCCAGCCGCTGCGTGGCTGGTTCTATTTGCTGGACGAAGACGAGGCTGCGGTTGAGGAGGAGGCCGGTGCGGCGCTGCTTGACGCGGTGCTGCTGCCGGAATCTGATGAACTGCTTGCCGCTGGCTTGTCTCCGCTGGATGCACTGCTCGAACTGCTGTCTGCCTTGGTGTCGCTGCCGGACCCGCTTCCTTCAGCAGATGCGCTGCTGGAGCTTTTAGAGGAGCCGTACCCATCCGCGTACCACCCACCGCCTTTGAACTGTACGGCGGGCGCTGAGATCAGCTTCTTCAACAGGCCGCCGCAGAAGGGGCATTCCGTCAGCGGCGCGTCAGCAAACTTCTGACGCTTTTCCACGCGCTTCCCGCATTGGCTGCATTGGTATTCGTACAGTGGCATAGCTTTCCTTCTTCCACAAAAGTGGTAATCCCGCCTCTGACCCGCATAGGTTCTCGGTCTGGCAGGGTGTTTGGATGTTCAGACGTTGGTGGCTCGCTGCTCTGAAAGTTGTTCAGACGATCTCGCCTTCATAGGGCAGCGGGCAAGCCACTCATCTGCTGCTTCCTAGTGTAGGACGGCGAGACACGGCGTCACATCAGGACCGGCGGGAGCGGTTCAAACGTGCGGTGCTCAACTTCTGCTGTACCACCACTTTTAGGAGGTAAGGTGCAAGTACCAGCGGTTCCAACAGGTATCTTCTCCACAACCGCCGGGGCTGTGCCAGGAAACGCATGACACCGTACAAGCCAAATCTCCCGGCCCATGCCGGCGGACGCGACGAATGCCCGGTGATGTACTCCATGGTCGCTCCACTGGTGGTAACGACCGGTACCTTCAGCTGGCTGTAGTGGTCGCGGATCCAGTTTTCCTGCAGGGGCATCCCCAGGCCAATGAATAGGACATCCGGCTTGAACGTGGTGATGTCCTGGATGATGCTGGCAGTTTCGTCCGGTCGTGCATACCCATTCCGACCTGTGATTTGAAGCGATGGATGAAGTTCGCGGATCTTCGCCAACCCACCCACAAGAACTTCTTCCTTGCCGCCAAAGTAGAAGATGCGCCAGTTCTTGCGCTCTGCTTCGGCAAGCAACTCACCGAATGAATCAAGCAGTGTGATTCGATGTTCCGCTTTGAAGGGGAAACCAGCAGCCCGAGCCAGCCAGATAACCGGCAGGCCATCGACATAGACCCAGCTGGCGCGAGCGTAGATCGCGTGCAGGCTGGGCGTGGTGCGCTGCATGTAGATGCCGTGCAGATTGTGATGCAGGATGATGATCTGCTTCCCGCCGCTGATCGCGTCGTTGTACACGCTAAGAAGATCATGCAGGCTCAGTGCATCCAGGCGAATCTCACCCAGCGAAAACCTTCTGTCTTGAAGCAGCTCTGGCGAGGCTGTGGCGTTCAATCGTGCGCTCACTGGGGTTGAAGACTTTAGGCTAGCCTACCACGCACCAGACCGCTTGATATCCGCGCCCGTGAGCCAGCGACGGGCAGCCGCAACGCCACCAGGCGGGCCGACGCAAGGGCAGCCGATCGGATAAAGCGCCTGGCAGGAGGCGTTTCTTTTTCGTTCGCCCGCGGTAAGCCCCAGCCGGCGGGACCCTCATGCGACGGTGCGCCCACGTCGATAGGGATTGTAGCCTCAGCTTCGCTGATTTGAAAACAACGGAATTTTAATCATTCACTTACCTAACCAAGTGAACAGCTTTCCTGTGTCCATGGTGGGTATCCGCGCCAGTGCAGTTGGGGCTACCGATGCATTTCTGAAAGGTACGAACCCATGGCTTTTTCTGTCTTCCTAGAGGCCTTCGAAAGCCGTCCTGCCATTCGCTCTATCTTTGGAACGGCATGCCTGCTTGGCCTGCTAGGTGCGGCCGGATGTGGGGACAAGCAGGTTACGGTAGCCCGGCTTGCGGTAGCCCAGTCTGCTTCTGGCAGTGTCATGGGAGCACAGCAGCCTATTGCAGGTGCAGCCGTTCAGCTGTACGCGGTGGGCGACACAGGCACCGCTTCGCCTTCTACACCCCTGCTTTCTTCCGCTGCATTGACCAGCAGCAACGGCGACTTCAATTTCGGATCGTATACCTGTCCATCGGCCTCGACCAATGTGTATCTCACCGCTGTTGGCGGAAGCACAGCAGGCAAATCGAATGCCTTAAATCCGAACTTCACCGCCATGACGGCCCTGGGCGCCTGCGGCGATGTTGCGGGAGCCCCGCACATCGTGGTGAATGAACTATCAACGATTGCCGCTGTGTACGCGCTTGCGCCCTTCATGAAGTCGTATAGCGCAGTGGGAGCCGGACCTCTGGACGCGCAGTTACTGACAGACGCCTTTCAGACAGCCGCACAGATGGTGAATAAACAGACCGGTGTTGTGTCTGTGTCCACCGTGACAAGCGAGCAGAGTGTCTCGGACAAGATGAGGGCGCTGGCCAACAGCCTGACCAGCTGCGTCGCCTCTGCGGGTGGCAAAGCGGGTGATGGCAGCGGATGCGGCACGCTGTTTTCACTTTCTACGCAGTTGAGCACGCCGCCAGCTGATATTGTGGCCGCACTTCTGAACATTGCGAATAACCCAACGGCGCAGGTGGATCCGCTCTTTCTACTTGGTTCTACAAACGCGATTTTTCAGCCCAGCCTGACTGCCGCACCCGTCGATTGGAAGCTTCTGCCCAGCTCGCCAGTTTCGCCGCCGACCTTTTCACCAGCAGCCGGAACGTACCCGCCTTCTACAGCAGTCACGCTGGCATCCTCAAGCGCTGGCGCAAAGATCTACTACACCACGGATGGAAGCACCCCTTCAACTTCGTCTGCGCTGTACTCCGCACCAGTTCGGTTGGCTGCGACGACTACGATCCGTGCGGTTTCCGTAGCCGCAGGCGTAAGCAGCGAGCCTGTAGCGGGAACCTACACGATCGCTCACCCGACCATGTCGCTCGATCCGAAGACCGTCAGCGTGGCCGCATCCAAAACTCAGATATTCAACGCCAGCGTGACAGGCACGACGAATACCGCGGTTAAGTGGGCGCTCAATCCTGCACTTGGATCGATCACCCCACTCGGCTTGTATGTGGCACCGGCTTCCATCAGCGCCACCCAGGCCATTACCCTGACAGCAACAAGCGTCGCCGACCCTACCGTCTCTGCGGCTTCTACCATTACGCTTGTCGCACCTCTCGGCATGTCCGTTAGCCCACTGGCTGTAACGCTCGGGCCTGCGCAGACGCAGGCGTTTGCTGTAACCTCCACAGTTTCGGCCAACAAGGCAGTTACCTGGTCCGTGAAGCCCGCTGTCGGTTCCATCTCGCAGAATGGCGCCTACACTGCGCCCGCTGCAATTACCGCTTCGCAGACTGTGACGGTGGTCGCCACCAGCGTTGCGGAGCCATCTGTTTCAGCATCTGCGGTGCTTACGCTAAGTCCACCTGTGACCGTAACGCTTACACCCGCGACAGTAGCGCTTGGGCCGCTGCAGACTCATGATTTCATTGCGGCAATTGCGGGCACGACCAACAGCGCGGTCACCTGGTCCCTGAATCCTGCTGTAGGATCAATCTCAACGAGTGGTATGTACACAGCGCCAGCTTCTATCCCTTCTGCACAAGTGATCACCGTGACTGCGGCCAGCGTTGCAAAACCTGCCATGTCGGCAGCGTCCACTGTTACGCTGGTGCCGCCTGCCACGTCCAGTGTCGCCAGCGCCACCTACTACATGGCGCCAAACGGTTCAGACAGCACCGGCAATGGAACCCAGGCGAAGCCCTGGCTTACGCCGAATCACGCGGGCCTGACCTGCGGAGACACGGTCAGCGCCGCCTCCGGTACTTACCCCACGTTCACACTTACGACTACGCCTGGCTGCTCCTCGCACAACGCAGTTTTTGTTAAGTGTGCAGTATTCGCCACCTGCAAAGTCAATGGATCGCAGTCACAGGGCGGCATCCTTGTACAGGCATCCTACTGGGCAGTTTTGGGATGGGAAGTAACGACGCCGCATGGTTCCAGTGACTATGCGGCGTGCTTCCAGGCGACGCC
>JBPBPZ010000251.1:0-9089 GCA_050954525.1 Janthinobacterium lividum
TCCTTCCGCATGTTTGTGGTGACAGATAGCTGGCAAAAACTATTCATGGAAGTGTAAAGCCCCAGGAACCGATCCAGCACCGTGGCAAACAGGTAAGCCCCGCCACCAGAAAACTGCCGCTCATCCATTTGCAGCTGCACTCGGGTCCCATGAACAGGGCTACTGCCATGCTCGCCCCTTACCAGAGCAAAGTGACGGTGGCTGGACAGGCTGCTGATGCTACCGATTTGCGTCTCCAACTGGGGCGAGGCGCTGAAGTTATGCAGCCGCAGAATCTCGTGGAGTGCCTGCAGCCCACCCTCGGTAAGCGATAGATGGTTCAGCGATAGTTGAGAGATCAGGCGCCAGAGCTGGCCCTTGCTGCGAGGCGGCTCAAGACTGGATGTTGGCCGATGGATTGCCCGGATGGTCTGCACGATTCCATAGCCTTCCGCGTCAAAATCGCCCTCCGGTGCGTTGAACGTAAGGCGCGAAGGCAGATCGTGATTGCTGCAGGTGCATTGTGCTGTCAGAACTTCAGCATTTGGTTCGGCAAGCTCCCCATCGAGATCGACTATCGAGACATACATCTCCGAGGGCTGCCGTTCGCCCAGCTGCGAGTAGCGGCGGACGTTGTGCCAGAACACACCGCGATTGGCAGAGGTGCTCTGAAACCGAAACGCGTACAGCGGGTCGATCGAAGTCGTCGTTCGGCGACTGGGGCTTGTTGCAAGCACCTGGTCGATAGAAAAGACTTCCATCATGTGCTGATTTCGCATGTCAGGAACAACGCGGTACTCGTAGTTCGTGTGCGACACCAGTATGGGTTCCGCAGTGTGCGGAAACAGGTTGACAATGGGCGTGCACCCCAGCCGCAGCGTAGAGGAAGAGACACCTACTTCCAACGTCTGGGATCTCTCCGGACGGTCAAAGCGAGAGATGTAGATCAGAATCTCAACCTGATCGGTCGCAGCCAGCGACTGCAGGACATCCAGGCCGCTGAGCTGAAAGAAGAGGAATTTCTCAGGGAAGCTGAAGTACTCCTGCAGCAAACGATAGCCATCAAACGACTGCCGTGAATACGGAAGCAGTGCTTCGTCTTCATGGAAGCCGCAGGGCTCAAGGCTGCGCGTGTCCAGTTCCACTACTTTTAGCGGTTGCTTCGGATTTCTGGCTACGATGCGGATGCAGTTCCGCGAGAGCAACTCGTACAGATTCAGTGTGACGCTGCTGTTTCCTGACAGGTAGAACCGAAACGCGTCCAGACCCATGGCACCCAGGGACACGTCGTCACCCGCTTGTAGCAGCACGCGGAGAGCTGCTACTGCACCCGGGACCCGCAGCGGTGATGCGATCTGCTCCGGTTGCCGCCAGACACACTCTGCTACGGTCATCGGCCACAGTTGTACATCGAATACCGTGCGGAACCTGCAGGGCATGCCTTCCACTTTACGTTTGGTGACCAATTGTGTGCCGCGCGGGATCACCACTGCGGCACCCTGTTTACCCTGTGTCGCATCCATCTGGAACTCTGCCACAGACATTGCAGGAAGCGGTCGTAGGTAGTGCGGGTAAACCAGCTGTAGGAGTGCCGAAGTGATCTCGGAAAGGTCATCTTCAAGCCGAAGGTGGACACGTGCAGTAAGGAACGCGAACGACTCGATGAGCCGCTCGACGTGCGGGTCCTCGCAGCGATCCTCCTCGAGTAAGAGACGACTGGCAACACGTGGGTACTTGGTGGCAAACTGCGCACCCAGTTCACGAACATACGCGAGTTCACGCTCGTAAAGTTCAAGCAGGTCTTCACGCATGGTCAACTCACCGTGTATTCGCCGCTGGTGAGGTCCAGAACGGTATCAAAAGAGATCGGTTCGGGCGCAGGATCAAGGAGTATTTGCGCCTCGATATGGAAGCGCATGCGTCTGCGCTGTTCTTCATTCTTGGCGATGACGATGCGCACGTTTGTGAGCCGCGGTTCGTAACGGATGATGCAGTCACTCACAGCCTGCTGCAACTTCTTGTGATCGTTACTGGATGCCAGGCCAAGTGAGCTTGTGTCAATCAGGCCGTAGTGAATGACGCTTGCACGCGCTCTCGGGTAGGCTTCGATGCCTTCGATCGGAGGCTGTCGTGTGTTCAGCAGCCACTCGAGGTCTCGCTTCAAGGAGTCTCGAAACGTTCTGAGCGAACTTGCCCTGCTTTGGGGTTCATCCTCAGTGTTGGTCAAACGATCCAGTAACGATTGCGTTACGAGTGTATCGATGCTTCGCGCCATGCTGGAACTCCTATCCCAATACCTCGAGAGCCGCGGAGGGATCGATACGGCAAAGTCTGGCGAAAAGCGCCTCTCGTTCATTTGGGTCCATGCTGCCGTTCTGAGCACGAAGGATAAGTGCGATAGGCCTGGTGATAAGGTCTCCTGCTTCCCAACTCTCTAAGTTCCGCCGTTCCATTTCATCGATGAGTTCACGGAGGATGGGCGTTGCGACATTGGGACTACCTCCGAGAAGACAAAGCTCGGCAATCTGCATGCGGCGGTTGTACCGCATGCGTCCGCTCGGCTGTTGTAAAGCATCGCGTGTCAGCAGAGCGGTTGCTGCCCCCAACTGCCCCGCCGCGGCAAGTGCGGCGGCAGTTACGAATGCGTCGGATGTCTCATCGTCGTTCGTCACTGGAGTTGGCAGCTGGATCGGGGCGGGGGTCGGGAAAGATGTAGCAGTGGCTGCAGGTGTAATGCTTGCGACGGAAACATCCGCAAGGACAATCTCTTCGATCCAACGCAGCGTATCCGCATTTGCAGTCGGGGTATCGTCCATGAAGGTCCATTGGGGCAGTTCAGGGTACTCTTTGAGGATTCCCTGGACCGCTGTGATGATCATTGCGGCAAAGGCAGCGTAGCCGTTCTCCCGAGTAGCCGTCCAAAGATAGCGATGCAAGTCCAACCACACACGAGCGGATGGGTCACCGAGTGCCACCATGCCTCGCGATAGAAGGTCTGACCAGGCCTTCTCGGCGTGCGCGATCTTCAAGCCGGCACGCACCTCACCGGGTGGCGGAACCAGTACGTCGAGCGGCGGTTTCGGGCCATGCTTGCGCAGTTCACCCCATCGAAGACTGGTATAGAGCAGGTATGGAACAGAGCTACCCTGACGCTGCGTGTGCATGTAGGCAGCGCATGCCTGCACCTGCGCAGCTGCATCGTCCCAGCTTTCGAAGCTTCCGTTGAAAGGCACCGTTGCGTGAGCGGCTGCAGGTGCTGCCGTGATTGGTGCAGGCGCAGGGGGTAGAACGGTTGGAGACGCAGGCGAGATCGTGGGTGTAGCGGCTACGGTGAGCGGCGGTGGTTCCGGTTCCGCCACTGGTTCCGGATCCGCAGCCGCGGTGACATCGGGTTCGACCGCGCGCTTGTTGCCAAGCAGCGAGTTCACAAGGTTCTGTACCTCGTCCAGACTGTCTCGTAGCTTGCGATAGGACGGGCCATCGTCCCCGTACTGTTCTTCGCAGTACACCGCAAGCTCATCCAGGCTTTCACGAGCCGCCTGCAACGCGTCGTCAAGATTTGCATAGAAGCTTTTTGGTGATGCTGCTATGCCATCATCTACATCTTCGGCTGTAAGGCTCCCGCGTTTGAGAGCTTCCTGCCTTGCCTTGGTTTTTGCTTCGTTGTTCTGAGCATCCGCCTCGTACCCTAGGGCGCGCGCTGCCTTGTAAGAATGGTAGGTGATGCCTGTCTTCGTTAAAGGTAGGTCGTAGACCAGCTTTGCATACTGGTTGGCGGCCCACTGCAAAGGAACCGATCGAAGCCCGGCATCTCCCTCATCAATTTCTGGGTAGATGGAAGGCCAAAACTCCTGCTGCAGATTCAGTAAGAGGGTCAGAACAGGCTGCAGCATGGACGCGCCTTCGCGCTTGATGTGCGCCTCGCCCAGCCAAACAGCCAGCTGAAGATCTTTCGACTTGGTTGCGAGCGCGTCGCCTGCAAGCTTCAGTACAAGGTTTGTGTCCGCACGTTTTGCCTGGCGTTCCCAAGCCCCGGCCGGCAGGGTGCTGTCTTCCTCAGTTCGAGCCTCTTTAATCTGGTCGTAGATCCGTTCATACTTCAGGTTCTTGCCCGAAGGGTTTTCGCCCGCTATGGGCGTAAGCAGGTCTTCTCGCAGTGGCACCGGTTATCCCTCCGACGCAGTCGCGAGTTCGTGTGTTGTAACGGGGCCTTGTTGAAAGCTCAGTTGACGGATCTGCAGCAATGGGACTGCCTCATCATCCGCAAGGAACATCTTCTGCCCGGCCGGAATCGCTCCAAGTGCAGCGTCTTCTATCCAGACGGAAGTTCGACCCAGACGCACCGCATCATCCGGATGCTTCCATGAGAGAGGTGCAAGCACGGGGAGCAGCACCTGCCCAAGATCCTGCAAGCGGAAGGCCTTACTAGTGTGCAGAATAGCGGGCGCCCACAGAAGATCTCGGAGTCGGGTCGGAGCCTCTAAATCGACACGCTCAATGTAGTGAAACGGGATCCAGGTATAGCTACCAGCGATAAACACTTCGAGGTTCGCCCCAATGCGATCGTCCTCGTCCGTAAATGCTTGGAAAGGCACATCATCACAGAGGCCGGCCGGGGGCAAAGTAGCTTCGCCTTGCGGAAGGGCACCCATGGCGAACATGTCGTCACGCGTCCGCTGGGCGTGCAGCGCCGCGCGATAGAGCATGGCTCCAGATTCTGCATCCTTGCCACTAGAAGCGAGCACGTCAAGTTGCTTTGAGGCGCGATCGTACTCCCCTGCGAAGCATAGAAGCTCGAACAGGAACGTACGGCGCCTGATGTCGGTGGGCTGCTTGCGCAGTTCCAATCCAAGCGCCTCGATGGCCGGGCCCAGCTGCCCGGCCTTGTAGAGTGCTGAGGCTTCCATCGTTACGAGGTTACGTTGGTGGTGACGTCGTATTTTGCGGTGCCCGCATTGGTCACCGTACCTTCGGCATCCTGGGAGTAGTAATCCATCTGGAACGTCTTATAGGTAAGCGACAGGCTCACCATGGGCACTTCGCCACTCGCTGAATACTGGAGCGACGCAATGAAAGCCTCTGTAAGCGCCAAGGTGAAGTAGTTCGCGTTACCCGCGCCCGCCTTTACGCCAGACAGAAGAGCAGTGGCAAAATGCTGCCCCTTTGTCAGGCCCTGCAGCAGCTTCGGGCTGGACTTATCAAACTCGATGGCCATGTTGAGATCACTGAGGCTGACTTTGCCGGCTCCTGACCCTGTAGTGGCGCTTACGGTGCTGGTTTGCGATCCACCCCAGCTCCAGCTGGTTACCTGGATCTCGCCTGTGTGTTTGTCCGCAACGGCCTCGCCCGGAATCGTTGCAAGCTTGAGGAAATAATCAACTGCCATGACTGCTCCTTAGTAATTCGATTTCAACAAAGGTGTTACAAACCCGGCTACTTGCGTGCTGACTCCGGCAGATCGGCCACTAGACGCAGAGAAATGGTCAGCTCGTCGAGCTGGAAGTGGGGCTTCAGGAAAGCAACAGCGCGGTATGCGCCAGGTTTACCAGGTATTTCAGTCACCTGGATGCTGGCTTCACGCAAAGGCAGCCGCGCCTTGGCTTGTTGCGACGCGTTGTCATCTGCCAGAACGTACTGTGCAATCCAGCGATTCAAGAACTGCTGGCATTCAGTCTGCGTCATAAAGCTGCCAACCTTATCGCGCATCATCGCCTTCAGGTAGTGGGCGAAACGTGACATGGCGAGGATGTAAGGCAGTTGCGCCGAAAGCCGCGCATTTGCATTCGCGGAGTCCTTGTCATACAGCTTGGGCTTGTTGCCGGATTGCACACTGAAGAATGCTGCGTAGTCCGTACCTTTGCAATGCACTAGCGGCACTAGGCCCTGGTCGGCAAGCTCCTTCTCACGGCGGTCGGTAATCTCTACTTCAGTCGGACACTTCAGCGCAACGTCGCCCTCGTCCGTCTTGAAGTTGTGCGTCGGCAGGCCGGCGACCATGCCGCCGCCTTCCACACCGCGGATGGCAGCACACCAGCCGTACTTCGCGTAAGCATCGGTGAGACGTGCTCCCAGCGCGTAAGCCGCATTGCTCCATAGGTATTTGGAATGATCCGAGCCGTCGACGTCTTCTTCGTAATCGAAGGCTTCGACCTGCTTTGTGTCTTTGCCGTAGGGCATGCGCATCAGCACGTGCGGCAGCGCTAATGCGACATATCGCGAGTCTTCGGACTGACGGAAGGACTTCCACTTGGCATACTCAGTCGAGTCAAAAATTTTGCCGATATCGCGAGGAGAACCCAGCTGCGTGAAGCTACTGAGATTCAGCAGTTCCGGTGAGGCTGCCGACAAGAAGGGTGCGTGCGCTGCGGACGCCACCTGAGAGATGCGTTCCAACAGTTCGATGTCTTCCGGGCCGCGTCCAAACTCGTAATCTCCGATCATTGCCGCGAACGGAGCACCACCGAAGACACCGAATTCCTCTTCGTACACCTTCTTGAATAGGGCGCTCTGGTCGAACTCGGAAGCACGCTGCAGATCTTTCAGAAGATCCTTCTTATTAACGTTGAGGACCTTGATTTTGAGCATGTCGTTTGTTTCGCTTTGATCGAGAAGGTACTTGAGACCGCGCCACGTACCCTCCAGCTTCTGGAAGGACGCATGGTGCAGTACCTCGTTCAATTGCAGCGAGATAAGCCGGTCGATCTGAGCAATACGCGCCTGAATTGCCGCTTCAGTATCGCGCGTGACGGTGACATGGCCCTCTAGAACCTCTGAGACAAATTGCTTAATTAAATCTTTTCCGCGTTCCTGAGACGCGGAATCCTTGCTGAAGCGGCCTTCTGCAACGATGGAATCAAGCAGAGAGGATTCTGACGTTAGCTCTTCTGTAGACGCTGCGGTTGATGCGGGTGTGTTCGCGGTCGCCATTATTTGGTCCCATCTCCGTTGAGTTCGGCGCGTAGTTTGTCGCGCATTTCCGTATTGGTCACAGCTTCAAAGAGCATCTCGTCAAGCTTGTCATTGCCCTGTAAGCTGCCGCGCAGATCAGAGAGACGAGTGCGCAGGTCCAGCAACTCTTTCAACGGACCGACCTGCTTGGCGACGTTCTCCGGCGAAAAGTCGTCCAGTGATTCAAACTTAAGATCGACTTTCAGTTGCCCTGCCGCGGGATCATCGCTTAGCTTGTTTGCCACGGAGTAAGCAAGATGGGGGTTCATGCCTTTTAGAACCGTATCGAAGTTGTCAGGGTTAATCTCTACAAACTTGCGGTCTTTTAGTGCTGCCAAGGGCTTCTCGGGCTGTCCCGTTAAATCTCCTAGAACACCCATAACGAAGGGGAGTTCCTTGGTTTCGATGGCATCGCCAACCTCTACGTCATACGTGATCTGGACGCGCGGCGAACGAACGCGATCCAACTTATGCTGTGTACTTTCTTTTGCCATGGTGCCTCGCAGGAACGTTGGAACTGCAGATCAAAAAGCGCAAGCAGAAGACCTTCGCGCCGTAGTGGGATTGTCAGAAACTCAGTGGAATCTTTAGTGCGGGCGTCAGGAACTGCTCATGCAGCCAGCGATTGTTTCGCTGCGCGGGTAAGCCTTTGGGCCGACACCACGAATTATGAGATTGACGTCGTGGCGTGTCAAGCAAAGCTTTGGTTTTATTCCAATGCACTGGTGTCATTTATCCTGCTCAGCAGTCAGGAGCGTTCATCGTATGCCGAAACTGTTGCCAGTGGTCTGGTCAAAGGGCGTGTTCCTGTCCCCGCAGCACCTTCAAGCACAAGACCGCTACATGGAAGACCTTCTGCGCTTCCAACTGGCTGCAGTCCAGTACAAGGGATGGGGATTTACTCAACTGCAGATCGATGGACTTGCCCTTTCAGAGGGTGCGCTGTCGGTCCTTACAGCATCAGGTGTATTCCCTGACAACCTTTCGTTCGACATTCCCGATGCAGATGAGGCACCGCTGGCCAAGCCTATCGAGGAGTGCTTTGCCGAGGGACGACAACGCTGCATGTTTTATCTCGCGGTTCCGGAGAGACGTCAGGCGGGCATCAACGTCAGCACTTCCAGGGATGGCGTCAGCGCGCGCTTCTTTTCGGAGCAGCGCATGATCCGCGACGAAAACAGCAGCGCATTAATGGAGCGCCCCGTCGCGCTGGCTCGAAAGAACCTGCAAATTCTAGCGGAGGGTGAGAACAGCGCAGGGTCGGTGTTGCTGCCGTTGATTGCCATCGAGAAAACAGAAGGCGGTCTTTACCGTCCTGATCCTAAATATGTGCCGCCCGTTTTGGACATTCACGCAAGCGCGGTACTAATGGGCATTGCGAAAGCCCTGGTAGAACTGCTGGTTGCAAGGTCGAGCCAGCTAGCTGGCGCTCGACGCCAACGAAATGATTCGCTTGCAGACTTCAGCGCTGCAGATGTTGCCAACTTTTGGTTGCTGTACACCATGAACACCGAAGTGCCAGGATTTCGGCACATGCTCGATGCGGAACGAGTTCACCCTGAGACGCTGTTCCGGGCCATGCTTCGACTGGCGGGCAGCCTCATGACGTTTTCGTCAAAGTATGACCTGCGCGATCTTCCGCGCTACGATCATGAGTCCCCCGGTCAAGTGTTCGGTCTGCTGGATGCATTGTTGCGTGAGCTGCTGGAAACGGTCGTTCCAAGTAACTTCGTTGCCCTTCCCTTGAAGTTGCTTCGCCCTTCGATCTATGCAACCGCGATCGACAAGGATCAGTACTTTCAGAACTCACGATTTTATCTAGCGGTCGCGGCGGATATGAAAGAACCAGACCTGATCCAACGCATCCCGCAGCTGGCCAAGGTGTCTTCGGCAACGCACATTGAGAATTACATCCGGCAGGCATTACCAGGAATCCGCATGCGCCACGTGCAGACACCTCCGCGGGCCATCCCGGTGAAGCTGCACTACCAGTACTTCAGCCTGGAACAGACAGGCGAAGTCTGGGAAGCGTTGGTCCGCGCCCGCAACTTCGCCGTTTATGTGTCGGATGAAGTGGTCAACCCGCAAATGGAATTGATCATCCTGCTGTCAGCACCTGCCTAGACAGCCGCGAAGGTATCACTTCTTTCGCAGTACCAGAA
>JBPBPZ010000236.1:0-9021 GCA_050954525.1 Janthinobacterium lividum
TTGGAAGCCCCGCTGCACCTGACTCCGGCAACGCAGGACCGGGCCATCGCCGAAGACTGGTTCAAGCGCTTCGAAGGCGCAGGTCTGGATGGTGTGATCGCCAAGCCGCTGGACGGCCCGTATACGCCGGACAAGCGGACCATGCTCAAGATCAAGCACGAGCGGGACTGCGATTGCGTGGTGGCCGGGTTCCGCTGGCACAAGGATGGCGAGGGTACCGCCGTCGGATCGTTGCTGCTTGGCTTGTACAACGACGCGGGCGGGCTGCAGCATGTGGGCGTCTGCGCCAGCTTTACCACGGCGAAGCGGCGTGAGCTTGTAGAGTTCCTGACGCCTTACCGAGAGAATGCCTTGGCCAATCACCCTTGGGCCAACTGGGGCGAAGCCGACGCGCAGGCGCAGGACCGCATGCCGGGCGCGCCCAGCCGCTGGAATCGCGACAAGGATCTGTCGTGGCAGCCACTGCGTCCGGAGTTGGTGGTCGAGGTCGCCTACGAACACATGCAAGGCGACCGCTTTCGGCACCTGGCGCACTTCCGTCGCTGGCGGCCGGATAAGGCCACGTCCGCCTGTACCTATGAGCAGTTAGAAGCCGTGCCACCGCAGGAACTGATGACTATCTTCACGGACCAGAAATAAACGGAGCTTACCTGCGGCGCAGCAGAAACCACAGAACGACCAGCAGAACAAACACGAGGCCAAGGCCGCCGGGCCAGACAAAGCCTCCGCCAGCGCTGCTGTAGCCCGCAACCAGGCATCCTGAGAGTGCAGTACAGGCGATGAATCCAGTAGCAGCCGCACATAAAAGGCGAAACAGTTTGACCGGCACATGTGCTTTTTGCTGCGGCATGGAAATGCTCCAGAGGGGGATGTCTACTCTGAGTGCAATGCCCCCTGCGGGGATGTGCGGGTACAAAAATACTGCAGGCCGCCGCCTAGCTCTATGAGGTGGCCGATGGCTCTTCACGCCACTTGCGTGTGGGATCGTCATCGGGGTCCAGCGTACCCTGTGCGGGCCGCATGGCTTCCGGTACGTTGCGAAGGTTTACGCGGATGCGGTACCAAATGTAGGCGGAACCGCGCATTCGGTCGACCAGAATGTCGTCCGCGGCCAGCAGCGCGGCGGCTTCGGAATATTGTTGCTTCCAGCGTTCCAGGCCCGTGTCTGCAGCGGCGCGGTCAGGCGACTGGCCGATGATAATCAGCGGCATGGTGGACTGCCGACGCCCCGTTGCGCTGCGCTTCTTCGGCGTGGCAGGTGAGGCTTCCGTAGTGTCTGCGTCAGGCTGGATCTCCGCTGCTTCTTTCGCTGGAGACTTTTTAGCCGGCGACTTCTTTGCCGACCGTGCCTTGGAAGGCTGCACGCGTGAAGGTTCGCCTTCACCTTTTGCAAAGTGCGGCGGCCAGGGCGCATCGCTTATGCCGTTTGCCTCGTCGCGCGCGGCCATTTCCAGCAACGCGTCCAGTGATCCGGCATGCGCGTCCATGTGTTCGTTCGGGTCGCCCATCGCGGCCAGTCGTGCGGGCACGGTGGCAACGGTGAAGTCAGCGGGGTTACAGGTTTCCACCTCGTCCCAGCGCAGCGGCGTGGAAACACGCGCATCCGGCAGTGGGCGCACGCTATAGGCGGAGCAGGTGGTGCGATCCTTGGCGTTCTGGTTGTAGTCGAGAAAGACGCCGTGGCGCTCCTCCTTCCACCACTTCGACGAGGCCATGGGGTGCCGGCGCTCAACCGCGCGAGCCAGCGCGAGTGCGGCGCGACGAACTTCTGTGAAGGTCCACTTCGGCTGAATGCGCACGTTGATGTGGATGCCGCGCGATCCGCTGGTCTTGGGCCAACCCACCAGGCCCACCTCGTCCAACAGCGCCTTTACTTCCGTGGCGACGGAGCGCACATCGGCCCAAGCAACGCCGGGTTGCGGGTCCAGGTCGATGCGAAGCTCGTCGGGATGGTCCAGGTCCGCGGTGCGAACCGGGTGCGGATGCAACTCAATGCAGCCCAGGTTTACCGCCCATGCCAGCGCGGCGGGGCTGTCGATCACAATCTCGTCGGCGGTTCTGCCGGACGGGAAGCTGAGCGTCACGGTTCGCACAAAGTCCGGCAGGTTGTCGGGCGCGCGCTTTTGGTAGAAAGGCTCCTCGTGCGCGCCGTTGACGAAGCGCTTCAGCACAAAGGGGCGGTCGCGCACGCCGTTCAGCGCTGCAGGCGCGACAGACAGGTAGTAGCGCACAAGGTCCAGCTTGGTCAGCTGCACGTCCTTGCTGAAGTAGAGCTTTCCCGGATTGGAGATGCGGACACTGTGGCCATCCACCTCTAGCTGCTCTTCTTCCTTCTTCGCCATGGTTCAAACCTCTTGCCGCAGAGTATCGGATGCAGAAAGACGTCCATCACGCCCATATCGACGCCAGCTTACCGGATCGGTCTCAGCGCAGCTTCGATCGCTGATCCCACGTGCAGGACGTGCATGTCCCGACCGTGGCAGCCCGCGATCATGAGGCCGACCGGCGCTTCGCCCGGCGTGTGGCAGGGGATCGATAGCGCACAGCCGTCCAGGAAGTTGAAGATGCTGGTGTTGCGCAGCATGGCTCCGTTCACGTCAAAGTAGACGCTGTCGCTCCCTTCCAGCGAAGCAATGGGAGGGGCGATGCGCGGTACGGTAGGCAGAAGGATGGCGTCAAAGCCAGCAAAGGCAACGTCGGCCGCGCGGATGATTTCGCGGCGCACGCGCTGCAGGTCCAGGTAGTCTGCCGCCAACACACCGGCACCGTGCAGAATGCGGGCCGACACGTGCGGATCGTAGCGGTGGCTCTCCGCTTCCAGCAGCGTGCGGTGCCAGGCATAGGCCTCCGTTGCGGCAGACTGGTTGCTGTACGGGATGCGTTCCAGTGCGTCGAGGTGGACGGTTTCGACTCTCGCTCCGGCATCCGAGAGCACTGCAAGCGCACGCTGAAAGGCGCTGCTGACCTCTTCATCCAGCGCGTCCAGAACATAGCCCTGCAGCACGCCAAGGCGCAGCGATGACAGTTCAAGGCGGGGCGTGGGCTCGTAGGCACTGCCGCTGAGGACGGCGTCCAGACGTGCACAACAATCGACCGTCCAGCCGATAGGGCCAACGGAGTCCAGACTGGGTGCCAGCGGCACGGCGCCGTCCATGGGGATGCGGCGTGCGGTGGGTTTCCATCCTGTAAGGCCGCACAGCGCGGCAGGGATGCGAACCGAACCGCCGGTATCGGTGCCAATGGCGACCGCCGCCATGCCGTCGGTGACGGAGATCGCAGCGCCCGAAGACGAGCCGCCCGGGATCAGTGCTTCGGCCCGCTGGTAAGGATTGCGCGGCGTGCCGTAATGCGGGTTCAGGCCAACGCCGCTGTAGGCGAACTCCGTCATGTTGGTGCGACCGACGATCACCGCTCCTGCGCGCCGCAGGCGAGCGACGATCTCGGCATCCTGCTTCGCGGGGGGTGCTGCCGTCAGCACGCGAGAGCCTGCCGTGGTGGTGTCGCCTTCCACGTCAAACAGGTCTTTCACGGAAACGGGCAAGCCCTCCAGCGGCCTCGGCAGATTCCCCGGCTGGTATGCCGCGTCTGCTTCCTGCCGGGCGCGGTTCGTGTAGACGCGCGTGAACGTACGCTCGCCTTCACCGTGCGGGTCCGCAATCGGGTCCAGGCATGTATCCAGAAGCGTTCGGCTGCTCAGGGCACCGGTCTGCATGTCCGACAGCAAACTGCTCACGGTGTACGCCCCGGATCCCGTGCTTGTAAAAGGTTTCTCCATGTCTCCATCGTATGCGGGTGCGCGGCTCTGCTACTCTTCGGCTATCCCTTTGCAGAGGTTTCCAAACGCATGCGCAACTTCCGCAGCGCTTCATGCTTTGCCCTTTCGACCTTGCTTGCCGCTGTGCCGGTGCTTGCCCAGCGTGGCGCTCCCATGACCGCAGAGCAGCGCCAGCACCGCGAAGATGTTGAGAAGCAGCTGGAAGACATCGCCGTCATCGACCGCAAGGTGATGGTTCCCATGCGCGACGGCCTCCGGATGCAGGCCGACATCTACCGTCCAAAGGACACCTCAAAGAAGTACCCCGTCATCTTTAGCAGGACGCCTTACAACTTCAACTTCTGGGACGTTCGCAACGGCACGTATCGTGACATGACCACGGAACTGGACGCCGTGAAGCGCGGCTATGTGCTGGTGGAGATGAACGAGCGCGGCCACTACTTCTCCGAAGGCAATTACGACATCCTCGGTGCTCCGCTGACGGACGCCGACGACCAGTTGACGTGGATGGGCGCGCAGCCGTGGTCCAGCGGCAAGGTGGGCCTGATTGGCTGCTCGTCCACGGCAGAGTGGCAAATGGCTGCGGCGTCGCTGGGCAACAAGGCGCTGACCACCATCATTCCGCAGAGCTTTGGCGCGGGCGTCGGCAAGGTGGGGCCGTACAACGAGCAGGGCAACTGGTACCGCGGCGGCGCCGTGCAGATGCTGTTTATCGACTGGGTTGCGGGCGAACAGAACCAGGTGCGCCCCATGTTTCCGAAGGACACGTCGCAGGCTGACCTGATCGCGGGTGCAAAGCTGTTCGACCTGACTCCGCAACTGCACCCCATCGACTGGGCGAAAGCCTTCACGCACCTGCCGGAGAAAGACATCATCTCGGCGGTCGACGGCCCCAAGGGCATCTACAGTGACAAAATGCCCGTGGACACGGGCGGAGCCATGATCGAGCGCACACCAGGCGATCCGGCGTGGCGCAAGGGTGGCATCTGGCAGAGCGATACCATGCCCATCAAGGTGCCGGGCTTCTGGTTTATGACCTGGTACGACGTCAGTACCGGGCCCAACCTGGCGACCTACAACTTCGTCCGCAATGACAAGACGAACCCGGCCAGAGACGAACAATACGCTGTGATCGCACCCACGCTGCACTGCGCGTACAAGCGTGCCACCGAGCATACCGTGGTGGGCGAGCGCGACATGGGCGATGCCCGGCTGGACTACGACGCGCTGACCTATGCGTGGTTCGACCACTTCCTGAAGGGTGAAGACAACGGCTTTCTGCAGAAGCAGCCAAAGGTGCAGTACTACACCATGGGCAGCAACAAGTGGCAGAAGAGCGAAGTCTGGCCGCCCGTGGGTGCAAAGCCGGTGACGCTGGCGTTGACCAGCGACGGGCACGCCAACACGTTGAACGGAGATGGGAAACTGCTGCCAGCGGCTAAGGAATCGCCGGTCTTCCTGAAGTTCGCGGCATCCGCATCTGCGCCCAAGGCCATGGGGAAGAAGGACATGCCCGACACCTTCGTCTATGACCCGATGAAGCCCACACCAAGCTATGGCGGCAATGTTTGCTGCGCCGCCAACACCATCCCGGGCAATGGTGGAGCGCTGGATCAGCGCAAGATGGAAGGCCGCGACGACATCCTGGTGTACACGAGCGAGCCTCTCGCCGATGGCGTCGAGGTTTCCGGGCCGGTGACAGTCACGTACTACGTGAGCGCCGACGTGAAAGACACCGACGTGACGGCCAAGCTGATCGACGTTCTGCCGGACGGCACGGCCTACAACCTGGACGAAACCATCCAGCGCCTGCGCTACCGTGACGGCGACGAGAAAGTCGTTCTGATGGAGAAGGACAAGGTCTACAAGGTGACGCTGACGCCCATGAACACCAGCAACTACTTCGGGGCGGGGCATCGCATCCGGCTGGAAGTCGCGGGCGCAAACTTTCCGCGGTTCGATCGCAACCTGAATACGGGCGGCAACAACTTCGACGAGACGGTTGCGGTCACCTCGCACACGTCCATTCACCATTCCGCGCAGTACCCCAGCAGCATGACGTTGACGGTGGTACCCGCGCACTAGGCGGTGAAATCTGCCGTTCGGGTGCGTCCGCTGCTTGTTCTGCATCGGATAGGCAGTGACCACGATGGCCGAACAGCGACAGCCCGCGAAGTTGACCCGGTCCTGGTGGTGGCTGCTGCTGATCTTTTCCATGATCGGCCGCCGGCGTCTGCGCAAGAGCTTCCGTGCCGTCCGCATGATGAACGTGGACGGCCTGCGGAACTTGTCCGGCGGACCGGTCGTCATCTATCTGAACCATCCCTCGTGGTGGGACCCGATTGTGTGCGCAGAACTGGCCCGCAGGTTGCTGCCGGGCCGCAAGCATCGTGCGCCCATCAGCGCGGCTTCGCTGAAGCAGTACAAGTTTTTCCGCAACATGGGCATGTTCCCCGTGGAGCAGGATTCGCCACGTGGCGCAGTGCAGTTTCTGCGAGCAGCCACCAGTGTTCTGGCTGCAGACGGTGTGCTCTGGATTACGGCGCAGGGACACTTTACCGACGTCCGCGTGCGGCCCACGGAACTGAAGTCTGGGCTGGGCGCGTTGCTCCAACGTAGCGAGAACGTCACGGTGATCCCGCTGGCGGTGGAGTACACCTTCTGGAATCAGCGCCTGCCGGAGGTGCTGCTGGCTGTAGGCACTCCGATGTATGTAAGCAGCCCGAAACAGAAGTCCGCAGCGGAGTGGACCCAGCTTCTGCAGGGGCATCTTGAGGCGACTCAGGATCGGCTGCAGGCCGCCTCCATCGGCCGGGATGCCTCCGCGTTCACAACACTTCTGCAGGGACGTCGTGGAACCGCCGGGCCATACGGCTGGTGGCAGCGCACGCGGGCGCAGCTACGCGGTGAAATCTACCAACCGGACCACCTGGACGGTAGCATTGAAGAGCGTTCCGCGGGTGTGGTGCCCTTACCTGTTGCACCGGAGGTACCTCGTTGATGTTGCTGGGCCTTTGCATCACGTCTGTGGTGTGCGCTGCTGTGCCTTTCATCATGACGCTGCGCAATCTGGGCGAGTACCTACCGCCGCCACCCTCAAGGACTGCTTCGCCGTTCAAGGTGTCGGTGTTGATTCCGGCGCGCAATGAAGAGGCAGGTATCGCCGCCTGCCTGGAAAGCGTGCTCGCATCAACCGGCGTGGACCTGGAAGTAATCGTGCTGAACGATGCTTCGACAGACGGGACGGCTGCGGTTGTCCAAGCCATTGGTGTGCGGGATGGTCATGTGAAGCTGCTGCAATCCAAGGCTCTGCCTGAAGGTTGGAACGGCAAGCAGCATGCCTGCTGGCAGGCAGCGGAAGCAGCGTCGTCCCCGATCCTGTGCTTTCTGGATGCAGACGTTCGCGTGCAACCGGAAGCACTGGCTCGGACGGCAGGAGTTTTGCGGAGCGAAAAGGTTCCGCTGGTAAGCGGATTTCCGCTCGAACTGACTGGCACCTGGCTGGAGAAACTGCTGATCCCGTTGATCCACTTCGTCCTGCTCGGGCTGCTGCCGATGCGTCTGCTGCGCACTACCCCGCAGCCCGGCCTGGCTGCGGGGTGTGGGCAGTTCATGCTGGTGGATCGTGAGATCTACTTCAACGTGGGTGGCCACGCTGCCGTTCGGCAGACCATGCACGACGGCCTGCTGCTGCCGCGTTTGTTTCGCCAGCATGGCCACGGAACTCGCCTGGTCGATCTGACCAATTTCCTGACGTGCCGCATGTACCACTCGGCCGCAACTACCTGGAGCGGGCTCGCCAAGAATGCGACGGAGGGTTTTGCAGCACCTGCGCGCATTGTGCCCATGACATTGTTTCTGGGCTTCGGACAGGTGCTTCCGCTGGCCTTGGTGTGGCTCGCTTGGCGAAAGACGCTATTGATCATCCCGTTTCTGGGACCATCGTTCCGCACCGGGCTGCTGCCAGTCTGGATTGCCCTGCTTGCCGCCGCGCTTAGTTATGTTCCACGCATCATCAACGCCGTACGGTATCGGCAGAGCTGGGCGGGAGCATTGCTGCACCCGCTTGGAGTTGCCGTGTTCCTGGTGCTGCAGTGGTATGCGCTTGTAAAAAAGCTGCTGGGACGGCCCGCCAACTGGAAGGCACGCGACTACGCGGCGAACTGACCTAGACCCTGGCAGAAAGCAACAAAAAAGCTCCGGATCGCTCCGGAGCTTTTCTGTCGTTCAGGAATGGATTACTTCTTCCTGCCGTTTGCCTTGAAGGCAGCAACCTGCTTCTCGTCGAAAGCGGACACGATACCCTTGACGTCTTCGGCGTGGGATCCCGTCGGTGCCAGTTCCAGGTACTTCAGATAAGCTTCCAGGCAGCCTGCGGGAGCATTCATCTTCTGCGACTTCGGATCGATGGTCGCCTTGTCGATGAGCGACTGGCCCTTGATGTAGTACGCGTCGGCCTTTGCAGGATCGGCGGCAATGGCCTTGTCGGCTGCTGCGGCGGACTCTGTGTGGGCACCCGTGTTGTAGAGCGTCGCTGCCTCGTTGTAGTAGTACGTGGCTGCCTTGGCGGGTTCCGCCTGTGCGGCCTTGTCATACGCTGTCAGCGCGTCCTTGGGCTTGTTCAGCTTGGCGTATGCTTGGCCCATGTTGTTGTAGGCGCTGCCGGGAATGGCGGGGCTGGGCTTCTTGGCAGCCGCGTTCAAATCGGCGGCCTTCTGGAACGAGGTCACGGAGTCGTCGTACTTCTTGGCGCCAAGCTGTGCATTGCCCAGTTCAAGCCAAAGGATTGCCTCGTCCGGCTTCTGCGTCGTTGCCTGGGTCATCTCCGTGACCGCTTCGTCGTACTTGCCGGCCTTTTCGTTGTCGCGCGCCTGCGTCAGAAGAGCATTCAGATTGCCGACGGTCTTATTCGCAGCCATGGTGGCGGCATTCGCCTTCTTGAACTCTTCGATCTGCTTCTTCTGTTCCGGCGTCATGTTCTTCAGGAACTCTTCGCGGGTCATGTCGTCGTTCTGCGCGAGATCCACACCAGACTTGATGTCGACGTTGTCGATGTAATCGACGGTCGCACCCTTTACCTGGAAGAACAGGATGTACTTGCCGGGGGCAATGCCTTCACCCTTGAAGTCGCCGCTGGGCTCTACGGGAAAGGTGTACTGGTACTTGCGGGTTTTTTCGTCGGAGTTGCGATCCGTGGTCAGCTTTACCTCGCCAGCCTGGGGCATGCCTGCGGCATTCTGCACATG
>JBPBPZ010000266.1:0-8872 GCA_050954525.1 Janthinobacterium lividum
CGCCACTTCACGCTGCAGCTCTAAAATGTCCAACGCCAGAAATGAGACGACGTAGAGCCTAACGTAGGCTACGAAACATTCCAATGTGCAGCGTTTTCTAACGGTCACTCGGGGGTGAGCGCGGTATTCCTTCGGGTCTCCGACCAGCGCACAAGCGCTTGCAGCGCCGGACGTAGATCCAGGCCGAGTGCTGTCAATTTGTATTCAACCTTGGGCGGTACCTCCGGGTAGACGGTGCGGTGTACGACACCATGCGTCTGTAGATACCGGAGTTGCTGAATGAGCATCTTCTGCGATGCGAGTGGAATGGCACGCTCCAGCTCCGAAAATCGCATGATGCCTTTGTCGAACAGGTGAAAGACGATCATCATCTTCCAGCGACCCTCAAGAAGCGTAAAGGCCTCCTCAGCCGCATCGGCCGACCAATCGTTCTTTGTATGGCCAGGCACTTCTGGAACCTTACCTTTTGGTAAGTACCCTACCTTTGGGTTAGTTCTTGTCATTACACCAGCTTACCTCCTAAGGTAGATGGGCAGTCACCCCAACCTGAGGACGCTTTCAATGCCAAATCATCTTCTTTATTCCCGCGACGTGGAGCAGCCCGAGCCCGATGAACAAGCGACCTTCCAGAAGATCGTCAAGCTCATGACAGAAGGGCAAGACCTCACTCGCGAGAAGTATGGGCGGCCTATTCGGATCTCTCATGCAAAAGCGCATGCCATCTTAAAGGGCACGCTTGTTGTGCGCCAGGATCTCCCGATGGAACTCGCGCAGGGACTGTTTAGCAAGCCAGGCTCGTACTCGTACGGATGGCTTCTGCACCGGGGGAACTATTGGACGATTCCAAGGTAAACAGCACCCGCGGCATGGCGATCAAGGTCTTTGGGGTGAAAGGTCCTAAGCTCGCCGGACACACTGCCGATACACAGGATTTCGTGCTTGCCCCAGGCAAGGAGTTTATTGCGGGCGATGCGAAGGCATTCTTACAGGCGTTTAAGCCCAACGCAGAGATCGCACCCAAGTTGTCGGACACAACGAAGGGCATCGTTTCCACGCTCTCCCGCGTCACCAACGAAGCATTGAATGCGGTCGGCGTAAACTCCGCCAAGCTGGACTTCTTCGGTCATTCCCTCGCTCATCCGCTCGGGGAAGCGCAGTATTCCCAGACTGCTTTCCGGCACGGTGAGTTTGTTGCAAAGTATGGCGTCGTTCCAGACACGCCAGCGCTAGAGGCGCTCATTCAAGAGGAGTTCGACCCTGAGACCCCGGATGCTCTGCGCGAGGCCTGCAATGCCTTTCTTCGCGTCAAGCCGGCCGAATATAGCTTTCGGGTTCAGCTCAACACGAACACGGAAGAAATGTCGATCGAAGATGCTACAAGTCCATGGCCGGAAGAGTTCTCGCAGTATCAGGAAGTAGCTCGCCTCATCCTTCCTGCTCAAAGCGCATGGGACTCATCGCGGGATAGCTTCGTCGAACCGCTTTCCTTCTCTCCGGACCATTCGCTGGAGGCGCACATGCCACTTGGTTCTATCAACCGGGCGCGTCGTGTCGCCTATGCAGCGTTGTCGCAAGTGCGTCGCTCTGAAAGCAGCAGCCCTACACTCGAGCCAGTGAACGCTGAAGCGCTGCCTTCCTAGTCCTCTTGCTTGTCCCTCCCGTACTGCTGGTGCATACGGGAGGGGGTACTCGGTAGTTTCCCGCTGTCTAGTACCAGACATCCTTCCCAGGATGAAGGACTGCCGTGTACAAGCTTCAGTGTTGCGAAGGACGGTGCGTGACGGCTTGGTCATTCAGCTTCAGGCAGTTCAACTCGCCTCGATAGCCCTTGATGCGTCAGCTGATCTCAAGGCAAGCTTTGCAGTAGTTCTTGGTCGAATCATGAGAGCCATTGCGTCCACGATGCGGAAAGATAATTATCAGTACTTAGGCGTGAGTTCTCGTCAGGATCTTGCAACATCCATAAACGATGTTTAAAGCACCTTCTGTAGCTCAGTCGATTCAATGACGATTGCGAGCCGGAGTGCGCTCTTTACCTGCCGAGAAAACGCGCTTGGCCTACCCTGCCACTCCTCACGGCATAGTCGTGTCTGCAGCAGCACGCTGGTGTAATGCTTGCCGAGAGCGAGCCTCGCCGTCTAGAAGTTAAGGGATTTGGATCAGATGGTCGAACATCTCTCCAATGAGCTTGCGGGTTTCTCTCTCCCTCAGGTGAGATCCTAACGCTCGCTGGC
This sequence comes from Janthinobacterium lividum, assembly GCA_050954525.1. GTDB lineage: Bacteria > Acidobacteriota > Terriglobia > Terriglobales > Acidobacteriaceae > Terriglobus. The sequence continues at coordinate 2,235 of JBPBPZ010000266.1, forward strand.
GCATCGCCAGGCCATGGGCAAAGCTGCTCATGGCGAACACGAAATTGCTCGGTGAGAGCTTGCAAAGAAGCTTCCCGTTCCTGACGTGATCGGTCAGGCGTTCGATAGAATCAGCTACCATGGCTTCATAGAAAATACGGTATCGCTCCTGCATGGACGGACTCCGGACAGCTTCGGACTGGAAGTCAGCCCAAAGGATGACCCATTCCGGATTTACCAGCATGTCGATGTAGGTCGCTCGAAGTTCGTTCAACATCTGTTCGGAGCTGTGATCTTTGCGGAAAATCTCCTTGTAGATCTCGCAGTAGCGCTGATGCTCTTCTTCCATCACGGAGACAAAGAGCTCTTCTTTTCCGGAGAAGTTTGAGTAAAAAGCACCGCGAGAATAGCCCGCCTCCTCTGCGATCCGGTCCGCTACGCTACCGCTCATTCCGTACTTGAGGAGGTGTTCCCTCCCTACGGTGATCAGGCGGCTACGCGTAAGGAGCTGACTCTGCTCACGAGAGAGCCTCCTCGGAACAGTTGTCACGGTCGCCACTTTGCGGCGAACGGACTTCTTGCTCTTCACAGAGACAAGGGTCGGTGTCGTCATACGATCCATTCTAATGAACTGCCTCACCAGCCGGCGCACCCTCGCCTGGCTTGTTCTTGCTTAGCAGAAAGCCACAGGCGACGAGTCCAAGTGCCGTCCATGCGAGCAGGCGGTAGACGTCCATGTAGCCGAGTGCGGCAGCTTGGAGGTTTAGCTGCTGGTATATGGTGGCGCGTGCGTATTCAGAGGCACCCGCGGCACCAGTCTGCGACGCGAAGGCACCCGTATAGGTGTTTAATGCCTGTTGGTATCCATAGCTGCCGGTGGTCATGTAGTTCTGCAGGCGTTCCTGGTGAAAGAGGGTACGCTGTGTCACTTCTGCGCCGGTGAGGGCGATGAGGATTGAGCCGCCAACGTTCCGGACGAAGTTGATGATGCCGGAAACCTGGTTCGAAGCCTCTCTCGGAAGGCCCACGTAGGCTGCGTTCGTGATCGAAATGAAGGCGAACGGGATGGGGAGCATCTGCAAGATGCGCATGAAGGCATTCTGACCGAAGGACATACCCAACGAAATGTGCGTAGAAGAGTAGTAGAAGCTGAACGCGAAAAATGCAAAGCCAATGATCACGAGATTGCGTGCGGCGAACTTGCCGACCGCAATGCCAGCCATTGGCATGACGATCAGCAATGCTATGCCGCCCCCTGTGAGCGCTTCACCCGCGCGCGTTGCGGTATAGCCGAGTAGCGATTGCATAAACTGCGGTTGCAGCACGGTAGCGGCATTCAGCACACCACCGACCAACATCATGAGCAACGCGCAGATCGCAAAATTCTTGAACTTGAACAGCCTCAGATTCATGATCGGATTGCTGGCTCGAAGTTCTCGCCAGATAAGACCGGTCATGCCGACGGCAAAAAGTACGAAAAAGAACGTGATGAAGTCGGAGCCGAACCAGTCCTTCTCTTCACCTTTGTCAAGGAAGATCTGCAGTCCTCCCATGGCGACTGTCAGTAGGCCTAGACCGATGTAGTCAAGACGAAAGAGGTTGGCTTTGTCCGCCTTGATCCAGGGTGGATCTTCGACAAGACGAGTGACCATGAAGAACGCCAGCAGGCCGACCGGGATATTGATGTAAAAGATCCAGCGCCAAGAGTAGTTGTCTGTGATCCATCCGCCCAGCGTAGGACCGATGGAAGGCGCGAGCACTGCCACCAAGCCATACAGCGCGAATGCCTGGCCTCGACGCTTCTCGTCAAAACTATCTGCCATGATTGCCTGAGCCATCGGTTGAAGGCCACCACCGCCAGCGCCCTGAATCACTCGAGCGATCAGCAAGAAAGGCAGGGAAGGCGCGATGCCGCAAAGGAAGCTGGCAATGGTGAACAGGGTGATGCACGCGAGGAAGAAGTTCCGCCGCCCGATGACACTGGAGGCCCAGGCACCAGCAGGAAGAACGATGGCATTCGCGACCAGATAACTGGTGAGCACCCAAGTGCCCTGGTCCTGGCTGGCCCCCAGGTTGCCAGCGATATGGGGAAGCGCCACGTTGGCAATGGACGTATCCAATACTTCCATAAATGCTGCCAAAGCTACAGTTGCGGCAATCAGCCAAGGGTTTGCCTTTGGCTTCCAAGCTTGATCCATTGTGACCGCCCTTCTACCTCCGTTTCAGATACTATATGTATCGGAGTGCTTTATCCATGTGAGAGGTACTAATCTTGGAGGTGTCTGCGTTGGATTCACGTATCGCTGCATTTGCAAGTGGTTGGGTAGACGACATGCGCCCGAACACGGTGGAGTGGTCAGTGGACAAAGAACGTCCAACCTATTTCATGGGTAAGGATGAGCAATTCGCTGAAGAGTGCGAACGCTGGCGCAGCATGCTCTTTAAAGTAGCCGTGAGACAGACGCGGTCGCACGACAACGCAGAAGACTTCGTGCAGCAAACTTATCTGAAGGCATGGAACGCGCGTGGAACCTTCAAAGGCGACGCCCGTTTATCTACCTGGCTTGTCCGTATCCTTATGAACGAAATCTATCAAAAATTCAGAAAAGCTGACGAGCGACGGTTGGAGTTCACCGACAATCTATCCATGTTTGATTTTGTGCAAGGCAGGTCAGATTTCCGACGACCTGACCCTAGTGCAGAGGTTGAGATGCTGAGGCATGAAAAGCATGTACTCCTTTATAGGGCTGTGTGCGCACTCCCGTATCGATATCGCTCGGTGATGCTCCTGGAAATCTTTGAAGAGAAAAGCGAAAAGGAAGTCTGCAGGGAGCTATCCCTTACACCATCGGCCCTGAAAACAAGAAGAATGCGAGCGCGACTAGAGCTTCGGCGTCGTATGCGCGGGCGTGTTCGCTCCCAAATCGGCTAGAACACCTTAAGCTCTTGCCCTTGTACCTTGTCCTCGATGCTGGAACGTTTTCGGTTATGAGATGGATAGCTTCATTGGAAACCCTGCGGAAACGAAGCTTGCGTTATTGTGGCTTGCAGCCCACCCATCCCCGATTATCCCGAAACTTCCAGAATGCCTCGCCTATGAATCCCTGTACGCAAGCTCGAATCATCGCTTCGCATGATCGACAATAACCTAGCGGCGGTGGCAGGATTTCTTCCATCAATCAGTGGTTTACCCGAGCTAAGCTATTGGAGTTTGTTTGGAGATGTCTGCGCCCGCCAGCTTTGTCTACCGATTCCCGCCGCTCTCTTCCTGACAACGGCAGGCGCTCTTGCTGCGCGTGGTCATCTCCATCTGAGCCTGATCCTGCTTGCCGCAGTTCTTGGCTGCCTGATAGGAGACGGAGTGTGGTTCTGGTCCGGACGGCGCTGGGGAAATCGGGTCACTAAGCTTGTCTGCCGGCTGAGCAGTGATCCAGTTCACTGTTCCAAAGTTGCCCGGGATAGATTTGCTCGCTGGGCTTCACTCTGATCATCGTCGCGGAGTTCGTGCCAGGGCTCGACGGTGTCACTCCGCCACTTGCGGGGGCAGAGGGGACCTATGTGAAGAGATTTCTTCTGGCCGATGCCATGGGGGCTCTTCTGTGGTCAAGCGCTTACAGCAGTTTGGGATTTCTCTTTTCTGAACAGATTCGGGGGGCGCACATATCGTCCAACGTTTCGGGCTAATCCTACTGCTCGCTCTAGGTGTCCCGCCTGCTTGCTCGGTGCTTTGGCGTGGTTGGACCCTCTTTTCGACGATTCGGCAACTTCGGTTCCGGCGCATAAGCCCGACCCTGCTGCATAAGAAAATGCTGGACGGCGACAAGATCGCCGTAATCGATCTTCTGAGTTTTCAGGGTCACGATGAGACTGAGTTTGGCATTCCAAGCTCGGTGCGGATGAGCGCGGACAGGCTCAAGTCTGGACCACACCTGAACGTCTCAGCGGATGTGGAGATTATCTTGTATTGCACGTCCGATCAGGAGTTCATGAGCGCTCGTGTTGCGGTCGCTCTTCAGCGTCGAGGCATACCATCCGTTTGGGTTTTAGATGGTGGCCTGGAGGCGTGGCAGAGAGCGGGCTTCAGCCTATCGGCTGAGTTTGCAGATTCTGATGAATTGGCACAACGGCTGGGAATTACTTTCAAGGGCCAAAGACATTGATCAGATAAGAGCACTCAAAGCAAGTAGCGTCGACGAAAAGCGAGACGCAACTAGCGGAGGAGAGATTTACCGCGAGCCATTGATGAGAGGTAGACGTCGTTTAGGTGATGGCCCTTCATCGGGCACTCCCGCGATTCACTATAAAGAATTCGGCTTATCGGACGCAAGCTGTCTCGAATGAACAGCTTGCGTCCGGTGCCAACATTACGCCTTTGGCGGTACAACGGCATCTTTCGCGGCCTTGGCCAGTCGGAACTTAACCGTCGTGCTGGCCTTGATCTTGATTGCTTCGCCGGTTGCCGGGTTGCGGCCCATGCGTGCCGCACGCTGCGCTTTCACCAGCTTGCCCAGACCAGGAATCGTGAATTCGCCCACCTTCTTCGTCTGAGCCGTCGCTGTCTCGATCAGCAAGGTAAAGAACTGGCCCACTTGCTTCGGCGGAACCTCCATCTGCTCTGCCATGAAGCGGATGACCTGGGTCTTGGTCATCTTCGTTGCCGGTAGCTTCGGTCCACGCACGGCCTTTGCCGGTGCTGCGGCCTTTGCAGGTGCGACAGCTTTGGTTGCTGTCTTCGTTGCTGACGCCTTCTTCGTTGCCATCTGATCTCCTTGAATCTATGCTTCTTCGGGTTAGACAATCTTCTTCGGACGGCCAATCTTCTTAGGGGCCGCTTCGCCGCTGGTCTTCTTTTTGACCGCGCTCTTCTTCACGTACTTGCTCCCAAGCTCTTCTTCACTGTGGATCGTCGCCCGAACCTGGTAGACGAGCTGCTGAAGACTTCCGATCTCTTCTTCGATCTGCTGGATATACTCTTGCGATTGCAACACAAACATCGTAGCCATCTGAACAGCATAGCTGTTGCTGTACGGAGTTTTGCGTTTTGACTCGAGAGACCATTGCGACGTGTAAGCGGTGCCGAGTCACGATTGTGGAGTTAAAGGGCCACATCTACTATGGCAAACGGAAGTTCCGTTCCCGAGGAATGAACGAACCAAGCCGACGATACGAAGGGGTCTACTGAAGAGATGTGTTCCCCGTCACCGATCCAGATCTTTGTGCGTGTAATTTCAGAATAGGTGGAGCTTTCTTGGGCTGTGTGGCGCAGTGAAACCTCTTCGCTTGGTCACAAGGACAAAACCCTTACACTCTGTGTGACAGCCATCACATACCGCAGTGGTTCCTCTGGCGCACGATAACGCCAGAGGTTACAGCGATGCACCCACCCTTTACCAAACTTTGCCCAAGCACTGACAAGCCCTGCGCTGGAAAGTGCTCCGGATACGGCACCAGTTCCAATTGCCCACCGCTCATTGTGTTGGCTGTAATTGCTTGCGCTCCCATCTGCGAGCAGGCCGGGAGGTCTTGATGACCCCTTCCACAACACCGCAGACCGCTACCGGACCGGCCCATGTGGGAACGCTCCCGGAGGGCTACAACTCGCGCAACTACTTGAACGCTTCCCACGGTCTGAAAAGCTGGCTTCTGACCGTCGACCACAAGCGCATCGCTCTCCTCTACTTGCTCAGCGTCAGTATCTTTTTCGCGGTAGGCGGATTCTTGGCCATGGCAATCCGCATGGAACTGCTTACGCCGGGCGCAGATTTGGTCTCGTACGACACGTACAACAAACTTTTCAGTCTGCACGGCATCACCATGGTTTTCTTTGTGTTGATCCCTGCCATTCCGGCGGTGATAGGCAACTTTGTACTGCCCATGATGCTCGGTGCGAAAGATCTTGCGTTTCCACGCATCAATCTACTGAGTTGGTATTGCTACGTTGCCGGTGGCATCCTCTTACTTATCTGCATGTGCCAGGGCGGGGTCGACACCGGCTGGACTTTTACCACACCGCTTAGTACGCGGTTCGTTAACACCAACGTCATCACGGCAGGATTAGCCGCATTCGTTGCGGGCTTCTCGTCTATCTTTACAGGCCTCAACTTCATCGTTACGGTGCATCGCATGCGGGCACCGGGTCTTACCTGGTTCCGTCTGCCCCTGTTCGTTTGGGCCAACTACGCCGCCAGCATCATCATGGTGCTCGGAACGCCTGTTGTTGCCGTAACCATCATCATGGTGGCGATCGAGAGACTCTTTGGTTTTGGATTCTTCGACCCCGCTAAAGGCGGAGACCCTCTTCTCTTCCAGCATCTGTTCTGGTTCTATTCGCATCCCGCCGTGTACGTCATGCTGCTGCCCTCCATGGGGGTGATCAGCGAGGTGATGGCATGCTTCTCGCGCAAGCGTGTGTTCGGTTATACGGCGGTTGCGTTCTCGTCTGTAGCCATCTCAGTATTTGGGTTTTTCGTCTGGGAACACCACATGTTCATCATGGGTGTATCGCAGTATTCCGCTTTGGTATTCTCGCTGCTGACCATGTTGGTTGCGGTTCCCTCTGCTATCAAGGTCTTCAACTGGGCTTTCACCATGTGCCGCGGATCGATCAGCTTCAACGCTCCCATGATCTACGCGATGTGCTTCCTTGGCCTGTTCGTAAT
>JBPBPZ010000273.1:0-8871 GCA_050954525.1 Janthinobacterium lividum
AGGTAGTACTCAGCGCAGCATTGTTGGCCGGCAGCATGACGGCAGTGGCCCAGAAGGATCCTGATGTTGGCGGCGCTCCTATGTATTCCAGCAAGACCATCGTTGAAAACGCGATCGCCTCGCCGATACACAAGACACTGGTAGCAGCAGTAAAGGCAGCGGGTTTGGTCGACACGCTGAACAGCGCCGGCCCCTTCACGGTGTTTGCACCAACGGATGACGCGTTTGCCAAGCTGCCTGCGGGAACAGTTGACACCCTGGTCATGCCTGAGAACAAAGCGACCCTTACCAAGATCCTGACGTACCACGTAGTACCCGGCAAGATTTCCTCGAAGGAGCTTGCGAAGATGATCAAGAAGGGCGGCGGCATGGCCAAGTTGAAGACCGTGGAAGGCGGCACGCTGACTGCAAAGATGGATGGATCCACCATCACCTTGACAGATGAAAAGGGCGGCGTGTCCACCATCACCACTGCAGACGTCTTTCAAAAGAACGGTGTGATTCATGTGGTCGACACTGTTCTGATGCCTAGCTAAATACCGCAGATTGCGCTGGGCACATAGACGAGAAGCCGGATCCGTGAGGGCGGCCCGGCTTCTCGTTCTGTCCACACACTCGTAGTGAGGCGGGAACAGCTTTTAGCACCGCACGTCCATATCGCAGTGTCGAACCGTCTACATCTCGACCCATTGCCGCAGCAGGTTGTGATACACGCCTGTCAGCTTGACGGCGGGTGCATTGGCCGGGTCCAGCATTTGGATGGACTGGTCAAGATCGAACAGCAGCGTACGTCGTTCATCGCTGCGCACCATGCTTTGCAGCCAGAAAAAGCTGGAGACGCGCTCCCCACGTGTCACCGGCGTGACATGGTGCAGGCTGGTGGATGGGTACAGCACCATGCTGCCAGCGGGCAGCTTTACGCGATGTCCACCGTAGGTATCCTCGACGCTCAGTTCGCCGCCGTCATACTCGTCCGGCTCGCTAAAGAACAGCGTGCACGACAGATCCGTGCGAATGCGCTGGCCGCTTGCATTGTGAGTACGGATGGCGTTGTCGACATGCGTCCCAAACTTCTGACCACCCGCATACCGATTGAACAGCGGCGGAAACACACGCAACGGCAGGGCCGCTGACCGGAACAAGGGGTTGCGCCCCAGCGCCTGCAGAATAGCTTCGCCTATCTCGCGCGCTGTCGCATGCCCCTCCGGAATTTGTGAGTTCTGCTTCGTGATGGCTGACTGGTGCCCGGCAGTGACCCGACCATCCACCCACTCAGCTGCATCCAGCTTCGCGCGCAGAGCACGCGTCTGTTCCGGTGTGAAAACGTCAGGGATTGTGATCAGCATTTTGCGCCCTCCTTTGCCATTGAGCAGATCAGCCGCGTGCCGGTGACATGGACGCGGCTGAGTCGTTTAGAAGTGGCTGATGAGGCTGAACTGCGTGTTGAAGCGTTCCCCGGGGATGAGCCGGTTAGCTGCCGGCTGATCGATGTAGAACTTGTTCGTCAGGTTATTGAAGTTGGCCTGCACCGTCAGGTGTTCGGTGATCGGTCGGCTCAGCATGGCACTCAGAGCGGTAAAGCCCGGCACAGTACGAAACGCCACCGGTACGTTGCGAACGTCTGTGGGTGCATTGGTAAGGTACAGCGCATTGACCGCAGCGGAAGAAGACCGGCGCGCAGCCACGTAGTTACCGCCGAAGCCACCGCTGAAGCGGAACGGCAGGGCGTGCGTTACCCACAGGTTGCCCGTGTTCTTCGGCACGTTGGTCAGTGGCAAACCGTTTGCCGAAAGGAAGTAGGGTGCCGTGTTGTAGCGTGCATCCACAGTTGCGTTCGGGTTTGTCTTCAGCTGTTCCTGCCAGGCGTTGTAGAAGCCCAGGTTGATGGAACTGAATGGCGAAATGTTCAGGATGGAACTGACCACGCGGCTGTCAAGATAGGCATACCCAAAGATCAGGTCGAAGTGATGCGGCATGTGACCCAGGCCACCAAACTGCACACCCTGCACGCGCTGCGTTCCAGACAGGATCGTATTCGTCGAGTTGTTCGGATCTGTTTCCTTGGCGTTTAACTTGGTGGTGCGGAACCAGCTGCCATTCACATTCAGCTTGTTCTTGAGCAGATCCCACTTGATGCCGCTCTCGTACGTCTCATTCAACTCAGGCGGCAATACTGCGTTGTTGGCAGAGAGCGACAGGCCTTCCGCAGACGGGTTGAAGCTGGTGCCGTAATCGAAGTAGACGCTTCCATTCTGCGTCGGCTTTACGACGACAGCTGCACGATAGGTAGGTTTCTTATCCAGTCGCGATACTGCAGACCCGGTGGGCGGTGCGCTTTGCGTGTTGAAGTAATCGAACCGGATGCCGCCCGACAGGCTCAGCCAACGGACGGGCCGCAGCGTGTCGATCACGTTGATGCCGTACGTCTGCGAAGCCACGTGTGTCGGCGCGTTGGGCAGAATGACCGGCGGCGTTGGATCGTCAGCATTCGGGTTCACCAGCGGAGCATACGAGGTGAACGCCGTCTTGCCGTCGGCCAGAAAGTACGAAAGATTGCCAGTTACAGTGCGCTCGCGTCCACCTTCCATCAGCAGCACGGCGTTATTGTCGATGCCGTGTACGTTAAAGTGGCTGGTCAGTTCTGTGCGTCCCCAAAGGATGTCGTCGGTGCTGTTCCGCGAGATATTGTTGCGCCGCAGGTAGGCCGACGTCACCGGCACATTCTGGCCGTAGCATGAGGCTGCCGGTGTCGATGCAATCGTGCAGGTCGACGTGTAGCTTGCATAGATCTTGTTCACTGCCGTCGGATTCAGCGCCGGACCTACGCCGACGATCGTTCCGGCTGAGTTGACGATGGGTTCGGTGACGCGAACTTCGCGCGGGTAACGCCCGTAGCGCACCGTAGAGCGCAGGCTGAAATGCGATCCCATGTCCTGCTCGAATCGGCCGGTCAAAACGTCCGGCGTCAGGTGCATGGTGTTGAAGTTCCGATACCCGTAGAACGTATTGGTAGGCACCGCTGAGACCGTGGTGTCGAGCCAGGTAATGCCGTAGTCAGGCGTGCTGTTTTCGTACTGGTGCAGGTACTGCACCACAAACCGCGTGGGCCGTCCAAGGCCGAACATCAGCGCGGGAGCAACCGCCCAGCGGCGCGTCTGTGTAATGTCGCGTCCGGCCACGCCGGATTCCATTCCCATCACGTTCAGGCGAAAGGCAGCATTCGGCACCAGGTTTGTCAGCGGCAAGTTTGTGTCCAGTGTGCCGCGGCGCATGCCATTTGTGCCGAACTGCAGATTCGGCCGGATGAACTTATTGACGACCGGCTGCTTGGATTCCTGGTTTACGACGCCGCCTGTTGATCCACGCCCGAACTCGACCGATGCAGGACCTTCGATCACGTCGACAGATTCGTAGTCGAACGAATCGCGGAAGTAGGATCCAAAGTCGCGAATGCCGTCCAGGAAAATGTCGTTGCGTGCGCTAAAGCCGCGAATGGTCAGGTTGTCGCCCTGCTGACCGCCCTCGCCCGCTGCCAGCGAAATGCCCGGCGCGTTCTTCAGCGTGTCGCGGAACGATGTGGCTGCCTGCTCCTGCAGGATGTATTGCGGAATCACGTTGACCGTCTGAGGCGTGTCGGTCAGGCTTTCGGTGAACTGGCCCAGTCCCACGGAGTTACTCGACGCGGTAACACTGACCTGTTCGGCATTCAAAATCTGGATTTCGGCGCGCGTGCCGCCATGCTCCAGCGTGTAACCCAGGCCGGTATCGGCAAGGATGAGCTTGAGAGCCTGCTCGTTGGTAAAGTCACCCTTCACGCCTTTGGAGTGAAATCCGGCCAACTGGTCTGGCGGTAAATGCAGCGCCGTCTTCATGCCAGACACCTGCCGGAACCGATCAAGGACGCCCGTCAGAGGGCCTTCCGGAATGTCGAAGGCAGTCGTAACAGCCTGCGCGTCCTGCTTGCTGTCGTGGACCTTGGGTTCGGCAAACGACGCCGACTGCACACCAGTCATGGCGGAAACGGCAAACGTACCGGCTGCAATCAGGCGCGTACGTCGGCGCCCTGGTGTCACTGAATGGCTCTGCTTCTTCACGTCTTGCTCTCCGAGGCTGCGGCGGTGACCTTGTCCCTCAACTCCGTCCCGCACTTGCACCTGCTCGGCCTGGCCCCTCAACCACGCCTTCGAAGACCCTGTTGCATTGCTCCTCCCGGAAGAGGTCACGATGTACGACAACATGAGTCCGATATGGATCAGAGTACATGATCTAAGACCGCAAAGGTCCGAGATGTTGAAACTTTTCTCGCAACCGGCTGCGAATACCGAACGCCCAGGAACCATCCCACGCGCGTTTGCCCTCCAACCTTTATGCGACATACCTTTCAGGCAGAGCAGTGGCTCCCGTTTCCCCTCCCGGTGGTGTTTGCCTTTTTCGCCAATCCGAAGAACCTGCCGCCGCTTATGCCCGCGTGGCAGCAGGCCCGCATTGAAGAACTGCACCTGATCGCGCCGCCCGCGCCGCCACCCGCCTCACCCACCAAAATGGGCACAGGCGTGGGAACGACCATGGTGCTCAGCTTTCGTGCCTTGCCCCTGCTGCCATTGCGGATGCGGTGGCTGGCCCTGATCCCAGAGTTTGAATGGAATGACCACTTCTGCGACACGCAGACCGCCGGACCGTTTCACTACTGGCGGCACTGCCACTCGGTTCGGATGGAAGTCCGCGGCGACATCGAGGGCACGGTCGTGCATGACCACGTGGACTACGAACTGCCCGGAGGCCGCCTGGGCGACCTGGCAAACCTGCTGGGAGGCCGTCTGCAGATCCGCTACATCTTCGGCTACCGCCACCGGCAAACGGCAAAGCTGCTGCCAGAGTTTGCAAGATCGCTCGAAGCCCCTCAGAACGGCACACACCAGTGATCCTGTAATGCGGCTCTGGGGTGCCCGGGCGCACAAAGCACGACACATGCCCGGCCCGCTAAAGCAAAGGAGCCGTGTTCAACGCCCGGACAGACTCCGGTCGCGACCTTCGCCGCCAATAGCTGAATAGCACCAGAGCTACCGCCACCAGCGCGGCAGACAAGCCGGTCCACAAACCTGCAACGCCGTGTCGCAGCGGAAAGGCGAGCAGAATACCGATTGGCAAACCCAGCAACCAATAACCGGCAAAGTTCACCAGCATTGGCACACGCGTCAGGCCCATGCCTCGCAGCGCGCCTGTGACGACCACCTGCACCGCGTCGAACACGGCGAACACAGCCGCCAGCGCCAGCGCCAGCAGTGTGACACCAATGGAAACGACACCGGGGTCTCGTGTGTAAAGAGCAATTAGCGTTCGCGGCACGGCAACAAAAGTGCTGGCCGAACACAGCATGAACGCCACCGCCAGTCCAAGCGAAAGCCAACCTGCGCGACGAGCCTTGGCCGGATCTCCCGCGCCGATGGCGTGGCCCACTGAAATAGACGCAGCCGCCGAAATGCCCAGCGGCACCATGAACGCAAGTGCCGCGTAATTCAGCGCAATTTGGTGCGCGGCCAGCGACACCACCGAGATCCGGGCGGCGAGGATGGTTGCGGTCTCAAACGCTGCCACCTCCACTAGCAAGTGGAGCGCGGCAGGCAGCCCTAGCCGCAGCAAGCCCCGCAGTTCCGCCCAAGCAGGCGCAGGCCAGCGACGCCACAGCGCATAGTGCCGCTGCCGCTCGTGCCAGGCTGCATAAGCCAGCAGCAGCACGGCCATACCCACGCGGGAGATGACCGTGGCAAGCGCCGAACCGCGCGGCCCCATGGCAGGCAGGCCGAGCTTCCCGTAGATGAGTACCTCATTAGCGCCCCAGTTCACCAGGTTCGACACAAGAAAGGTCAGCGTGATCACGCGCACCTCGCCGATGGCCTGCAGATAGCGTCGCGTTGCACCATACAGCAGCAGCGGCAGCGTGCCCCACATCAGCACAAGGAGGTAACTGCGCGCCGGCGGAATCAGAACAGCTTCAACGCCGAAGCGCGGCAGCAGCATGGCCGGCAGCAAGGTAGCCAGCATAGCGGGCACGGTGGCGGCGAAGGCGATGTAAACGCCCTGACCCAGTGCACGCGGACAGGCGTCGCGGTCGCCACGGCCAAATGCCTGTGACACGACCGTGTCCAGCCCTAGCAGCAGGCCAAATGCAAACAGCGCGATGGGATAGTAGAGCGCGTTACCTAACGCAACCGCGGCAATGGCAGAGGGACCCAGCTTGCCGACCATAACGACGTCGACCACACCTTGCAGCATCCAGCCGAGTTCGGCGAGCACCACCGGCAGCGCAAGCTTCGCCAACGTGCGAAGTTCCGCTTTCCAAGGTGTGAACGGCATCCATTCAGTCTACGGAAGCTGGACGGATGCTGTTCGCCCGGTCACTTGAAAGGCAGGGGTTTGGATGGCTCAAGCCATTCTCACCTCCCACCGAAAGTCAAGACTCTACGACCTATTTCACAGGATTGATTACGACCAGTACGACCTGGTGCTCCGGCCTCTCTCGGAGAGAGGCAAACCCGAGCTTATAAAGGAGAAAGACCTCGTCTTCTTCCTTGATTTCCTTAACGGCGTTTGTGCTGCTTTCGAAGCGAACATCATGGATGAGCAGTACTCATCATGTCGAGCTTAGGTATCGCTGTGCGAAGAACCGCAGAGAACGATGCAGTAAAGGCGTACCTGAAACATCCGATACGACACGACGATCATCTAGGCTTCAACGTTTTGCTACTGCTCTGGATGGTTTCGAAGGCCAGAAAGTTCGGGGCCTTCGAGCATTTCCAGGACGCCTCTCGTATCAATCGTCTACGTAGCCACACTCAATAGCAAAGCAGTTATAAGGTCAGGAACGCAGGGCCAGGCGCTCCTGCAGTAATGCTGCGACGTAAGGCTGCGCTGCGTGCATGGCACCTTCGACTGAGATACCGTACTTCGCGCGCAAATCGTTCACTCTGCCATGCTCGATGAACTGATCGGGCCAGCCGATTCGTACGACGGGCGTTTCGATCTCTGCCGCAGACAGCGTTTCCAGCACCAGCGATCCGAACCCACCTGCCAGGACGTGATCTTCAAAAGTCACCAGCAAGCCACAAGTCTGGCCGAAGTGTTCTACCGCTTCCCGGTCAATCGGCTTCACAAAGCGCGGGTTGATCACCGCGACCGACAGGCCCAGTTTCCGAAGTTCAACGGCCATTTGCTGCGCCACCGGCAAAAGCGCACCCAGGCCAAAGATAGCAACGTCGGTGCCCTCTTCTACCACTTCAGCCTTGCCCATCTCCAGTGCGACGGGTTGCGCCTTGATCGTGCTTCCGGGGCCGGTGCCACGCGGGTATCGGATGGCGCTGGGGCCGGTGTGCTGCAGAGCTGTCTGCATCATGTCAGCTAGCTCGTCCTCATCCTTGGGCACCATGTGCACCAGGTTGGGAATGGACCGCAGGTAGCTGATGTCGAACAGGCCGTGGTGCGTCGGCCCATCATCGCCACTGAGGCCGCCACGATCCATGCAGAAGACCACCGGCAACTCCTGCAGGGCAACGTCATGCACGATGGGGTCAAACGCGCGCTGCAGAAACGTGGAATAGATCGCGCAGAACGGGCGGTAGCCCTTGGTAGCCATGCCTGCCGCGAAGATGACCGCATGCTCTTCCGCAATGCCCACGTCGAAGTAGCGTGTGGGGTGAACTGGACGAAACAGATCAAGCGCCGTACCGTTTGGCATGGCAGCCGTGATGGCGACCACCTTCGGGTCCTGGTGTGCCAGCTTCACCAGCGTCTCGGCAAACACCTCGGAGTAGGTCTGTCCTGCCAGCGCGGTGTCGCCCGTCTTTGGATCGTAGGGTCCGAGGCCGTGAAACTTCTTTTGCTTGTCGATCGCGGGCTGAAATCCTTTGCCCTTTTGCGTAATGGCATGCAGCACGACTGGCTTGTTCTGCGCCTTCAGGAACTGGAACGTTTTGACCAGCAGCGGCAGATCGTGACCGTCAATGGGACCGTAGTAGTCCAGGCCAAACTCCTCAAACAACATGGCCGGCCCTAGCAGGCCTTTAACGCTCTCTTCAGCCTTTCGCTGCACATGCTTGGCAGCCTTGCCGCCGAACCGCTCGATCAGGACAGATGCGCGGTCGTGTAGGTAGGTAAATTGCGGGTGCGTCACGATCTTGTGAAAGTACGATGCGATGGCACCGACGTTCTTGTCGATCGACCACTCGTTGTCATTCAACACAATGATCATGCGCTTGGTCTGCGATGCGATGTTGTTCAGGGCCTCGTACGATATGCCGCAGGTAAACGCTGCATCTCCGGCCAGCGCGACGATGTGTTCATCGCCGCCGCTCAGGTCGCGTGCAACGGCCATGCCGAGGGCAGCAGACAGCGCCGTTCCCGCATGCCCTGCGCCGAAGCTGTCATGCTCGCTTTCGGTCCGCAGCATAAAGCCGTTCAAGCCGCCGGGCTGGCGAATGGTGTCGAAGCGCGAAGCACGCCCAGTCAACAACTTATGTACATACGCCTGGTGGCTGACATCGAACACGAATGAATCGCGCGGCGTATCAAACACATAGTGCATGGCGATGGTCAGTTCCACCACGCCCAGGTTTGGGCCGATGTGCCCACCGGTTTTCGCAACGCTGCTGATCAGCCGCGCCCGAATCTCTTCGGCCAACTCAAGCAGCTGCGGCATAGACAGCTTCTTGATGTCTGCCGGCGAATCGATCGTGGAAAGAAAATCACTCATGCTTACCGTGTAGGACGCCTCTGCTTTCCTATCGGAGACTTGCGCCGATCCAAGCAGGTTTTGATCCTCTGAAAGTGTAGCCCCTTGCGCGAGCTACTCCACCATGGCAGCTGCAATTGCCGGGG
>JBPBPZ010000226.1:0-8838 GCA_050954525.1 Janthinobacterium lividum
GCCCTGACGCTTACGGACAAGACGGGCAGTTTCGAAGCCCGTATGTGGGAGGAGTTTGCCAGCGCCTTGACCTCCTGCTCGCAGGGTTGCTATGTCAAGGCGCAAGGCCGTATCGATCGCTACCAGGGCCGCTTCCAAATCACGCTCTCGCAGATGCGCTCGGCTGCATCGCATGAAGTTGACGTCGCTGACTTCCAGGCCGCGACCAAGTACGACGTGGACGCCTTGTGGAACGAATTGACCGGCTGCGTGGATAGGTTCACCAATGCCGACCTGCAGCGGCTGGTGCGCAGCTTCCTTGACGACCCCGAACTTGGCCCGGCCTTCCGGACCGCACCCGCGGCAAAGATGCTGCACCACGCCTGGATTGGCGGGCTGCTGGAGCATGTCGTGTTTCTGCTGCGGCTGTGCGCGCGTGTGGCGCCGCAGTATGCCGACGAGGTGGATCCTGACCTGTTGATGACGGCCGCCATCCTGCACGACATGGGCAAGGTGCGTGAACTGGCCTGGAAGTCGAGCTTTTCTTACACCACCGAAGGCCAGCTACTGGGCCACATCACCATTGTCATTGGAATGCTGCGGGAGAAGGTGCTGCTGCTGGCACCCTTTCCAGAGCGGCTGCGCATCCTGGTGGAACACATGATCCTGTCGCACCATGGCCGCTTCGAGTATGGATCGCCCAAGCTGCCCATGACGCCGGAAGCCCTGCTGTTCAGCGCGCTGGATGACCTGGAAGCGAAGATGCAGAACGTCCGTGCCGAGTTCGCAAAGGCGGTCGAGAGCGGCAAGCGGGCGGATGAGGTGACGGAGTACTCCCGATCCATGGAGCGTGCCCTACTCAACAGCCGGGCGTACCTGGCCGGGGAGTAAACCTCAGCGTGGCGGTGGCGGAGGTGCCGCCGCTGGCGTCTCCTCACGATCCCGATGGTCGCCCATGCCGAACATTCTCTGGAAGATGTTCCGGTGCGGCTGACCGTCGCCGTCGCGCTCTGGCTGCTTGCCGTCCGGTGCCTGGCCGCCGCCGGTGAAGTCCGTGCCTGCCGTGCTGCTGTCCCTGCCGAACAGCCGATCCATCAGGCTGCGCCCGCTATCGCCCATGTGGCTGCAGGTACTTTGGGGCTGCGTTCCTTCGAGGAAACGCCAGCGTGTAAGCCGCGGGGCAGCTTTCGTCTGCAAGCTGGTTGCTGGCCTTGTCGATCCGGTATTCCGAGACACCCGACGGTGGTGTAAACGCAACCATGTCACTGTATTGCGGCAATTTGATGGCGCGCTTCATGAAGTCGGCCCAGATGGGCGCGGCCAGCACGGCACCGGTCAGGTTGATGTTGCTGTAGTCGTCGTTGCCTACCCACACCACGCAGATCAGGTTGCTGCTGTACGCGGCAAACCAGGCATCGTGGCTGGTGCCGGTTTTGCCCGCTGCGGGAGCGGTAAACCCACGTTGGCGAACCACGTAGCCGTAGCCAAAGTTCATCACGCCTTCCAGCAGGCTGCTGGTCAGGAACGCCGCCTTGGGATCCATAACCTGCCTGGCTTCCGGCGTAAAGTCGGCTACCACGTCACCGCGGTCATTCCGCACACTGGCCAGTAGCCATGGGTTCAGGTGTACGCCGCCGTTTGCAAAGACGGTGTAGGCACCGGCCATGTCCAGCGGCGTAGCGTCATACGCGCCCAGTGAGACAGAAGGTGTTCCCTTGGCATTCACGATCCCGGCCGATCGCGCCAGTGCCGCCACATTCTCAAACCCGACCTGCTGTCCGAGCGAGATGGTGGCGTTATTCAACGACTGTGCCAATGCCACCGCCGCACTGACCTGGCCATGGTAATGCCCCTGAAAATTGCGAGGATTATAGGTCTGCCGACCGTTGTCGAACGTAAAAGTGGTCGGAACGTCACTCAGTTGCGTGACCGCTGTAAAGATGCCGCCACCGCTGACATTGCCTTCTTCGTCGGTACTCTGCCCCAGTTGCTGGCCGTTCACAGCGCCTGCCTCAGCCGTGGCGTAGACGAATGGCTTAAAGATAGACCCGGTGGGCCGCTTGCTGGTGGCGTGATTCAGCTGCGAAGAGCCGTAGTTGCGGCCACCCACCAACGCCAGCACCTGGCCGGTATGTGGATCCAGCGCCACCAGCGCTACCTGCGGCATGGGGCCTGCCGCACCCTTGCGGTCGCGGCGTACCGCCTCATCCACGTTGGCCATGCCGGCGTTTACAGCTTCTGCCGCGGCTCGCTGCAAGTCCGGGTCCAGTGAAGTGTAGATGCGCAGCGTTCCGCCGCTACCCGCTGTGGTGTCGCCTAGCCGGGACTGCAACTGGTCATGCACCAGGTCAACAAAGTAGGGAGCTTCGCTTGCATCGACATTCTGCGGTGCAAGCTTCAACGGCTCGGCCTGCGCACGCTCGCTGGCTGCGGGAGTGAGCGTTTCCGTTTCCACCATGGAGCGCAACACCAGGTTGCGCCGCTCCAGCGCGCGTTCCGGGTGCCGAAATGGATTGAAGTAATTTGGCCGCTGGA
Organism: Janthinobacterium lividum; assembly: GCA_050954525.1. Taxonomy (GTDB): domain Bacteria; phylum Acidobacteriota; class Terriglobia; order Terriglobales; family Acidobacteriaceae; genus Terriglobus. Next base: position 2,515 of record JBPBPZ010000226.1, read on the forward strand.
TCATGCCCGCAAGCAGGGCGCTTTCCGCCACATCCAACTGGTGCAGATCCTTGCCGAAGTACGCCTGCGACGCCTCGCCGAAACCATTTACCGCGAATGATCCGCGCTGGCCCAGGTTGATCTGGTTGGCGTACATCTCGAAAATCTGTTGCTTGGTAAAGCGCGATTCAAGCTGCAGCGTGATGATGATTTCGATCAGCTTGCGCTTGATGTGTTTTTCCGGCGTCAGGAAGAAGCCACGGGCTAACTGCTGCGTGATGGTTGATCCGCCGCAGACTGCGTGTTGGGTCAGGATGTCCTGCACACCGCACTTCGCCAGCCGGCCAAAGTTCAGGCCGCCATGCTCGAAGAAGCGCCGGTCCTCGATCGCAGTGACCGCGCTGACGAGGTTTTTAGGAATCTGGCTGTAGGTGACCAGGCGACGCTTGGTGCGGTTCTTGTCCTCGCTCAGACTGGTGATGACCTGGGGTTCCAAATCGTAGGCCTTGAGCGGCGCTCCATTATCTGCGACGATGCTGGTAACCACGCCACCCGTGGTGTCAATGGTGGCCCCGTCGGTCGAGTGGAACGAACCCGATCCCGGCTTGATGGTGATGCTTTCGCCGCTGAGCGTGTAGGTGCCAAGCTGCGTGTCGCGGTTGTAACCGGCCTGGCGCAGGTCGCGTGCGATGTCTGCAGCGGTCGTCGTCTGACCGATGCGAACCTGCCTGGGCGCGGCGTAGACCTGGGCCGTGTTGGCAAATAGCGGACCGCTGTTCAAACGCTGATCCACCACCTGCTGATACTCGTGGTAGTAGTACGCAAACACAAGGCCGCCCAGCAGTAAGCAACCGCAGCCGACAACCACCAGGAACAGTAATGCGCGCTTCCAGAGCGGACGATGGGTGCCACGCCGCACGGGACCGCCCGATGTGAACTGCCTGTCGCCGCCGAGCTTTACCTTGACTGCCATCGTCCTCCTGCTTTGCCTATCACTGCTTGTACTGCACCTTCTCGATCCTCGTCATCCTGAGCGAAGCGTGCCAAAGCCGAAGGACCTGCTTTCTTCGGAGTGCCTTGCGGCTTCGACAAAAGCAGGCCCTTCGCTTCATTCAGGATGACGAACAGATGTCGAGAGGAGCTCCATTACTTGGACGCGGAACCAGCACGGAGTGAGACCAAGGCCGTGACGATCTCACCGACCGGCACTTCCTGAGTAGTTCCCTGCAATCGGTCTACCAGTTCCACAAAGCCCTCTACCAGCCGCTTGCCCACGGTCACGCGGTACGGCACACCGATCAGGTCTGCGTCCTTGAACTTCACACCGGCGCTGCCGTCGCGATCATCCAGCAGAACATCGAAGCCCATACGTTCCAGGTCCGTGGCGATTTTCTCGCCAGCTTCAGCAAGAGGTGCGTCGCTCTGCTTGGTCACGGTCACGACAACTTCATAAGGAGCAATCGCAGCGGGCAGGACATAGCTCCACTCGCCGCGGTCACTCTTGCCCGCCTTTGCAGCGGACTGCTCCATGGCCGACGTCAGAATGCGCTCAATGCCGATGCCGTACGAGCCCATAATGGGCGTCGTTTCCTTGCCGTTGCGGTCCAGCACGCGCGCGCCCATGCTTTGCGAGTACTTGTAGCCAAGCTTGAAGATGTGGCCAATCTCGACAGCCTTGCCCAGCCGTAGCGGCTGACCGGTAACGGGATCCGGCTCGCCCGCAGCGACGTTGCGGATGTCAGAGGCGACCGTCCATTGGAAGTCGCGACCCGGGGTCACGTTGCGAAAATGGTAGTCCAGGCGGTTTGCACCCGCGACCAGGTTTTTACGCCCGAGCAGACCCTCGTCCAGAACGACGGTCGAGGCACGCTCGTCCTTGATCTTCGCCAGGAGGTCGCCGGACACACCTTTGAGCTTGTCCATGCCCCCGCCGTGCACGAAGAAGCCACGGTTCACGTTGAGCGCCTCAACCGGCAGAACGGAAAGGCCGATCGGGCCGAGAAACCCGGCAGGGCCGTTCATGTACTTCTGCAGTTCTTCCGCCTGCATGGGGCGCAGCTCATTGCAGTTGGCGGCACCAGCCAGCTTGGTCTCGTTTACCTGGTGGTCGCCGCGCAGGAAGGCGATCACCGGCTTCTCGAGCACGGAGCCGTCCGGACCGGGAATCTGCCCGATGTAGGCGACGCACTTAATGTCCTGCGAAGGCTCCATATGCAGGAACTCGCAGATGTCCGCGATGGCACCCTTGCCGGGCGTCTCAATTAACTCGGGCAAGCCGTCACCAGTCGGCTCCAGGTCTAGGACCGGTGCCAGCTTCGACGTGGCCTTCTCGATGTTCGCGGCGTACTTGCCGTCGGCGGAGCTTGCGATCCAGTCCTCGCCGGCATCGGTGTAGACCATGAACTCCTGCGACTGCGATCCGCCCATGGCGCCGCTATCCGCCTCGACGGCGACGAACTCAAGACCGCAGCGCGTGAAGATGCGGCGGTAGGCCGCGTCGTGCTTGTCGTAGCTTTCGTCCAGACCAGCCTGATCGATGTCGAAGCTGTAGGAATCCTTCATGGTGAACTGGCGTACGCGCAGCAGGCCCGACTTTGGGCGTGGTTCGTCGCGGAACTTGGTCTGGATCTGGTACCAGATCTGCGGCAACTGCTTATAGCTGCGGATCTCGTTCCGCGCAATGGAGGTCATGATCTCCTCGTGCGTCATGCCCAGGCACAGGTCGGCACCTTTGCGGTCCTTCAGGCGGAACATGTTGTCGCCCATGCCGGTCCAGCGGCCGCTCTCTTCCCAGGGTTCGCGCGGCAGCAGCGCGGGTAGGAAGAACTCCTGAGCAATGGCGTCCATCTCTTCGCGCACAATGGCGATGATCTTGTTGATGGACCGCGTGCCCAGCGGCAGGTAGCTGTAGATGCCCGCGCCAAGCTGGCGAATGTAGCCCGCGCGCAGCAGGATCTGGTGGCTTGCAACTTCCGCGTCGGCAGGTGCCTCGCGCAGCGTGGGAATGAAGAGTTTGGACCAGCGATGCATGTTGTTCGTGTGCTTTCCCGTGCCGCGTGGCGAGCCGGCATCGTTCCTACCGATTCTACCCGTCGGCCCATCCGGGGCTTCCCTGCTCCCTGCCAGAAATAAGGCAGGTGGAGTGATAGGCAAGCAGTCGGCGAAGCGCGTCCAATGACAGAGTGCACCTGGAAGTTTCGCAACCGCGCACGGCCTCTGCACATCTGCTGAACTGGAGCCTTGTCACACATGAGAAATGCCATTGTCGGTGGAGTCATTGTTTTTGTTGTTGCCCTGCTGGTGTGGAGCGGTGTCCATAACCTGCAGACCCGTCGCGCGGCAGAGGCACAGGCGCGCAACCAGCAGATGAGCATCTCGGTCGACAAGAAGGGTGCAACGGCAACCAGCAGTGGCGGCGGTGACGTAGTTGCTGACCTTCGCGGCAAGCCTGCGGCGGTTTTCACGTTGACCAGCAACACCGGCAAGCACGTCTCATTGGCCGATTTGAAGGGCAAGCCTGTCCTTCTGAACTTCTGGGCCACGTGGTGTACGCCCTGCAAGGTAGAGATGCCATGGTTCCAGGAGTTTCAGAAGAAGTACGCGTCTGAGGGGCTCGAAGTCATCGGCATTAACGAGGATGATGATGCACAGTCCACCGAAGTAAAGGACCAGATTGCCAAGACCCTGGAACGTACTGGCGTCGATTACACGATCCTGATGAGCGACAAAAAAGTCGGCGAGGCATACGGCGGCCTGGACGTTTTGCCTGCCACCTTCTTTATCGATCGCAGCGGCAAAATCGTCGCGCAGGCTATTGGCCTGGCCAGCAAGGACGAAGCAGAAGGCAACGTACAGAAGATTGTGGCGGGGAGCTGACCCATGCGTCGATTCGCGAAGTTTCTGACAGCGGTGGTGATGAGCTTTGGTGCGGTCGCGGCGGTAAGTCTGGTAAGTGCAATGGCAGGCATCTCGTTCCATACGGCGAAGAGCCAGCAGGGTTCTGCATCTGCTCAAAGTAGGGGCGGTCACGTCACCTTTGTTGCAGATGGAGAAAGTGTCGCTGCAAACAAACCGGCAGTAGTTGTTCTTCATTTCCGGGTTGATCCCGGGTTTCACATCAATTCGCACACACCGAAGAGCGATATGCTGATTCCCACCAAACTGCTGGTGGAAGATATGAATGGCGCCGAGGTGGCGACCGTGGACTTTCCCGTGGGCACGCCCTACAGCTTTGCCTTTGAACCAAAAACGAAGCTGGACGTGTATACCGGCGAAGTAGCACTTACGGCGCATGTAAAAGCAAAGCCTGGCAACTACACCATGAAAGCTGCCCTGCATTACCAGGCCTGCGACCAGGCAGCGTGTTACCCGCCCAAGACACTCGCGATAGAGCAGCCGTTTACCGCCAAATAGTTACAGCGTGGCTTCGCGCAGCGACTGGTAGGCGTTCGTTAGAGTCTGCGTGTCAATTCCAAGGCCTACCAGATTAAAGCCCTGCTGCACGTAGAGACGGGCTGTGTCAGAGTTACCGGCAAAGATGCCACAAGGCTTCCCTGCCGCCTTGCAGGCACGCAGTACCGTAGCAATGGCTCCTTGCACTGGGTCACATCCAATGTCGCCCGGCGCGCCGTACGAACTGCTTAGATCGTACGGCCCAATGATCACAGCATCGATGTCAGGTTCCGCAACGATGCTTTCCACCGCCCTGACGCCGGCAACCGTTTCGATCTGCACCATGATGGCGTAACTGCGCTCCGCCATGGATGCTGCAAAGCTCTTGCCGTAACCCTGTGCGCGGGCGATGCCGACACTTCGTTCGCCATGTGGTGCATAGACTGCGGCACGCGTAATGGCACGGGCCTCAGCGAGCGACGACACCTGTGGAATAATGATGCCGTCAGCACCCGCGTCCAGGTAGCGCTTGATGGCTGTTTCTGACTTGTCCGGCACCCGAATGAAAGTCGGAACGCGTCCACTGGTAATGGCGCACGCCGTTGCCGCGCTGGCTTCGTTGAAGCGGCCATGCTCCGCGTCGATCCACAACCAGTCGAAGCCAGCAAGCATGGCGACCTCGGTAGTTACCGGATGATCGATAGTGAGCACCGTTCCGATCTTCGGTTTCGCCGCCTGCAGCCAATCCCTAATGCGCATACCAGTCTGCCTTTCCGGGAAATGTCCAGCAACTCCACAACTACTGGTTCAGCGACAGCCCCTGCAGCCACTTGACCACAACCGCAGACATCTCCTGGCGCTTGTCCGAGTAGCTGTGATCGGTCGCGAAGTGTTCCGTGGTGACGTGGGTATCACCAGCCTTTCGGACAGCCTCTGCGAGGTCGTCGTTTGACTTGGCGTTGCCATCGTCGGACGTCACGGCAAGGAAAGGCCGGGTTGACAGGCCCTTCGCCAGCGGCTCCCAACGCCATGCCGCGGCGTGGTCCAGCACATCCTGCGCCAGCGTTTCCGGCGTGCATCCGTGTAGTGGAGCCATGCCCTGCGACGCCAAGGCATCGGCTACCTTTTTGCGTGCGATGCCTTCCGCGAACTTGGGAATGTGTGGAGGTATGCGCCCCGCCATATCTGCCGCGGAGATGATACCCACGGCAGCGACGTTCGGATCAGCGGAACCGACCTCTATCGCATTGAAGCCGCCAACGCTATGCCCGATCAGAACGATGTGAGCCGGGTCGGCACGGAGCTTCTTTGCAACCGCAGGATCGCGGAGGTAGGCCAGGGCGGCGGCGGTGTCTTCAATCCCGTTCGAGAAGGAGTAGTCACCCGGCGAGCCCCATGATCCGCGGTAGTGGAAGAACAGCACATCCCAGCCAGCACGGCGAATGTCCTGCGCCAGATCTAGGTTCTGTTCATTCCCGGGAAAGCCGTGCAGCAAAACCACGACGGGGTGCGGCCCGGCACCGTCTGCGATGTACACAATGCCGTTCATCAGAGCGCCGTGGCTGGGCACCTGCACAGACTCCATGCTGGCCCGGTTCATGCGCGTGGCATTCTGTGCACCGGCAGAAAAAGCCATCGCAGTTGCCACGACTGTGGCAATCAGGCACCTTGATGGGGTGGAAGCGCAGCGGAACGAGAACATAGCGATCGACTCCTGCTTGGGGAAACCTTCGTTTTGAGCTTTCCGCTAGTCTGTCACGTTCTGGGTCCTCCCTGCGAGTCAATGCACCGATGCAGTAGAGTTCTTGCGTGGACTCGACCCAGCAACCTGAAGCTCTGCAAAGCGTCTTTCGCAAGGTCTCGTTCCGTGTAGCGCCTCCTCTGGTGTTGCTGTATTTCATCGCCTTTCTGGACCGCGTCAACATCGGCTTTGCTTCGTTGGCCATGAATCGT
>JBPBPZ010000299.1:0-8775 GCA_050954525.1 Janthinobacterium lividum
GCAACGGCTGCGCGTATCCAGGCCAGCAAGGCACAGGTGCTGGCGGCACGCGCAATTTACGAGCGTGCACGCGATCAGTTCGAAGCCGGACTGGCGGCGCGCCTTGACGCCACTCGTGCCGAAGTGCAGATGCAGGAGGAGGAGCAGCGTACCGTATCGCTGGAGGCGGATCTTGCAACGCAGCAACTTCGGTTTGCACGTTTGATCGGCCTGCCTCTGAACCAGCAGTTCACGACGGCAGACGTGTATGGTTTCCAGCCGGATGCCGGGTTCACGCTTGAAAGCGCTCTGACCCGCGCCTACAGTCACAGACAGGACCTTGCGGCTGCGGCAAGCAGTGTGAAGGCAGCGGACGGCTATGTAAGGGCAGCGCATAGCGAACGCCTGCCCAGTGTGCAGCTTCACGCGGACGCAGGCATCGCGGGCACTGCACCCACGCAGACTTCGTTGGGTGTCTACGCCGTAAGCGGCACGGTGGTCATACCCGTGTACAACGGCGGACGCACCGCGGGAGACGAACGTCAGGCCGAGGCTGCCCAGGCGCAACGCAAAGCCGAATATGAGGACACGCATGCGCAGGTTGAACAGGACGTGCGTCAGGCCTTCATTCAGCTGAACGCGGCCAACCGGCAGGTGGTGTTGTCGCAGCATAATCAGGGGCTGGCGCACGAGACCCTGGAGCAATCCACCGACCGATTCATTGCCGGTGTCACCGATACCGTCGAAGTGGTGCAGGCAGAGCAGGCCGTGGTGCAGGCCGATGATGACTTGATCGCTTCGTTGTATGAACACAATCTGGCAAAGCTGTCGTTGGCGCGCGCCATGGGTGCCGCCGAAGAGACACTGCCACAACTGCTTGGAAAATAATCGATGCCAGATGACGACCTGAACGCGCAGCATCCGGACCAGCACCACCTGCTGCCTGCACACGCCACCGAAGAAAAGGAAACGCCGCGCGACAGTGCTCTCGCCATGCGCATGCTCTACGACGAGCAGGCAAGGCTGCGTGCTGAACTGGACGCGCTGAAGAGCAAGGGCAAAGAGGATGGCGATAAAGAGGACGGTGGCGGCAAGCAGGAGGGAGGGGAAGAGAAGAAGGAAGGTGGCGACGGCGAGGACGGAGACGACAAGCCAAAGCCGGAAGATCCTAAAGCAAAGCGCATCAAGCGCGCACGCTACATCTTTCTTGGCGTGCTGGCGCTGATCCCGCTCACCATCCTGATGGTGTGGTTGCTGCACTACCTGGGCAGTTATGAAAATACCGATGATGCTTTCATTGACGGTCACACTGATCCCATCAGTGCGCGCATCAACGGCACCGTGGCCAACGTGTTTGTTGAGAACACCTACCGCGTGAAGAAGGGTCAACTGCTGCTACAGCTGGATGCGCGTGACAACCAGGTAGCGAAGGAACAGGCAGTTGCAAACTTTGCGCAGGCTCAGGCCGCAGTACGAGCGCAGGCACCGCAGGTGCCCCTCACCAGTAATCAGCAGGGCACACAGGTACAGAACTCGCAGCTGGACGTGGTGCGCTATGAGGCTCAGCTGCGGCAGGTGGAAGAACAATATCAGCAGGCCCTGGCAAGCGAACGCGAAGCGGAGGCGAACCAGGCAAATGCCATTCGCGAAGAAGAGCGGTATCGCAGGCTGGTGGTCAAGGACGAGGTGTCGCGCGAACAGTACGATCAGCGTTTGACGCAGAGCCAGGCCCAGACAGCGCAGGTCACAGCCCGTCGCGCACAGGCTGAGGCCGCCCGTCGCAGCATCGCGCAAACAGCCGCGCAGTTGGAACAGGCAAAGATACAGGCTCGGCAAAACCGTGAGGACCTGCCCCGCCAGATCGCCACCCAGCGTGAAAACCTGAACCAGCGCAAAGCCAGCGCAGACGATGCCAAGGCGCAGGCAGACCAGGCGGAGTTGAACCTGGAATACACCCGCATTTACGCACCGGAAGACGGCATCATCGGCGACAAGCAGGTGCAGGTTGCATCGAGGATTACCGCTGGGCAGGAACTGTTTGCGCTGACCCAGACCAACGACATCTGGGTCACTGCGAACTTCAAGGAAACGCAGGTGCGCAAGATGCGAAAGGGCCAAACCGTGAAAATCCACGTGGATGCCCTGGGCGAAGATTTCGATGGTTACGTCGAAGACCTGCCCGGTGCCAGCGGTGCCGTATACAGCTTGCTGCCTCCAGAAAATGCGACCGGCAACTATGTAAAAGTCGTGCAGCGTCTGCCCGTGCGCATCCGTTTCCGGCCAGGACAGAAGGATGCGGAACGGCTCGCCCCCGGCATGAGCGTGGAACCAAAGGTCTGGTTCCGCTGATGCTTGCAAGTGGAGTGATTGACCATGCCTGGTGAAGGCGGCAAGCCAGCAGTCAATCCGTGGCTGATTGCAGTGGCGGTCATGATCGCCACGTTTATGGAGGTGATGGACACGTCCATCGCCTCCGTCGCAGTGCCCTACATTGCAGGCAGCACGGCATCAACCAACGACCAGGCAGAATGGGTACTTACCGTCTACCTTGTGGCGAACGCCATCTTCTTGCCTGCAAGCAGCTACCTGAGCGAGCGCTTCGGGCGGAAGAACTTTCTGATCGCCTCCGTTGGGTTGTTCACGTTTGCTTCCTTCCTTTGCGGCATTGCACCGACACTTGGTTTCATCCTGGTGGCGCGTGCGTTGCAGGGCATTGGCGGCGGCGCGCTGCAGCCGTTGGCACAAGCTATCCTCATCGAGAGTTTTCCGAAGGAGAAGCAGGGCCAGGCACTGGGTCTGTACGCACTCGGCGTGGTTCTTGCGCCCGTCATCGGCCCAGCTCTGGGCGGATATTTAACGGATGCCGTTTCGTGGCGTTGGGCCTTTTACATCAACATCCCGATCGGCCTCGTCGCAATGTTGTTGCAAAGCCGTGTGCTCGTTGATCCGCCATACATCAAAGACGCCAAGCCAGGAAAGCTCGACAGCATCGGCCTGGGGACGCTTGCACTCTGGGTGAGCTGCCTGCAGTTCATCCTGGACAAGGGCCAGGAGGATGACTGGTTTGGCGACACCAAGATCCGCATTGCCTGCGGCGTCATGATCGTGAGCTTCATCCTGTTCCTCGTACGCGAATTCAAGGCGGACAAACCCCTGGTGCAGCTAAGAGCGCTGGTCAACCGCAACCTTGCGCTTGGATGTCTGCTGGTCTTCATGCTGGGTGCTGTGCTGTATGCGCTGACAACCGTGTTGCCTGTCTTCTTCCAGACACAACTCGGTTACGACGCGACCTCGGCCGGACTTGTGGTCAGTCCACGCGGGCTGGGCGCCATGGTTTCGTCGATTGTGGTTGGCATTGTTGTGTCCAAATTCGATGTGCGCAAGATGGTCGCTGCCGGCTTCACGATCCTTGGCTTTTCAAGCCTCTGGATCTCAACCATGACGCTCGCCATCTCGCCGTGGTCTCTGTTCTGGCCCATTACGGTCAGCGGTTTCGGACTTGCACTGGTGTTTGTACCGCTCTCGCAGGTGGCGTTGGGAACACTGCCAAAAAACGAAGTCGGCAACGCAAGCGGCATCTTCAACTTCCTCCGGAATGTCGGCGGCAGCATCGGCATTTCATGCGTCAACACCATCGCACAGCGCCATCTGCAAACGCATCGAAACGATCTGGTGCACTCCTTCAGCGCGGGCAGCTTTCTGTTCCAACGACAGATGACAGACCTGACCGCGCGCATGAGCAGGCACGTGGGGCCACACCAGGACACGCTTCGAGCGCTTGAGTTAACCAGCCGTGGACTCAACAGCCAGGCGCAAATCTACGCCTATGTCGACGACTTTCGTTACCTAGCGCTGCTTGCATTTTGCTGTGTGCCCGTTTGTTTCTTTCTGAAGAAGCCGAAGAAGGGCGCGCAGGCAGCGGGCTAGAGTTTACCGTCTGCGGGGTGCGGTTGTAAGAGGCGACGGACCTGGAAGATGCGCGGGCGCACCACTGACCGACGCAGGTGCCGATGTGTCATGCGTTGACTGTACCCACCGTTCCAGGTTCCCGGTCTGCCGCAGGTACGAAAGCTGCACACGTTGTAATTGCAGGGTCGTATCAAGCAAAGCGATGTAGCGTTGGCGTTCCTGGATTGCGGCGCGCTCTACATCTTTAGGGTTTGCAATGGCATAGCCGTTGCCGCCGTCGCGTGAAAGTTTCCGCGTAATTGTAAGCTGGTCCGCAGCGATGCCCGCTTCCAGTTCTGCAAGGTCTGAACGAGCCGCAAGTTCGGCTATGGAATGTCGCAAGCCGCGCAGATCGTCTTCGCTGCGAAACTGCGCGCTGGCAAATTCATCTGTTGCGTGTGCAGCATCTGCCAAGGCCACTCGCTTCCTTGCCCTTGCAGCGGCGTCCAGAAACGGAAAGCGCACAGCTGCGCCAAAAGAGAAGATGTTATAGCGGCCCTGCAGATTGTAGTAGTCCGTCACGTTATTGATGGGGCTTACCCGTGCGTACTGCGCGTTGAATGTGATCACGGGTTTCCACGGATCACGAGCGTCTGCCAGCGCACGTTCACGTCGGCCCTGCGCCTGCAGTTTTGCGCGAGCTTGGTCGAGCGTCTCCGAACGAAAAGGCACGGATGTGCTGTCGATCGCTGAAGGCACTGCAGTAATGCTGCTGCGAACAACTCTCAAGCCTGCTGCGGGAAGCGCGGTCATCTGCGCAAGTCTGGCGCGAAGATTTTCTTGCTCGTCCTGCTGCTGTAGCACTTGCAGCCGAATCTGGGCTGCAGTGCGGCGCGCCTGTTTCCATTCCAGCTGGTTCTCAATGCCTGCGTCCAGACGCTGTTGAACGATGTCCGACAGTGCAGTTGCGTGTTGGTATGCCGACAGCAGCGCCTCTGCCGTTTCCTGTGCGTTCGCCAGGGACATATAGGTTAGGGCCAGGTCCTCTTCGACCTGTTCCCGCGCATTCGTCACACCCAGTTGCGCGGCCTGCAGTTCCCATCGCGAAGCCGAGGTGTAATGGCGCTGAGATGGGCTGTAGATGAGCGATTGTGCGTCCAGCGTGAATATTGTTGGAACTGTCAGCGTGATGCCATAGGTGTAGCCGGCACCGCCGTTCGCGTTTGCCGCAGGCAGGTATGCGTCCCTTACTTCCTGACGGGCTGCAATCGCTCTTCGCAGATCGTCCTGCGCCAGCTTTACTCGCGGATCGTTCCTTAGCGCAAGGTCCAAAGCCGAAGGCAGCGAGATTTGGGCAGGCGTGGCAATCAGGAACAGGGCCGGGAGCACGAACCCAACTCCCCAGGCTGGGGTTCGATGCAGCGGCCGGCTAAGTCGTGCGCATGTCAACGGCTACCGCGCTATCTCTACGGCTGCGTTCGAGGTCAGATCCTGGTGGTCCATGCGGTGCAGGGCCACTTGATCTGATGGGGAGAGGCCATGCAACACCTCTACGGCATCCATCGTGATCAGCCCCGTCTGAATGGGCGTCTGCACAAGATGCCCGTCAAGAACGCGGTAAACATAACTAGTACCGCGGTCCAGGTGCAGCGCTTCCCTCGGCAGGGTTGTCGCCTGGTGACGCGCCTCGGTGATTACTGTGGCGGTCACGGTCGTATTCGGCGGCAGATCGTCTTTTGCATCGTCGATACTGATCACGCTTTGGCCCACATGCCTTGACCCATTCAAACTTGCGGCGAGCGGCGCGTGTTCCATGTGACCATGCCACGTTCGATCGGGCCGGCCTTCCCAGCGGATGAGCACGGGTTCCCCAATATGCAGCTTGCCCATATCCGGCTCGTCAAAGTCTGCCCGAAGTTGTAGGCGCGACAGATCTGCGACATGCACCAACTCTGCTCCTGGCGGAACGAAATCGTTTTCGCGCACGGGAATTAGGTAGGCTGTGCCAGACACGCTGGATGCAATTCTTACGTTGGCAAGGTTGGCTTCTTCTGCTTTCACAGATGTCCTGGCCTCCTGCGTCTTCGCGTTCCAGATTTTGAACTCGCTAGGGGCATAGCGGCCGGTCATGCGCTGATGCAGTGTACTGCGGTTGAGGTGCGCCGCTTCTACCCGCTGCTGCGCAGCGTGGACCTCAGCCTGCGAGGTTGCTCCCGTCGCAAAGAGCGCCTGGATCGTGCTCAGATTGCGTTCGGCTGCATCCTCTTCCTGCAGCATTCGCTTTTCGTCTGCTGCAAACAGGATGCGGTCTTCCTGCGACCCCTCAAGCCTTGTATTTTCTGCGCCCGCTTCCGTGGCACGCAGCGCGGCAGTCGCTGTGGCCACACGCAGCTCCGCGTACGGATCCTTCATAAGCACAAGCAACTGGCCAGCCTGTACGTGATCACCCAGGTGTACCAGCAGCTTTTGTATCGTGCCCCCGTTTGTTGCACGCGCCAGATAGTCATTCACGGGGATGACCTGCGCAGTGGTGGAAACCGTGCTCTCCATGTCGCCCTGAGCCAGGGATGCAACCGCCACTACGCCTATTGGACCGCCATGCAGTAGGCTGCCCAGGTAAACCGCGCCGCCCGTAGCGATGACAGCAGCAACTATCCACCCCAAGTTCTGCCAAGATGAACGCTTCTTCGTCATTGCTGGTGGGCCCCCGGTCGCGAGATGGGAATCGATGGGCGAGGGGCGGAGTCTTCTGCACCTGCAACTGCCTTTGGCATCGCAGCAACGCCGGAGCTTGTAGGCGCAAAGAAAGCACCGGAGCGGAAGTTTTCGTCGCCGTGCGCTTCAAAGATGCGAGGCAGTCCATGTGCCAGCGGAGTAAAGCCACCAATATCGTCTGTGTTGATCGCGATGGGAACAAGTATCGCAGGATATCGTCGCTCATTCAGTTCCTGCAGGAGCCAATTACCCTCTGCTGCAACAATCAGGAACGGGCCGGATTTGGCTTCGAACTGCGTCAAGGTAATAACGCGGAGCGTCGGAATGAGGTCTTTTGCTGCCCAAAGATTCTCTTCCGGAGAATCGTCGTGGCGGAAACGCCTCACTGCCGCGAAATCCACCGGAAACACGAGGCGCCCCCGCAGGGATGCGTCGGCGTAGTGTTCCAGCGGCAGGGCGATTAATGGATCCGGCACAGCAACAGCTCCATCCTGAGGCATCGTCTTCGTAGCTTGGTCAACAGATGTGACGAGGTTTGCAAAGGATTGTCGCTGCCTGGCATAGCTTTGCGCGACATAGGTCTCCCTGGCAAGGAACCAGGCCGTACAAAGGCACACCAGAGCAACCGCTACCCGTGGATTTGTTCCGCTGATTCGGTAGATCACAATGGTGCCGGCGACTGCAAAGCCGAGGCAAACAGGCAGGACGAAGCGCGGGGACAGCATACCCCCGTGCACGCTAGCAATGGCAAATGCGAATACCGGGTATGCCATCAGCGCCAGCACCGCAGCGGCTTCGTGCAGAGGAACGCCGAAGCTGCCTGCCCTGAATCGTTGCACGTAGGAGGCCGATCGATGTCTCCCAAGGGAATTGGTGATCGGTGCCACGAACAGCAGTACGGCTGCGACCGAGAAAAGAAGCAGCAGCGGCAGCAGCGTTGATTCGACCGTCTCCGTATAGCAATCAAGCAGTCCCTGCAGCGACACATGATTCCATGCGTAGGGAGAGTACTGCGCGATCGCCTGCTCAATTAGGCGTCGAAAAAGAATCAGTGGCAGCAGACTTGCCAGCAGCCCCGACCAGACGGGCAGCGTAGAGGCTGAAGCCGAACCCCCGATCCTGTGGCGAGCGAAATAGCGGACCAGTTCACCGATTCCAATCGGTATCAACGCAAGGATGGCAAAGTAGTTTGTACAAACTCCCAGTGCAAGCGACAGTGTCATGCATGCGATTGCAAGGGACCTTCGCGGCAGGGGGGTGTCCTGTTGAACCGCAGTCGCCCAGCACAGGAAGCTGAACATCGAAAGCCCATAGACGATCCCGTAGGACCGGCTCTCAAAGCTGTAATCGAACGCTGCCATCGCCATGGACATGCATGTCCCGGCAAGTGCCCAGATGGGTGAAAGCCGCAGCTTCAGGTAGGTAAACAGCGAGCACAGCCCAACCCAGTAACCCACTGCTGCCGGAAGGCGCAAAGCCAGCGCGCCCTCGCCGAAGATGCTGCGACTTAGCAGGACGCAGAGATGTGAGAACGGCGGGTTTGGATCTGCGCCAAGCTGCAGAGCGTGCCAGATGGCGGCCGCGCTGCCAAGCCTCACGATAAACAGGGTGATTAACTCATCCAGCCACAGCAGCTTGAAAGACGAGAGTACAACCACAACAGCCGCGTAAAGGAGCGATAACCCTGCAAAAATAAGGACGGTACGCTCATCCGTGATTCGTACAAATGCATCTGCGGAAGATTGCACGCGTTGCCGGAGCAACCTTCCTGCCGTCATGCTGCGTTCCTGGCCTGTGCCACAGGAGGGTCGCTATCCTTGGGTGATGAACCGTCTTTCGACTCGTGGTAATCCTGCTCCGTATTAATTGACCACAAGTTATGTTTACTGGTGACGCCGGCGATGATGTTATCGACTGAAACCATGGCGGTCAGCATGGAGTGATCCTGATTGTTGTACTTGTGCATGCCATTGCGGCCTACAAGAAACAGGTTCTCGAACCGCTCCATGTAGTGGATGATGTCGTCAAAGCGATCGTGCGTGCCAAAGTATGCTGGGTAAGTCTTCGGCACACGATACACGCAGGCGTCCCTCACTTCATCTGCGTTCAGAATGCCGATCCGCTGGATCTCCTCTGTTGCAAACGCAATGATGTCCGCATCCGATTTCTTCCAGATCGGATCCGTGTCGTTGC
>JBPBPZ010000351.1:0-8725 GCA_050954525.1 Janthinobacterium lividum
TCGTGTGCGTCGTCACGAGCCTCTGCCTGGATGATGTGGTACCCGAATTGGGTCTTTACCAGGTCAGAGGTCTGGCCTGCCTTCAACGCCATGGCTGCGTTCTGAAAAGCCGGAACCATGGTGCCATCGGCCTTGACGTAGCCTAGTTCGCCGCCAGAATCCTTCGATCCCGGGTCATTCGAGTTCGCTTTAGCAAGCGCCGCGAAATCGGCGCCTCCACGAATCTTTGTGAGCAGGTCCTGCGCCTTGGCCTTGGCCGCAGCATCGGTTTTCGCGTCAGCACCAGCAGGAACGGTAATCAGGATGTGCCGTACCTTGACCTGGTTATCGACGTGGTAGTCGGCCTTGTGAGCGTTGTAGTAGGCCTGCAGATCGGCGTCCGTCACCTGTGGCTTGCCACCCGGCAGATTTGCAAGTGCGACGGAGATATAGGCAATCTTCCGCTTCTCAGGCACGGCATTTGCATACCGGGTCTTGTTACGGTTGAAGTAATTCTCCAGATCGCTGTCGATCGGGGTAACTGTCTTTGCCAGGTCCGCGGAGTTCACCACAGCGTAATCAAACTTGACCTTGGCGCCCGCTTTGCGGACCAGCTCGCGAACGGCGGCATCGGAGACATTTGCACCGGCGGTGACGAACTGTACGAGGCGGCGAGAGGTAATCTCCTGCTTCACCTTTTGCTCAAACTCGGCAACAGTGGCAATGCCCAGCTGGTTCTGGACAAATGCACGATACTTCTCGTCGCCAATGAACTGGCCGCCAGGAAAGAAGATCTGGCCAAGCTGGCCGGTCTGCAGCTCCTTCTGCACGTCGCCGTCGGTGGCGGTCAGGCCCAGACGGTCCGCCTCGCGATCTTCGACAGCGGATGCAACCAGCACCTGTTGCGCCTGCGCCTCGAAGCGCGGCATCAGGAAGGGCATGTACTGGGCGGGAAGATTTTGCCGCTGCGCCAGTGACTGCGCATACTGCTGTACTTCTGTGCTCTTGATCTGGGTAGTTTCGCCGAAGATGCGGCCCAGAACGCCAGGATTACGAACCGTGGCATAAACACCCTGGGGCGTACCCACAACACCGTCATAGAGGCCGGGAACGAGATACACCACCATGGAAATGATGGCAAAGCCGATGATCACGGCGAAGATCGCCTTGGTGACACGGTTATCCTTCTGCAGAGAACGAATCATGTTGGCGCTGGAGACCCTTCAGGGATAGCTTTCAGGCGTGCCGTTGGCGGCAGACTTGGCGCGATGCCCCATAGATTACAGGGGTTTGTCGCTGGGAGAAGTATAAATGAGCAACCACCGCCAAACGCGGAAGAGCCGCGACGTATGCCGCGGCTCTTCCCTTTCTGGCCGGTGTTTGGCTAGTACGCGTAGCCGCCACGGTAGTAGCCGCGGCCGTAAGGATCGCCATATGGGCCGCCGCGGCCACCTGCAGGTCCAGCGTATCCACCGAGGCGCTGCATTTCTGCCTCAGAAACCGTCGTGACCGGAACCGGTGTCTGAAGGCGGAAGCGCAGCAGAGCCTCTGGCGGCAAGGTCGCCTGACCGCCATTGGAGGCGGCAGCAGTGCCCAGACCGGCAGCACCACCTACACCCGCACCTATGGCCGCACCAGTTCCGCGACCGATGGCGGCACCCAGCAGAGCGCCGATACCAGCGCCAACAATGGTGGAGTTTACTGACCGTGCCGCCTTGTCATGCCCAGTGACGGTGAAAACGTCGCTTTGCAGGGGAATGCGCTGACCACCAAGCAACAGCGTGTTCAGCTGCAGGGTAAGCGATCCACGACCCTTGAGTGCCCCTGCACCCTTCGCGTCGATGACAGTGCCTTCCACGGTAGCTCCGCGGGGAATGGCGATCTGCCCCCCGGCGAGAATGTCATTCGCTACAAGGGCAGAGAACGTAGAGCCTGGGGCGGCGTCTCCGCTGGAGATCCAACGGTTGATGATGACGCCCATTACCGTACCGTCCGGCACTACAACTTGAACACCACCAGGCTGGCCCTGGGGTGCGTAGCCGGGTTGTGCCTGCTGTGCAGCCATTTGCCGTTCGTAGTCTCGCCTGTAGAGCCGGCGCGGTGGAGGCGGATAGCCACCCTGCGCGTCAGGGTAACTGCCGCTCGGTTGCGGTGCACCCTGGCCGTAAGGATCCTGCCCATAAGGCTGCTGACCATAGGGCTGCTGCTGCGCGTAGGGCGGCTGCTGGCCGTTCGGCACCGGTTGACCATAGGGCTGCTGCTGCCCGTATCCAGGTTGCTGACTGTAGGGCGGCTGACCGTAGCCCTGTGCGTCTGTGGGCTGGCCTTGCGGGGTGCCGTACTGGCCCTGCTGGTTCGGGTAGCTCGATTGATTTGGATAGCCAGGCTGGTTTGGCGGAGCGCCCTGGGGATATTGGCCGTTTGGAGGGTAGCCGCTATTGGCAGGGCCGTTGCTCATGGGAGCAGATCCACCGTAGGCGGGCTGGCCGGTGCCATTGTTCACTGGGTAGCTGTTTGCAGATGCGGGATCTACAGCATTCGAAGCGGCCAGCGGTGCACCCACAACCAGCTGGTCAACAACCTTCTTTACGCCCGGTGTGCGTGAAGCAAGTTGTTCCGCCGCGTCGCGTGCGCTCTCGTTTGAAACGGAACCGGTCAACGTCACGACTCCGTACACAGTTGAGGTGGTAATGGGTTGGTTCGCCAGCCGTGCTTCGCCTGCGAACGCCTTGAGAACATCAGCTTCCACCTTGGCGTCAGTAACAGGCTTTGCCTGGGAAAAGGCCACGCCTGACATGCTGAAGATTGCGGCCAGTGCTAGGGGAAGTACACGCGAACCGATTTGGCGTTGCATCATCATGACTCCATGAGCGGCAGCAGTGACGCCGCTCTTATGTATCTTGAGACGCGAAAACCAGTGGGAAGTTGTGGTGTCGTTACCGTGCGCGCTTGCCCTGAGCTGAAACACGGAACAGTACCTGCACGATGCGGATCGCTGCTTTGAGCGACGCCTTGAAGTCGCCGGAGACCTTGGAAACGCCGCCAAACCGGGCACGGTAGTTCACCGAGATTTCTGCAATGCGCAGATCATGCTGGATTGCTTTGATTTGCATCTCGAGATTCCATCCAAACGTGCGCTCCTGCATATGGAGGCTGTCCAGCGACGAGCGCCGGATCGCGCGGAAAGCAGCCATATCCGTGTAGCGGAACCCGCTCGGATAGAAGACGCGTAGAAGCGCACCGACAAAGCGGGCGGCGAACACCTGGGAGAACAGCATGGAACCCGGTTCGCGCTGGTACCTCCCAAGCCGCGTGCCAAGGACGAAATCTTTTTCATCCCGCTCGATGGGAGCCAGCAGTTCGGGCAAGTGCGACACCACATCCGCACCATCCCCATCCATGAACACGATGATGTCGCTTGCAGGCGAAGCCGCAGCGACCCCGGCCATGCAGGCCGAACCGTACCCACGCGGCGCAGTGACCACCCGCGCACCTGCAGCTTCTGCCAGCGCAGAGGTGCCGTCGGTGCTGCCGTTATCCACCACGATGCACTCGTCGATTAGCTGCCAAGGCATTTCGCTGACAACAAACCCTATGGAAGCGGCCTCGTTCAGCGCCGGGATCACCACAGAAATCCGCATCAGTTCGCAGCCTCATCCGTGCGCGGAAACAGCTTGTCCAGCGGCAGCACATGCCGGAACCAGCGGGTGTAAGTCCACTGCAGCACGAAGGCAAGCGCCGTTGCGCCGTAGATCCATTTCTGCAAGTAGAAGAGCTTTGCACCCGGCTCAGACCACTGCGTTGTCAGACCATAGAACATGGCGCAGACATAAACGCCCATGGTCAGGTTTGGCTGCAACACCAGAAACGGCACCAGCCAGACGACGTACCAGGGGTAATGCGGAGAAAACAGCAGCATCAGTACAAACGCAAGTGTCGCAGCCGGTGCAAGGAACGCGCCGCCTGGCTGCTGGTTGCAACGCCAGCTCCAGATCAGGACAGGCACGAAGCAGACGCCGCAAAACAGAAAGAACGCAAAGGTCGGAGTATGTGCGAAGCCATGCACATGCTGTAGAAGGTCAAGCAGGAAAAAGCGCGAACCGGTCGCGATCCCCTCCTCCTGCACGTAGCCGCCAGCGAAGCCGAACACTCGCTTGCCGACACTTAGGTAGCACGCGTATCCCACAAGAATCACGGAGAGCATCACCGCAGGCATCTTCCAATCACGACGCCGGTACAGTGCCGGAAACAGCAGCAGCGGAATAAACTTGGTCATCACCGCCGCGCCAAGCGCCAAACCAGTAAGAACGGGTTGGTTGCGCAGGCGGAACAGCAGGGCAAGTACGACAAACATCGCCAGCAAAGCGTCCACATGACCGCTGGAGCCAACCTCCCAGATCAGCAACGGGCTCCAGGCGTACAGCAAGACCTGTTCGCGTCGCTGACCAAGCATTGGCAGCATCGTTATCAGAGCCCAGATCGTGACGGCTTCCGCGGCGTAGAACGCCAGCTTGATCGCAACCAGCGTGTACGAGATGCCGGTGGCTGCGTAGAAAAACATCTGCGCGACAGGGGGATAGATGGTCGGAGCGTAGTCGCGGCGGTTGATGTTGGGGAAAATGTCCGTTTCGCGCAGATCTTTCAGGTGGGCGTCGCCGGGCACATAGCGGTACGGGCTAATGCCGTGGTGCTGCACCATACCGTCCCAGACGTAGCGGTAGACGTCGCTGGAGAGGTGCGGGTCCGGTGTCAGCAGCACCAGTCGGCACAGCAGCGCGAACACAAGAATGATCGACAGAGTCCAGCGATTCACGGGCTGGCGAGTGACCAGCACGGCAGATCCAAGAAAGACGGCAAGCGCGCAAGCCGATGTTTCGGAGTAGCCGATGATGAAGTCGTCGAACTCAAGCGCGAGGTGGTGCGATAGGCCCAGCAGGATGCAGCCGAGAAACAGCAGGGCAATGTTTGTGCCCAGAGCGGTGGCAGGCCAGAAGCCCGCAGGTACGTTCTTCACCCTGTTCAAGCGGCAGGTACCGGGGTCTGCCAGGGAGCGCCGTTCACAAGCAGGTCCTGCAGAAATACGCGGGTGGCTTTTGCGTCGTAGCCATCAACCTTCGCGAAGGCTGGACGGGTGCCTTCCAGCAGTTCCGCAGCCAGGACACGCAGCGTGGCTCCGTCGTCGACGTCGTACCAGAGTGGCAACTCGACGAGTTCGACCCCGATTTCTTCAGCGCGCAGCCGGGTCTCCTGCAACACCGATCCGGTGCTCCATGTAATGCGCTCGAACACTTTCGGGTGTGCTGTTTTCAGCCCGATCAGGTAGTACCCACCATCGTCCGACCCACCCAACACGACACGGTCACCAGGTTGCAGAAGGGCTTCCACGGCAGATTGAAGAGCAGCGGCGGGCAGGGTGGGACTGTCTGAATCGATGAGGCAAACAGCCGAGAAGCCGCAGAGCAGAAGGTCAGTTGCTGCCAGGTGCAGACGCTCTCCAAAGCCGTCGCCACGCTGCGCGATCAGCGAGAAGCCCTGCGGCAGCAGGCCATCAAAGGCCACCTCGTCGCCGACTGGCGTGTAGCAAATGACGCCTGCAGCATCTCCTGACTGAACGACATCAGCGATGTTCGCCGTGGTGTCGCGCACAAAACAGATGTTCAGAGCAGCGGTCTGGTCCAGCGTCAACGGTGGCGCCAAGCGAGTTTTCACCTTGCCGGGCCTAGGCGCCTTGGCCATGACAGCGAGGGCTACTTTGCCTGCGTATGCTGGATCGGGCTGAACCGGGTGCAGAATGGGGTACGTGCTAGGCAACGGCAAGCCCGACGTTGCTGGGTGAGGCGTCCTGTGGCTTCTCGCAAATCGCGAACTGGTAACGTCCCTGCCGCATGACCTGCACCGTGGACCACGGTTGTGAGTGCATCAGGGTATCGAACTCTTCCCCTCCCATGGTCTTCACCTTGTGGGGTTCTACATAAGGGACACGCCCGAATGAGGTCAGCTTGGCAAGCAGCCACATGGCCGACAGCGGCAACTGCGTCCTGGCGGCAGACACGGGTTCTGCAATGAAACAACGGCCGCCGGGGCGCAGCACACGGAAGACTTCACTCAAAACGTCTTCACGGTTGGGAACGATCAAAAACAGGCGTGAGATGACGATACTGTCCACCGGTTCCATCGAAGCTGGCAGCGAGTGTACGTCAGCATGGTGGAAGGTGCAGTTTGTAAGCTTGCGCTGGGCGGCACGCACCCGCGCGCGGGAAAGCAGATTTTGGGACAGGTCAACACCCGTGGTCCGCATCTGAGGGAAACTCTCAGCGAATCGACAGGCATAAAAGCCGGGACCGCAGCCCAGTTCCACTAGGTGGGCACCTGCCGGAGGCGAGGGTCCATCCCACAGAAAATTGCTGATTTGTGGCGAATGGTCGTGGAACAGGTGTTCGCGGCAAAGCGCGTAGAACCAGCTGTAACGCTCAAACAGGCTGTCTGAAGAACAACAACCAGCAAGGTCTTCAGCCATGCGTTGCTCCGTGGCCATACTTCATCCTTTTGTAATTCAAGTGCGTTGCGCTTCCGCACTGGCAAACACACACCAGGATGAAAGCCAGAGACTGCCAAGAAGTAATTGCAGCATACCGGCTGCAATCCAGGACTGCAACGCAGGGCGCAATTCAACCTGCATAGCGGTCTCCTTACGCATCTTCCGATGTGCGCCTCATGGAAGTGTGAGCTGACCGGCTACTTGACTTGACCTAGAACCGCGTCATCGAAAGTGATCCGGTTCTTCTGTAGGAGGTCGCCCAACGAGCGATCCAGGGCCATCTGGGCCTTCATCCAGTTGGAGCGGGCGGCGACTTCAGTGGATCGAGCCTGCGCCAGGTAGGCCTGGTCCTGGATGATGAGGTAGTTGGTGCTGGCCCCGACTGCGAACTTGTCGATCTCAGCCTGCAGCAGTTGCTGCTGGTAGTTGCGGCTTTCGACGGCGGCGGCGTACGACTCGTGGGCATTCTCGAGAGCAATGGCGCTGTTCTCAATCTGCTGTCGGATGTCGTTGGCCAGCTTCTGCGATCTGCCCTGCGACCGCCGCAGCTGGATCTCGTCCCGTGCCGCATCTGCCTGAGCAATCCGGTTCCGCAGCGGCAGGTTTAGCTGCACGCCACCCTGATAGATCGTGGACAGCCGAAGGCCGCCCTGGGTCAGGGCAGTGGGCGGCTGAATGGCACCGGTGCCGGTTGAGCCCAGCGTTTCGTAGGGCACCAGCGACGATCCACGCGTTTGCACATTGGCGTATAGGTTCAGCAGCGGCTTGACGCTGTTTCTTGCACCCTGCGCTGCGATCTCATTCGCCTGCACCTGGAGCCCCGCCTGAGCGAGGTCTGGCCGGTTCGCCAGGGCGTCGGCGGTCAAGGCCGTGACATCAAGGACGGGCGGTGCGTCCGGGACCAGGATGCGGTCGGTCGCGACGATGGACATGACCTGCGCACCGGGATCGGACAGGTTGCGCACCAGTTGTTCGCGTAGGATGACTTCCTGCTGGCGGTACTCGCCGCGTGCCTGGATCAGGTCAAGCCTGCTGGACGACACCAGCGCCTGTGCGCGGGTCAGTTCCACCTGTGCCAGCGTCCCCTCTGCCACCTGGTTCCGGTCGTCTTCCAGTAGCCGCTGAGCCGCGGCTAGTGACTGCTCTTTGACGGCAATGTTTTCGCCCAGCGAGACAAGGTCAAAGTAGAGGCGAGACACACCGTAGATGGTCTCCAGCAACTGCTGTTCAAACACCAGCCGCGACACACGCTGGTCAAGCTGTGCGATGCGTACAAACCGCAGGTTTACCGCACGCCCGCGCCCGCGCAGCAACGGTTGCGACACGGTCAGCGACGAACTCGGCGTACTGAAGGGGTTGTACTGCGACCGGGGACCATATAGTACCGACGGCGCATTGTCGACAAAGGCGTCAACCTGGGTGCCGGTGGAAAAGCCCTGCTGGTAATCGACGCCGGTACTGACGTAATCCAATGGGCCCGTGTTGGTGGAACTCCCTGCAGAACTGGTGCCTGTGGTTGTGGTGTCGATCAGCGACGTCTGGTTGGATCGCCGCAGATAGCCCGCCTGGGCCACAACCGTTGGGTCGAAAAGCGGGATCGCCGGGCCGGGCGAGTAGACATCGCCATTACCGAGCGACAGCGTGGACTGCTGGCCGCTGCCGGTCTGCGTGACCTGCGAAAGATCGGTCACGGTGGTGTTGGTGGGTAACGCATTGCCCGTAGTGGCCGTGATCAGCAGTGGGCTGGTCGCTGCTCCAACACCTGGTGCCGTCTGCTGTACGGAGTAATCCAGGCCGCGCAGGTTGCCACCGCCGCGCGCCCGCGTCAGGTCGGTATCGGCCAGCGCCAGGCTGTACCGTCCTACTTCGACGTCCAGGTTGTTCTCAATGGCAAGCGCCAGAGCGTCATGCAGGGAGAGGTACAGCTTGCCTTCACGCACCAGGCCCGAGAACCGCGAGGTCGTACCCGCGGGTAACGCCGGCACATGGGGCACGTGGTAGGGCGCAATGGGATGCAGAAGGCTGCTGTGGACCGCAGGCGCGGCCTCTCCACGGGCGTGAGTCGCGTCACCATCCACTTGGCGAATGGTGTTGGAGGGCTGCGCCGGTGGTGGCGGCTGGATCTGCAGCGGCTTTACCGCTCGAAGATCGATACTGCTGCCATCGGGCTGTGGCAGGGGGCCGTCGGGCGAAGCATTTGGCTGTTGC
>JBPBPZ010000047.1:0-8711 GCA_050954525.1 Janthinobacterium lividum
GCCCATGACCTTCGGGAGATCCTCGTGCAATGCGGCCTCACCATGTAAATCGCAGGCAAGCGCAGCGTAGCCAAGTTCAGCAAGTCTTTGAGCTCGGTTGCGGGCGTGGTCGCTAAGACCAAAGGCCTCGGGAAAGACTAGGACGGCTGGCCGGGCGCCGATACCAACACCGAGGTAGAGTTCACTGCGCATACTAAGCCCATCAGCAGTGTAGATAATCTGTTCAGGTGACATGGGGGCTCCTGGTCAAGCTGCTAATTGGATGCGGATACGTGTAAACCGCACGGGAGAAGAAGATTTCCGATGTGGGGATCGTCTGGACGAGCATGAATCGGTAGACGGCGCGAGCTAGAAGCAAAGCGTAGAGCGCTTATGGCTTAGGATTCGTACAAGACTGCCGCACGGAGTAACATTCTATTGCCTTCAGCTTATAGACGACGAGAAACGCCATAGAACGCCTGCTACTGTGTTTCTCCCTGCGTGTTGATCCAGGTCCATCGAAGTACATTGGGCCAAGCAGCGCAGTGACGTATGGTTCAGGGTTCGGACCGGTCAAAACCTTGTGAGGTTCCATGTCATCCAACTACGTCGGAGACCTCAATAGATGGCGGAAGATTCATCGGTGCAAAGCAACTGGAAACCCAAGGTAAATCCTTGGCTGATCGCAGCCACTGTTGCACTTGCCGCCTTTATGGAGGTGCTTGATACTTCCATCGCTAACGTCGCACTGCCACATATCGCGGGCGATCTAGGGGCGTCCACTGACCAGGGAACGTGGGTGCTGACCAGCTACCTTGTCTCGAACGCAATCGTCCTGCCCGCGGGCGCATGGGCTTCGTCTGTCATAGGTCGTCGGAACTTCTTTCTTTCCTGCATCGTAATCTTCACCGTCTCGAGCTTCCTTTGTGGCATTGCGCCCTCGCTGCCCATCCTGCTCATCGCTCGCGTCATTCAGGGTATCGGTGGGGGTGGACTCCAGCCCATGGCACAGGCCATTATGGCGGATTCGTTCGACGAGAAGCGTCGAGGCCAGGCATTCGCGCTGTATGGCCTTGTTGCCGTGCTTGCACCCTCCGTAGGCCCAACGCTGGGCGGCTGGATTACCGACAACTACTCTTGGCGTTGGATCTTTTACATCAACATTCCTGTCGGCCTCTTGGCCTTTACCCTCGTGACGCGTGTTGTCGAAGATCCACCTTGGATTAAAGCCTCCCTCGATAACCTAAAGAAGCTGGATTACATCGGCTTGAGTCTCTTGACCCTTGCTATGGGAGGCCTCCAGATCGCCCTCGACAAGGGCGAAGAGAATGACTGGTTTCAATCGCACTTCATCACTTTCTTCGCCGCCCTCTTCGTGTTTGGCATGATCGGCCTCATCTGGTGGGAGTGGCGTAACAAGGCCCCTATCATGAACTTGAAGCTGTTCAAGTTCAAGAATTTCGCGATCTGCTGCATGTTAATGGCGTTGGTCGGCGGCGTACTCAACGCAAGCACCGTTCTGCAACCGCAATTCATGCAATCGCTGCTGGGATACACCGCTACCATCGCAGGCGAGGCCCTCACTGGAGGGGGAATCGCACTCATTATCGTTATGCCGCTGGCCGGCCTTGCCACCGGGAAGTTCGCTGCCCGCAATCTTGTTGCAATTGGCTTCGCCTTCTTCGCGGCAGCTTTTTACTTCATCTCCATCCGGCTTAACCTGGGCCTTTCCTTTGGTGAGAACACCTTGCTTCGCATCATCCTCATGATCCCGATTCCTTTCGCTTTCATCTCGATCACCAATGCGGCTTACGTTGGGCTTCCGCGAGAAACCTCGAACCAGGTCTCCGGCATCATCAACTTCGTCCGCAATGTTGGCGGAAGTATATTCATCTCGCTTACCGGTGCCCTGGTCACCAACCGTTCCCTCTTCCATCAGGCTCGGCTGGCAGAAGCAATGCAGGCTGGCAGCCAGGCATTCAACCAGCAGGTGGCCTCGTATGCGGCCTACTTCAATGGTGTCATTGGAGGCGGCACCGGTCCTGGATCCAACGCCAACAACATGGCGCAGGCCGCCATCTATAACCAGCTCAACCTGCAGGCCGAAGCGCAGGCCTATCAGGACGTGTTCCGCCTGCTTTGCTGGATGGCGGTAATCATGATCGGCTTTGCTTTTCTGCTGAACAAGAATCGTCCGGGAGAGGGCATGCCGAAGGGTGAAGCCGTTCACTAAACATGCGAGCGGTCAAATACATCTAACGAATGTCGACACATCGACGGCAGGCTTTTTTATGCAGTTCAAAACCCTAGGCAATACCGGGCTCCTCGTTTCCACAATCTGCTTCGGCACAATGACTTTTCATGGCGGCTCCGGCATCTGGAGCAAGATCGGCCAGGTTGACCAGGCTGGCGCAGACGAACTCATTCGAGCCTGCATCGACTCAGGCGTCAACTTCTTCGACACCGCCGATGTGTACTCCGATGGCGAAAGCGAAAAGACCCTGGGTCAGTCGCTCAAGAATCTGCAAATCAGTCGCAAAGACGTCGTCATCGCCACCAAGGTCTTCGGTCGTACCGGTCCTGGGCGAAATGACATCGGCGCTTCGCGCGGGCACATCCTTGACGCCATTGACGCCAGCTTGAAGCGCCTTGGCACCGACCACATCGACCTTTACCAGATTCACGGGAACGACGTCATCACTCCAGTGGAAGAGACCCTTCGCGCTCTTGACACCCTCGTCCAGTCCGGGAAGGTGCGCTACATCGGCGCCTCGAACTGGGAGGCGTGGAAGCTCTCTAAAGCGATCACCACCTCTGAGCTCAAGGGCCTTGCTCGCTTTGACACCCTGCAGGCGTACTACAGCATCGCTGGCCGTGACCTCGAGCGCGAGTTCGTGCCCATGTTCAATCACACCAAAACCGGCCTGCTCGTCTGGAGCCCCTTGGCAGGCGGCCTCCTTTCCGGCAAGTTCAGCCGCGACAACCAAAAGCCCGAAGGCAACCGTCGTTCCGAGTTCGACTTTCCCATCGTCGACAAAGAGCGTGCCTGGCGCATCCTAAGAATCATGAACCCAATAGCGGAGTCTCACGGCTGCTCGCCTGCCCGCGTTGCTCTGGCGTGGCTGCTGCAGCAACCTGTCGTGACCAGCGTAATCATTGGCGCCAAACGCTCCGACCAACTCGCCGACAATCTTGCCTCCGTAGACCTAAAGCTAAGCCCGGAACAGCTCCAACAGCTCGATGAAGTCAGCAAGCTGCCGCTCGAATATCCCGGATGGATGCTCCCCTTCCAAGGTGCCAGCCGCCTTGACCCTAGCGTTGGCCGCCCAACCAGTGAAGCCAAATAAGCACCTAGCAACATCGGCCAGTCCCCTTTTTTTACAGCCGGACTGGCCTTCTTTCGACTGCCACTCCTAATCGTTGCTGGCTTGAACCGCCTTTACGCTTGCAGGCGGTGCTTTCACATATAGCCAAGAACTCCAACGCTGACGAGTTGCAGACAGGCTCTTCCGTTCTTAGCCCATAGATCAACTGTGGTGATGACGACGGGCGAACAACTTTACGTCTGGGTAAAATCTTGGAGTGCGCTCAGCGAAGCTGGAGCACAAGGCCTCTATCCAGCTATGAGTCTTGTTTAGGCCGATAAGCGTTGACGTGGTGTTCTCACAAGGGCTCTGTTGCATTAACTCTGAATCGGGGTTGTAGGCGCTAGGATCGGTTCATGTTCAAGCGTCGGCGCTTTCCGGTTGAGACCATCCTTCTTTGCGTTCGCTGGTATTGCAAGTACGGGATTTCCTACCGGGACCTGGCCGAGATGATGCAGGAGCGTGGTGTGGAAGTGGATCCGACCACGATCATGCGCTGGATCCATCGCTACGCGCCTGAGCTCGAGAAGCGGGCGCGCCGCTTTCAAAGGTATGGTTCAACCTCCTGGCGCGTCGACGAGACCTACATCAAGGTCGGCGGCCGTTGGAAGTATCTGTTCCGGGCTGTCGACAAGCATGGCATGCTGATCGGCTTCATGCTGCTAGAGCGTCGAAACACACGTGCAGCATACCGTTTTCTTGGCAGAGCCCTGACAACGATGCGGGACTGGCCTGCTTACTCCATCACCACGGACAAGCTTCGCTCCTACCCAGAAGCGATCGAACGGCTTAAACGGGAAGGCAAGCTCTCCAGAAGCGCGAAGCACCGAACCTCCAAGTACCTGAACAACATCATCGAAGCGGACCATGGTGTCCTAAAGTAAGTAATCCGTCCCACTCGAGGGTTCCAGACCATGAAGACTGCTACCGCCACGATCAAGGGTTTCGAGATCATGCGCACGATCCGGCGTGGTCACTGCCTTACCTGCAAACGGGGGGCAAACAACGAAGCACGCTTCGTGAACTCACTACTCGGCGTCGCCGCATAACGTCAGAATGATCATGCAAAATAGAACTCCGCCCTCCGCAAGTTAATGCAACAGAGCCACTTTGCGTACACGCTCGACGCTTATCGAAGTGACACGCAGGAGAGCGATTCTTTGTCATACGATGTGTCAAAGAGTAAAAAGACAAGCAGCTTCCCGAGGACCTATGAGAAATCGATCGACACTTCACCTTCACCTGCTCGTGAGCACTTTGCTTGCCGCCGCTATAACGCCTGTTGCGTTCGCTCAGCAGTTCTCTCCTGAGTACCTCAGCTGCCATGCCCGTGTGAAGAATCTGGTGCAGGAAGGGGTCTGTGACCAATCTGAGTTGGGCAAGCAGGACGACCGTTTGAACAAGGCTTACAAGCAGCTCATGTCGCAATACGCCAGCGATCCCGCCCGGCAGGCCTCCTTGCGCACCGAAGAGCGCACCTGGCTTAAAAAGCGTGACTACAACTGCAAGATCAACGGTACTACCATCGACGACGGTTGCCTGATGACGCAAACAGCCCAGCGGGCGGACACGCTGGAGAAGCAAATCAAGTTTTAGCCTGCTTCGGCATGCAACCCAGATGCAACCAGGTTCTGCCCGGAGATCAGAAGGGGAACACCTGAGCCAATGTCCAGTCGTTACGCGCATGCGGTTCAAGCAAT
Source organism: Janthinobacterium lividum (assembly GCA_050954525.1). GTDB lineage: Bacteria > Acidobacteriota > Terriglobia > Terriglobales > Acidobacteriaceae > Terriglobus. Next base: position 5,045 of record JBPBPZ010000047.1, read on the forward strand.
AAAGGCATGGCGTTCCAAGCGTCAGTTTGTGATACTTAGGATCTGGTAGTAGACGTTTACAAAAGAAGAGGTACGGAATGAAAAAATTGAAACTGGTATCACTCACCTTGGCTGTTACCGGGCTGGCCCTATCGGCATCAGCCCAGACGCTCAAAGATAAATCGGGAATGGAAGCCGATCGAAAGCAATTGATGGATTCGCAAAAGAGTGTTAACTCGACCTGCGGAACCACCATGCAAATCAAAGTCGATTATGACTCGTACATCAAAGGCGCCGGCAGCGTCGACGAGTACAGCCATGCCCCTTATCAGTATTGCCAGAATGCCACAGAAGCGCTCGAGCAAACCTGCCGCAACTCCAGCTCAGGTAAAGAAGCTGTGCAGCAAAAGGTTAAGGCGCTGACATGCTCTTTCGGAACGGCACAAAGCGTGTCCCTTGACGGATCAACGCTTCACTACACTGTTGGATACCACGGCGGCAACGCCGACTTCGTGGTGAAGTGGTTGGGAGATCATCTGTAAAGCGATGCATAGGCTTGCGCCTGGTGCTCCAGTAGCCAGGCGCGCCGTGCTCTCCACCGCTACTTCATCCCCAAGTGGCTGGGTGACACCTCTCGCCCCCACTGCTTCCCGTCCACTCGCTCAATTGTGCCTCCGCATCCCCAGCAGGCACGTATTTGAGCGCCGCGATGGTCTGAACCCCTCAGAGAAAGCCCGTATGCCGAACACGCCCATCGACCCGTTCCTCACCGAGCCAGCGCTCACCGCACGTCGTGAGGAGCTGCGAATCTTTGCCGGACCCAATCCCCAGCCATTCCTCTCCGCGTTCGACAAGATGGTCGAGCAACGCACAGCCTATCTCGCGACCAAGAAGTTCAAGTTCGGGCAAAACGCTGGCTTCACTTGGCAGGCGATGATCCTGGGCCCTGTCTGGTTCTTCTACCGCAAGATGTGGGTATACGGCTGGGGTATCTCCGTCGGCCTTATCGTCCTCGGGCTGATCCCCGGTGTGAACCACGTCTCCTTCCCGGTCGGCATCATGCTCGGCCTCCTCGCCCGACGTGCCTACGTGGACCACGCCATGCGGCAGATCGACACACTCCACGCCGCGGGCACCGTCTCGCCAATCTCTCTGGCTGCGACCGGCGGCGTTTCCCCAAAGGCCGCCTGGATCTCCGGCAGCATCGTGGCCGTGCTCTTCCTTCTCAACATCATCTTCCTGATCCTGCACGGCCCGTCTGCGCGGTAACACCCTGCAGACGGGCCAGCAGGGTGGCGTCACGCCAATGGGAACGCATTCAGAAGCACTTCGCGAAGACCTCCGCCATGCAGCGGGAGTGAAACTCGGGCACAATCTTTCCGCGAAGCTCCTTGCCCTCACCGTCCCAAACCGTGAGCTGCTGCGGAAAGTCCAGCGTATTCGCGAGCTCCCGTGCTTTTCCCGCCAGCTGCGCCACAGACTCCGGTCGCTCCGGATTCCAGACCAGCGAACCCCATTGCGGATACCAGATAAGAGCAACGTCGCCCTGGATTCGCCGATCCGGGCAGAGCGTGTACCGATGCTCGAGCAGGACCCGCAGAGCATCCACACTCACGTGGGCGATGCCAGGATTACCACGGGCAACAGAGTAGTCAGCGCACACCAGAGATGCGCGATGCTGCATGTCTTCGGTAATCTGCCGATCACTCTGGCCCAAAGCCGCCGGGAGCAATCCCATCGCTGCCATCACCGTAATCCACACACCGCAAGCGATTCGCATGCCCCACAGTCTACCCGACGCAAGCATGGCGGCGCTAAAACAGAAACAGGAGCAGAACTTGGCGCTCAAAGAGCTGCGGCGTGTACGCGATGACGAACTCCACCATGGCAGGACAGCGTGAATTGCGAGATGACGGTGCGGCATCAGCTCAAGTGGGAAGAGTGCCCGACGCTCGTGGTTTGCGCCGCCCCGTGATACTTGGCAAGAAGGAGCAAAGTAAAGGCAGCAGGAGGGCGGTAAGCCACGCATACCAACCTATGAGCGGGTGAACGAGGATACCCTGAACAACCTCACCCTCGTCGTAAGGAAGTGGCTGGATGAGCAGTTGAAACGTTTGGAGGGCAAGAAGTGCAGCGATTGCGAGACAGATGCGTGCCGGGCGCAGCTTGTTCATCAGGAAAAGATAAGACCCGATCAGCCAGAAGGGGTTTGCAAGACCGGCGAAGTTAAAACACAATGGACCGAAGACACTTGCCAAGGCCATGTTGCTGCCAAAATAAACCTGCATACCTCCCGAAGGCACATATTTCCCCCCGTGTTGGGTAACCGAGCGAAAAAGGATAGCGGGCAGGAAAAAAGACGCGAGATAAAGCAGGACACTTGTCACAACCGCCGCCCGGCGTACCGTGCTTACGTTCGCCGACATACCAGAAGTGTAGGCCCTCTCTCAGGAAGGAGTGCATGCTCGCTTCTGGCGTGGACAGAAGTTGCCCTCTTGTTTCTCCGCAATGTTGCCAGACGCGACTCAACGCGAGTTCCCGATTGATCCTGATCCCGCTTAATCCAAGCGGAAGCTTCTTTCGATGGAAGCAATCTGGGCGGGACAGCCTTCCGAGAGAGATGGCAAGGTTTCTATAAGAGAAACAATGGAAGCGCCTTTGCGGAAGTGAATGTAGTTTTGTGCAACCATAGTTCCGCCCGAGTGTCTTAGATCTGCGTGAACGGCGATATCAGGCTGCCGGCTGCCCTGCCAGGACGTGTACGGGCTGTATGTCTGTCCCACGTGTGTTTCGGTGATATCCACCTCGACACCGCGTTCATACGCCGAAGTGGGAATAAAGACGAGATGGCTCAAGATCAGGACAGAGCACCCGCTTCTACTTGACAGAGCAACGGCTTTAGTCTGGGACGGTCTGACGACCCAGGAGGGAGGAGCCGTCACGGTAATGCCGCGTACTGGATTGCGGTATTCAAGGCCGCCCGCAGTCTGCTCGGTCGCTCCGCCCGTGATGTTGCTGTGACCACTGAGCGCGAGAAGAACCACGATGACGATTACGATCAGAAGCGGAACACCGAACCATACTGCTCGCTTGCGAATGGTTGTCGACCCCGCTGGGGAACTGGACTGCATGTAGCGAATCTCCGCGTGTTGAGCAAGTGAAAATGGACCCGGCCGAGATGGCACCAAGCAATGGGACTAGCCTTTTAGAGGTAAGTTCCCAACACTTCACTACGAAATCGGCTTGCCGCCATGGTCAACCTCAGTTTAATGCAGCGCTTTCATCGAGCGACACGCTTTGTGCCGTGCCAAGAGAGCAGGTAGATGCCTGATCCTCTGTTGCACGGCTGCTTGCTCCGGTTGACTTCGGGCGAAAGGCTATCGGCCCACATGTCAATTGTCCCAACGTTTGCAATATGTAACATGTAGCTCGAAATGGGTCACAGACCTCCTGTTTTCATGGAAGTCCCATCTTCTCGATAACCTGCGAGAGATTGCAATTCCGAAAGCGATGAGACCAGTCCACAGTCATTGTTGCTCCATGGTCTACACCCCAGTCAGCCATTCATCCTGCTCTCCTCCATTGGACACGGCTCTGTTGCATTAACTTGCGGAGGGCGGAGTTCTATTTTGCATGATCATTCTGACGTTATGCGGCGACGCCGAGTAGTGAGTTCACGAAGCGTGCT
>JBPBPZ010000058.1:0-8696 GCA_050954525.1 Janthinobacterium lividum
GTGAAGCGGTCGAGCATGCCCGCGCACGGCACCGCGTCTTTCAGCAGCGCAGACGGCTGACCTGCGGAATTTGCGGCTATGTCTGGCTCCCTCAAAACCATCACGTCCCGCTGCGTTGTCCAAGGCCTGCGTGTCGGCAGCCGCTTACCTAGGGAGGACACCAATCCTGACGAGTGCGCCTCTGTCAGGATGGACGCTGGTACCGAGAGAGGGAAATCCTCGATGGCGTGCCTAACTCTCTCAGCAGAAAGGTCGATAACCCCTTTGTGCCGCGCGTTCAGGAGACAGGGAGCAATCAGGATGGCCTACCGGTTTGAGCCGTGAGTAGCTTAAAGGCAGAGGGGCGGAATCAAGAGGCAGCGTAGATCAACGACTGATCACCGAACACGTTCACTAAACCGCCCGATTTCACCTACAAAGACGGCTTTCCGCACATTTTTTGGTTAGCTCTTAGACCTCGATCTTGGCTATGATCCATCTGCCATGGGGCTGGCACAGGACGGCTGCAAGCCCGTTTCAGATCGGCTGAATCCAATGGCGCCCGGACGCGGGAATGTCACGAGGTTGTCCATGCGGGAACTAACGATACTTGACCAAGCATCCAGTGCTCTGGCTCGCCGCGCTCTTCTGATAACCCTCGGAATCGGCGCGGTAAGCTCCGCTTCGGGACTCCTTGCCTCCACCATGGGCATGGTTGCCGTGCGCGAATTCATATTTATCGCATGCGTCTTCCTCTTTACTCTGGGCGCCCTCATTACCTTGCTCGTATTCCGCAAGGTTGCACTCCAAAGCGTAGCCACGGCAACTACCGGCTACTACGCTGTCCATATGTGTATTGGAGTTTGGATGTCACTCTGGGGCTCCGGAGAGCATCTCAACCTCTTCATCTATCTGCTCTGGTTCTTCCCCCTCCTGACTTTTAACAAGCTTGTCAATCAGCCTGCCATCAGTCGTCTGCTCGCCAAAACCTTGTTGATCATCCCTATCCTTACCATCCTCTGTCTCGCTCCGAGATGGAGAATGGTCCTTCCGCCTGAGCAGCAAGTTCTTCTCGGGATCTACTGTCTGACCTACATCTGCTACGCCCTCACGCTCAACATCGTCACTCGATATCGTGAAAAGTACATCATCGAGCAACAGCGGGCAGAATCCTTGAAGGTCACCGCGGAAGTATTTGAGAGCATCTCTGACTGCTTCATCTCGCTCGATGCGGAACTCCGCCTCATCTACCTAAACGATGCGGCGTGCGGCGAACTGGGCGTGGATCGACAAGCTGCTCTGCTGGACACTCTGTCCCACGCAGCGCCTTGCTTCGTCTCGGAATTCATACTCAGCGAGCTCCAGGCCGCCTTTTCGCGTAAATCAGCCACGCTCTTCGAGGCCAGGAGTGAAGGTGGCCTCTGGTATGACCTTCGTTGCTTTCCACGACTGGATGGTATGTCCATCTACTTCCGAGACATCACCGACCGCAAGACTGACGAAGCGCGCATCCATTATTTGGCATTCCACGATGTTTTAACTGAGCTTCCTAACCGCCAGTTCCTAAGAGACTGCCTCACACGCGCTCTCGCGACTTCCAGCACGCAGAAAAATGTCGGTGCATTCCTCTACCTAGATCTGGATGACTTCAAAACCATGAACGATACCATGGGCCATGACGTCGGAGACGCACTGCTCCAGCAGGTCGCTTTACGTCTTGCCACCTGTGTCCGCCCCGGAGCAACCATCGCTCGCATCGGCGGGGACGAGTTTGGCATTATGCTCGAGGGCCTTGGCGAAGACCCAGAAGCCGCTCTCTCGGCCACAATGACGGTCGCCAAAGAAGTCCTCTCGATCTTTTTGCCGCACTTCGCAATCGGCAGCAGAGAAAGCGAAAGCAAGGTCAGCATTGGGGTCACCTTTTTTGCCACATCAGAGGCGGCTTCGTTCGAGAAGGTGTTCTCGGAAACTGTAGATGACGTTTTAAAACGTGCAGACCTCGCCATGTACCAAGCCAAGGCCAACGGCGGAAACACGATTTGCTTCTTTGATCCTTCCATGCAGGCTGAGGTAGATAACCGTGCTCTTCTTCGGGCGGACCTGCGCTACGCGCTAGAGCATGATGGATTCACGCTTTACTACCAACCCCAAGTAAACAACCAAGGTATGGTGATTGGCTCCGAGGCCCTGCTCAGGTGGTTTCATCCAGTGCGCGGCAGCGTTGCCCCCAGCGAATTTATCCCCCGCGCCGAGGAAGCGGGCCTCATTGTTGAATTAGGCCAATGGGTGCTGGAAGCCGCCTGCATTCAACTCGCAGCCTGGGCTAACGATCCTACGATGAACAGGCTTACGCTAGCGGTCAACGTGAGTGTACGCCAGCTCCTTGACCCTGACTTCGTAGACATCGTCAGAGAAGTGCTCGGCTCATCGGGAGCTCCTCCCCAGTACCTGAAGCTCGAGATAACCGAAAGCGCCATCATGGAGAAGGTTGACGAAGTCATTGCGAAAATGACGGAACTCAGGGCGCTCGGTCTAGTATTTTCATTGGACGACTTCGGTACAGGCTACTCATCGCTTTCCTACCTTCGTTACTTGCCTCTCGATCAGCTCAAGATCGATCGCGCATTCATCGCGAACGTCCTCACAGACGAGAAGTGTGCCTCCATAGCGAGGACAGTTATCGTCCTTGCACGTAGCCTCAAGCTCTCCGTCATTGCGGAAGGTGTGGAGACGGAAGCACAACGTAGCTTCCTCATGGCGGAGGGATGCCACCTGTACCAGGGCTTCCTCTATAGCCCTGCCGTACCGGCGTTGATGTTTGAAGCCTTTGTTGCAGCTTCAAACGGGCACAAATCGTCCTACTTGTTTGCTCCGACAAGCGAGTCTCCGCAGCTTCATCCGGCCTGAAAGCTTCCCTAAGCAAGAGTTCACCAGGGGAGTCGGCTTCTACCACTGCGCGCACGCGGGGAATGTTAACGCTGACAACGGTGCTTCGCGGGTCTCCAGATAGGCTTTCCGGTGGACGATGCCTTTACATGCTGGAAAGGGGTGCGGTCGGATAACTCCGTGGTAAGTGCTTGGCTTGGCTGCTGCACCGGCTGCGGTCTGGGCTGCCATCTGCTTTGACATGGGTCGTGCGCATCGACTTTCAAGCAAAAAGTTTGCGAAAAGGCTTTTACTTTCCCTCGGAGTCGTTCAGAATGGCGGGGACATTTGTTACTCCACTTGAATGGCTGCCAAATCGCTTTACGCGTCGTTGCCCAGATCGTCTTCTACATGAAGGCGAGACTTATCGGATTTTAGTTGTAGACCTGATCCAGACATCCAGATGAGCAGCCGCTCTCGTGTTCCTTTCGCGCTTTCAACCTGTTGCTGTTGAGGAGGATCTGCAATGGAAACACTGTTCAATCTAGTGAGCGTCAACGGTCTGGTTTTCGACACTTCGCTTTCCGGAGTCGGGGTAAGTGCTGCAGGCAGGGCCCCAGCCGTCAGAGACGGCGTGGTGACTTTTAACGGGAACGGTCAGCTTGATGTTCGAAGGGCCGCGCAGCTGGATGCGCTACAAACATTCAGCGTTGAGGTTGCGGTTGCACCATCCTCTTCAAGCCACGTTCGGCAAAACATCGTGGAGAGCCAAACGCCTCCCATAGCGTTGTTTATCGAAGCAGATGGTAGGTTGATGGGTTCGGTGCATACCGCGGCCGGATGGCTTACAGTAGCGAGCGATCCCGGCCTCCTTCGCGCGGCAACAACGCAGCGCGTAGTGTTTGCCCGTGACGCGAACGGTTTGCTTACCCTGCAAATTGACGGGAAAGGCGTGGGGCAGATCTCCGCTATCGGATCGCTGGTGCCGGTAGGTGCACAAGGCCTTCGCGTAGGCATGGGCATGGACGGTCGATCATACGCATTCAGTGGCACAATCGGAAGCTTGGCAGTACGAGATGGGATCTTCGATGCAGCTAGTGTGAGCAAAATGTCAGCCCTGCTAGATCAACAGGCACGTGCAAACGGTTGGAAGGGAAGTTTGACCGTAAACCTGCTTGAAGACGAGAACCATCAGCGACTGCAGCACGTGAAATCGATCGTGCGTGCCGCGGGTGTGCAGGCTCTTAGCGACTTAGCTACTCTGCCCGTGACGCAGCCAACAAATCTCAAGCGGGGACAGATCGTTATTGCCGCGCACAAGCCAAAAGCGAATGCGGCTCCGCTTCCCATCTGGACGCAACTCGCAGCAACGCTACGGACATTGGATCTTGCAGGGTCACGAGATGCATTAGCAGCTCATATGCCGAACCGGAACAGCGAAGTGGCATTGCGACCACTGGTACCGATTCCACTCCGTCCTGTTAGGTCTCCGGTTGGTGAGCCCGCGCGGAATCTTGCGGGATCTCTGATGTCGACACTCAGTACGGCAGCCCTCCGTGCAGGGTCCACTCGGGACTTCGTCACCATACGCAACAACAAACCGGTAGTGATCGATCCAGCGCTTCTAGACGCTTTAGCTTCCGCGCAACCGGCTAAATGGCCGGGTACCGCAGCTGCAAGTCCGCAAGCGATGGATCTGAAGGTCATCTCGGAAACCGACGCTGTAGTGATTGCTGGAGTGCTAGACCTCACGCAAACCCAACTTACTGTGGATGCGGATGTAGAAACGTTTTACATCATCGCTGAGCAGGTGATCTGCGGAAATGGCGCGACTATCACCTGGAAACGTCCGGGAGGGAGCACCCCTGGAAGGGCGTTTGATCCTGATCTTGATGGCCGAGGGTGGCCGGGCGTGCAGACAAAAGAAGGTTCCCGAGACGGTCTTGATGGAACAGACGGTAAACCCGGTGGAAGCGGTATACCTGGTGCCAATGGACGTAGTGCACCCACGCTCGAAATTTGGGTGAAGTCAATGACAGGTCTCCCAAATCTAGACTTCACCGGAGAAGACGGGCGTTCTGGAGGGAGAGGTCAGGCAGGTGGAAGTGGTGGCGAAGGAGGCGATGGACACCTTGGTAGAACAAAATCATTCATTAGCACGTGGTGCTCGCACGAGGGTGGCGACGGCGGCGATGGCGGCGATGGTGGACGAGGCGGTGATGGAGGACGAGGCGGCCGCGGTGGGAACGGAGGAAACCTCACCATAGGCGTGCTGCAAGGCACGTTAGCTTCCACCGTCGTGAACCAGACATTCCGGATCAAGAACGCAGGGGGTCGAGCAGGAGTTGGCGGCCCGGGCGGTTTTGGTGCAGTTGGCGGTGATGGGGGGCGGTCTGGTAATGGTCAGGAATGCCATGGTGCTCACGACGGACACCGCGGAGCAGACGGCGCGCAGGGCGGTACGGGGTCAGCAGGACTGGGAGACGGTACTGACGGAACATTAACGTTCCGTGAGTTCTCGCAGGCTGCATGGGACGATTTGATTGACCGTCCGTGGATCACGAGTTTGACCCCGTATGAAGCTTTTCCAGGCGAAAAAGTAACCGTTCACGGCAGTGCCTTTACGGCAGCCGATTCGTTCATGCTGGAAGGCACGCCTCTTGCTCTAACCGTTAACGCAGATCAGACTGCATCGTTCACTTTGCCGCTTACATCGAGCGGCGGCTCTCATGTCGTCTTTGTGCGGCGAGCGGATGGTCTTGAGAGTAACAAGGTGTCACTCGCTGTAAAGCCACAATTAGACCCCTTTGCCGGTTTGCTCTTTCCTGGCGCTCAGGTCAATCTCACAGGACATGGCTTCCTTCCCGGCGCGACGGTACTTATTGCAAATGGATCGGCTCCGACCAACGTTGCCAGTGCAACCGCACTTAGCTTTTCGGTACCTGGTACCGGCGGAAAAGGAAGCTCTGGAGGATCCCTATCTCTGGGTGTCCGCAACCCTGACGGGCGGACCAGCAATCTTCGGACTGCCAGCCAGCCACGTATCCTCGAGATCCCTTTCCGCTTTGATCAGAATGCATTGTCCTTCAAGAACTTCAGTGTTGGTGCTCCGAGTTGGTCGACCTTTGAAGACACCTTCGGAACACTTGAAGTGATGCATGAAGCGCTAGACCCCTTCTTTGGTCACCCCATTCTTACCCAGGTCTTCTTCGCCTTCTACTACTACTTCTTGTTGGGCAAAGACGGTGGTGGGCTTGCAACCGGATTTTGTACCTCCATGTCGAGCCTAGTGGCGGACAGGCTATGGACCGGCAAAACAGACACGCCTACCCTGCAGCTCGATGACAACCTCCGCAAGATGCTGACGGCGCAGCACGGAAAGTTACTCAGTCGCGAGACTCTTCTGACGATGCACGATCAGGGGCGTGCTGGCATTGACGGCGTCGAACGTGTCGTGCGAGCTATCGAGGCCACTTTCCTGCGAGGGACAGACCGCCAGAATGCCCCGCTCCTTTTCTTCATCCCTTCCGGCGACGTTTGGGACAAGGGTTACTTCGACAAACTATCGGATTCGCATTGCGTAATGCCGTATCGCTTCGTCTATCCCGGGGGAAGAGCGGCATCACAACTGACCGCGGACGGCAACTCGACCACAGGCAACCTTGATGGTGTGGAGCTTTACGTCTGGGATTGCAACCACCCCATTCCCACGGGATGGCCGGAAGCGCCTAATTGCAGGTTGAAGTTGCGCACGAGTGCAGGGAAAGTCTCGTTTGACTACTTCCCCGGCAACTCCACATCGAAATTCAGCCCGGAAGGTGGCGTAACCGTGGGCACGATGCGGCACGGGGATTACATGCTTGCCGATCATGATCTGCCATTCAGCGGGCCGTTCGGCTTAACGTCGTTCGTGATCGACTTCCTGCTCTCGCCGGCCGACATCGAAGTCGTCGATTCAGATGGCAAACGCACTGGCAACTTTGCTGGCCAACTCCGTTCAGAAATCCCGGGAAGTCATCCTGCATACCTTGCTAAGGGCATGTACCTGCTACCGGCTAACACTGCATTGACGCGCACGATCGTCGGAAACGGCACGGGAACTTACGCTTACCATTCGATTACTCCCGATGGGGTAACCGTTTCTCTTGAAGGTGTTGCTACACAGCCCGGTCATCGCGATACGCTGGCGATCGGTGCGGATGCGACGCAATTGCGGTTCACGCCAGCCACGGATAAGGTGTTTAACCTCACTCTGGCTCGGACCGTTGATGGCCAAGCTCGTGCCGTTTCAATTATGGGACTTGGAAGTGGCCCCACTTCGGGAGCGGACATAACTGTATCCCCTGACTTGAGCGTGGTTCGCATCGGAAACAAGGCGGGAACTAGACAGGTGGAAGTACGCGCAATGGTACTTGCTAAGGGCATACCTCCGGTCAAGAAAGGCTTCCAAGGTTTCCCTTTGCCGACCGGAAACGATTTAGCTTTGACGGTGACAGACTGGAGCACGCTCGATGTGCAAGCTAAAGCGATACCTTTTTAGCTCCGCTCAGCTTTCATCTTGTAGTCTGCTGCGGCCTGTGGTGCTGCTCCCGCCTACGAACAGCTTCCAACTTGAGGTCTAGGCCATCGGAGGAGTTCGGGCAGACACAGACTTACACGGCTTGGATGTACGCTTTACCTTCATAACGGAGCGGCTTTCGCTAGCCAGTCGTCCCAGACAACACCCCTTGTCTTGAAGTGTCGTGTGACGGATGGGTGAGCAGGTGTCTTGTGTCAGAGACGCTTTAACCCGTGCGAGTTGGCGGTGCAGTAAAGCGTGATTCACTGCTCCTAATCGGGATTGCCCCGAATCTGATTTTCTTTCCTCAGCGGAAGCGTGCCAGAACATAAGTAAAGTAGAGAATGGCACTCTCAGGGGCACTCCGTTGGAGCCAGCCTCGCGCGGACACTGAATTCAAGACTGTGGGGAGGGTGCTTGCTCCGCGGCACAGACCATCGCGGCAAAGCTACTCCCCTGCAGGTTCCTAGTAGGCATCGTCGTCACGGCGTTCGGCTTTGTAGCGGGCTGGAAGATCAAAATGCAATCCTGCGGGCGGTATACGAATCCCGTGTCGACGTTTATGACTCCATCACGGTCCAGGAACAGGGCAGGCCGTGACCGTGCAGCCGGTGTGCTCATAATGGCTCCAAAACAGTGGCGATGGAAACTAACGGTGCCGTGGACTGCGGCAGTAAAACTGCCGGAGGCTGCAGATCACCGGCGGCTTTCTGGTCCAGCATTCGAAGCAGTGTGTCAAAGGCGAACTCTGGGGTGATCTGGGCCATGCACAGATTTTCCTTGCAATCGGCATAGGAAGCCCCGTCGTAACAGGGTCGGCAGGCAAAGCCCTCGCCGCCCCACAGGGCCACCGCACCTGGCCTCCTAGGCAAACGCATCCAGGGGTCGACCGGGCCAAAAATGCCCAGCAGGGCGCAGGACGTAATGCCGGCCAGGTGCAAGGGGCCGCTATCATGTGTCACCACGGCGTCGCTGCTGTCAAACAGGGCGAGCAGCTGCGGCAGGGTCAATTGGTCGATCAGGTCGATGCAGGGCAGGTCAGCAAACGCTTCGCGTACCCACAGGTCGCCTGGGCCCCCCGTCAACACGACTTCGTGGCCTGTCTGGATCAGCAGCCGTGCCAGTTCCGCGTAATGGCTTGTTTGCCAGCGCCGCAGCCTGTCATCCCGAAGGGCGTTGCGTGCACCGCCAGGTGCCAGCGTCACGCGCTTTTGTGAGGACAAGCCCAAGGGGGAAGCCGGTAAACCTTCTGGTCGAAGGGGGGCCAGGCTGTGCGGTGCTGGACCAGTGTCTG
>JBPBPZ010000158.1:0-8666 GCA_050954525.1 Janthinobacterium lividum
AGCTGCCGCCGGGTATCTTCAGCAGCCCGCAAGACACACTTCGCAAAATGCCGGGTGGAGGCCTGATCCGCCTGCAACAGCGGAGCCACAAGGCGGCAGGTCTGCTCAACGGTCTCGTAAAGGCGCGGGGTGCCTGTCGGCAAGTGGTGCACATCAACAGCAGCTTTAGGTACGGAGGAGAAGAAAGTCTCTGGGATCATAAAATTGTCTCTGTCACGTTATGCGTCGAGACGCAGGCGAACCGATCAAGGAAAATCAAAATATCTACGGTCGCGTTGAAGAGGAACAAGGAATGACGGAGACGCAGTGGAAGACCGTTGAAGCTCTGTTCTTCCAAGCAGTCGAGAAGCCGCTGAAAGACCGCGAGACCTTTGTCCGCAAGGCCGCCGGCGGTAATGACGATCTTGCCCGCGAGACCCTGCGCCTGCTGCAGATGGATTCAGGCGATGACCTCATGCTTGAGACCGTGGTGCGCTCCCACATGACGGAGTGGATTGATGAAACGGATCACCCAAGCGGTTCGCTGGCGGGCACACGTTTAGGGCCTTACCTCCTGATGCAGGAACTCAGCAGCGGTGGCATGGGAACCGTGCACGTGGCTGAGCGAGCAGACGATCAATATCGACAACGGGTCGCCATCAAGATGATTCGCAGCGGCTATATGGACAGTGAGATGTCCCGCCGTTTTCGCCATGAGCGACAGGTTCTAGCCACGCTGAATCATCCCAATATCGGCTCCATTCTGGACGGAGGGGAGTCGGAGTCCGGCGTGCCATACCTTGTCATGGAGTATGTGGCGGGGGTACCGATAACAGCTTTCTGCAAAGATCGAAACCTCTCTACACGAGAGCGGCTCGAACTTTTTCGGACTGCGTGCAGCGCCGTTTACCACGCCCACGGAAAGCTCATCCTGCATCGCGACATCAAGCCTGAAAATGTGCTGGTCACCTCAGAAGGCCGTGTGAAGCTGATCGACTTTGGCATCGCAAAGTCTTTGACAGATTCGCCCAGTGCAGGCGTTGACCAACGTTCTGCCTCGAGCACGGTACGTTGGCTTACGCCCGACTATGCCAGTCCGGAGCAGCTTCAGGGCAAGCAGCTTTCGGTAGTGTCAGATGTGTATTGCCTTGGTGTCCTGCTATACGAATTGCTCACCGATGTACGACCGTATGAGTTAAATGGGTTAACGCCGGCAGAGGCAGAACGCGTTGTGCTGCAGGCGTCTGTGCGCAGGCCGAGCGCCGCCGCTGCGACCAAGCGCCGCTGTAGGGAGTTAGCCGGCGATCTTGACCGCATTGTGCTTCGGTCAATGGATGTCTCGCCAGATCGCCGGTACGCCTCTGTTCAACACCTGAGTGACGACCTGCAGCGATTCCTTGACGGAAGGCCCGTTCTTGCGCACAAGGGGTCTCTGCTCTATGTGCTTCGGAAGGCTTCTTTGCGTCACCAGACTCTGTTATGGAGCCTGCTGTTGTGTGTTGCCGTTCTTGCCGTAGCTTTTGTTAGCTACCGGTGGAGAGAGCGCGTGGCCGAAGGCAAGGTACAGGAGGTGCGGCAGTTTGCACAGGGCACGATCGATGGCATGACAGAGAGCGCTGCTGGAACTGGAAGTTCCATAGAACTACGCGCAGCAATCTCCCGTAGCGCTTTGGCGTACTTAAATCAGTTAGCTGGAACCCTTACCAAGGATCCACGTCTGCTGCTCGATATCTCGCGCCTGTATGTTCGCGTCGGGGACATCGAAGGTTTACCATCCGCCTCGAATCTTGGGCACACCGAGGAAGCAGTCAAGAGCTACGAGGGCGCACTGCGCTCTGCGGAAAGCGCTGACATGCAGATGCACACACCGGAAACGATTATCGGCGTTGTAACGGCCCTGCAGCGCATTGCAGCCATACAGAACGCTCAGCTGGATGTGGAAGCGGCCACAAAAACTGCGGACCGGGCACTGGCTCTCGCCTACCCTTTGTGGCAACAGCAGCCGAACTCTTTCGCTCGGCAGAAGGCCCTTGTTCTGGTGTACCAGGGTGTCGCACGAGCAGCTATCTGGCGTTTGCAGCCCGACGTTGCCCTTCCGCGATACCGCGAAAGCCTCGCGATTCTGCAGTGGCTGCCAAACGGGAACGAAGAGCACGATCTGCTGCTGGCCGGGGTATACCTTCGACAGGCCAGTGCCTTGAACGATCTCGGAAGGCAGCCTGAAAGTTTGCAGTCAATCAAGACAGCCGAAGACATCGCCACAAATTTGCTGCAGGTGTTCCCATCAGCAGAGCCGCGCCGTGTTCTGCAAAGCGCTTACGGGGACACGGTGAACGTGCTTGCCGGGCGCGACTTCATCAACACGGGCGATAGCCAAAAAGCGCAGGTCTATGCTGGCAAGCTGCTAGCTCTGACTCGGTTACTGGATACTCATGATCCAAAGAACATGCAATCCAAGTTCGACATGGTCGACGCGCTCACAGCGATGGGTGACGCGCGACGACAAAGGGACGCAGCCGAAGCGGCTGTCTGGTACCGCCGCGCGCAGGATGCGCTGAAGCTTATGCAACCAGTTACCGCTGAAGTGGAGCACGAAGCAGCCATCCTGGACGAAGACCTTGCCGAGGTGTTACCACTGACTCGCCGCGCAGAGCAACGTGCGCTGCTTGATCAAAACCGTCTGATTCGTGCAGAGCAGTCCGGGAAAACACCACATGGCCTGCTGCACCTGATGAGCGCCGACTGCAAACTGGCAGATGCACAGCTTGCTGCAGGAGAGTTAGGACTAGCTACAGATTTCATGCATCAAGCTATGCCGCTGCTCGCACAATACGACAGCAACTCGCCCAGTCTGCTGGTGCTGCGCAATGTAAGCCTCTGTCTGCGAACAGATGGGGAGGTTCATCTCTACAGTGCAAGGAACGCCGCTTCTAAATCCCGAGCGGAAGCGGCAAAGGCGGCTGCGGGTGATTTCGAGAAGAGCCGACACATTTGGATGGTATGGAAACAGCGCGGCGCGGATTCACCGGAAAGCCTTCGTGAAAGCAGGCACGTAGACGAACTGCTGGAGCAGGCTCAGACGCTGGCCGCTTTGTAGATATCGCTTCGCCGTCAGCGTCCTATCTCAAACCCGGCAGAGAAGGGGCACTGTTAAAAAGAACCCCTCCCTGCCCTCTACGCCGTTGCTTAGAAACCTACCCGATTAATCTCCACCTGCGGCATGGGCGGCAGGTGCAAGCCAATTGCCGAGTTTTCTTCCGGAGATGCCATCCAGTAGTCGTAGCGCGCTGCTGCGCCAACAAATTCCTGCATTTGCCCAGCGGTAAGCGGCAACTGCGGTTCATTCGGAACACCAGGTACCACAACGCGTCGGAAGAAGTCATACAAAGTGCCATTTGCAATAAGGACGATGGTGCAGGGCTTGTCGAACGAGTTACGCAGAGCATGCTTGACACCGCCCGCCACAGAAAATACTTCATCCTGTTGCAGCGTCGTCCAGCCATGCGGCGAGTCCGTGTCACGATAGATCTCGATGGAGCCGTCCAGCACATAGAACAACTCCGGCTCCCGATGGCTGTGCAGCGGGATCAGAACCGCGGGCGGAACCACGCCACGGTACATCGCAATTCTGTCATTGCCATCAATGGGCGGAATAAGAAAGTGTAACTGCACGCCGAACAGGCTGTAGGCCTGCTCTTTGGAGCGTGACACTGCTTGGATTTTCAAAGAACACTCCTTGTTGTGTTTGAAGTGAAGGCGCGTCTGGCTATCACTGTAGAAGCCTCGGGGACATAGAACTGTATTGCCGCCAACGCATAGCTGCCGAGTGCAACAATCCCATGCCTTCGGTTGTGCGAGGGTGTGGGGCTGGTGCTACTGAAGCGACGGAGGAGGCGGAATGTAGAGGCCGAACATGTCAGAAAGTTCCATCAGCTTCTGCTTCCCGGCGTCCATCTGGTGCTTGTCCGCTGCATCCTCTGCGCGGCTTACACCGATCTCGCGAAACAGCTGAGCAAAGGTGCCGGGTGAAATCGTTACCAGGATTCGCGCACCGCCCGGGCTGGTCGCGCGAAAGGTATGCAGGACACCCTTCGGAAAGTGAATGAAGTTGCCGGGGACGGCGTTCGACAACTCTGTTCCCACGCAGACTTCAACTGCCCCTTCAAGGACAAACAGCGTTTCTTCCTCGCTCCGATGACTGTGCAGAGGTGGGCCGCTTTCGTAACCTACTTTGATCTCGATGATTGCAAGCTCTGGCGTGCTCAAGTGAAAGGTATACAAGTCACCAAGTACCCATAGCTGATCTGGTTTATTCATTTTTCTCCTTTATGGCTGTCTGTTACAGGTCCGCTATTTACTAATGCGTCCTTTACCTCCTTATCGATCATTGCCAGCGCAGAAAAGTTCAGCTTGTTGGTAGCTTTGCCGAGGGAAACAATGTCTTTGTCTTAGCCTCACTTCTGCTTACGGGTGAGTGCTTTTGGCTACGCAACGATTTGTGAGCAGGCGTGTACTCAGGATCAACGGCAGATGTACTGCCCTAAGTACAGAGGTTTGCTATGAATCCAATCGAACAGCTCGCATGCAGCGCCATTGACGCCATCAACCGCAATGATGCCGACACCTTGATCAACTTGTTTTCCGACAATTTCGTGTACTCCGATAAAGCACTCGGCATTACCTGCATAAACCCGGAAGAGTTGCGAGACTTCACGACAACCGTCCGCCGCCTTTTCCCCAACAGTCAACTCGAAGTTGTAAATGCCGTTGCGGATGTAACGTCCGTCGCTGTGCAGTGGACGCTGCATGCAACGATCCAGGTTCCAGCCTATGTGGGAACACGACCCAAGAGAATCGCGGTATCCGGTGTGTCTTATGTGAAAACGCTAGATCATAAAATCGACTGCTGGACAGACTGCTATGACAGGCTCGACTCGGGACGCACCCCCGTGATTGAAGCCATGAAGGGATGGATGGAGTTATAAGCGGCATCCACGAAGACCAAGCCGCGAAGGCGAGGGGAAAACAGAAGCAGCATCGGCTACGTTTTTACTCCACGTTGAACATCAAACGGCAATCTCTAGAAACCAGAACCGAATGTTTGTTTTAACTCAGGAGCGCCGCCGCATGTTTGTCAGTTCCAAACTTTCCCGTCTCCTCGGCTTAGCCGGGCTTGCTTCTCTTCCCGCTCTTTCACAGAACATCACCATGTGGAAGGTGGACCCGCAGCATACGGGTCTTAACGCCGGTGAGAGCGTTCTGACTCCTGCAGTTGTCTCGAGTTCCACCAAGTTTGCACAATTGTTTACTCAGAAGCTGGACGGCCAGGTGTACGGCGCGCCACTGTTCATGAGCGCGGCCACGCTGAGCCAGCTTCCGGGTAGCTTCCCGGACGGTAAGGCTCACAACGTGGTGTACGTGGTGACGCAGCACAACACCGTATACGCGTTCGACGGTGATGCCGACCCGCTTGGAGCAAACACCACCGGCAACGACTCGGCGCCGCTCTGGCAAACCAGCCTGTTAACGAACGATTTGCAACTGGGCCAGTCAACCGCGGTTCCGTCCTCCGATGCGGCAGGCAGCGACATTAGTCCAGAATTCGGGATCAGCACCACACCCGTGATCGATCCTGTTTCCGGCACGCTGTTCGTGGTGTCGCTTATCAAATTTCCGGGTGCGCCGCTGAACAGCCTGTACCGGCAGGAACTGCGTGCGCTGGATCTGAAGACGGGTAAAGATAAAATGTCGTCGGCAGTGCTGGATGCGAACCTTACTTTCAAAGGTTTTGCTGTTTCTTCCACCAGCAGCTCCGATCAGGATCCCGTCGTTGCACCAAGCGGATCGATTCCCTTTGCGCCTCTTCATCAGCACCTGCGCGCGGCCATGGCGTTCGATGCGAAGAACAACATCATCTATCTTGCATACGCTTCACACAGCGACGAGATGCGCTACTACGGCATGGTGCTTGGCTATGACGCTGCATCGCTGAAGCTGGTGCACAGCTTTGTTGCGACACCGAACGGTCAGACGCAACTGGACCCTTCCACGCATGGCGGAACGAACCGTGGCGGCGGCAAGGGTGGCATTTGGCAGGGCGGCGCTTCTGTGGCTCTGGATGAAACAGGCAACATCATTTTTGTGACTGGGAACGGTACCTTTGACCAGGATCCGTCAACCGGCAGCATGGACTGGGGCGAGAGCGCTCTGAAGCTGCCGGCGGCAATGGCCGGACAGCAGCAGTTTCAGCTTCCGCTAAGCGACACAAACTCATTCTTTACACCTTCGAACTGGTCCACACTTAACACCGGCGGAACGTCTGGCGGTGTCAACATTTCCGGCGACTCTGACCTGGGTGCGGGCGGGGCGCTGTTGATACCGCAGCAGAACGGCGTGCACCCTCACAGCATGCTGTTCGGTGGCAAGGCTGGCACCTGGTACCTGATCGATCGCGACGCGCTCGGCGGTTTGCAGCCCAACGACACGCAGGTCATCCAGACGATCGCTGAACCGCGTGCGCCGCAGCTCACCGTAACGCCAAGCTACTTCAATGGCAGCGTGTACTACGCAGCCAGCGGCAGCCCCATGGTCAGCCGTCCGCTGGTGTTTGACAGCATTGATAACGTGACCAAGCTGCAGACCACTCCCATCGTGGGGAATGGACCGAACATCAACGCCAAAGGCGCTTCCCCATTCATCACTGCAAACGGCACAGCAAACGGTATCGTGTGGGCGCTGGATGGAAACCTGCGTGCCTGGGATGCTACTTCTCTGCAGTGGCTGAATACATCGTTCAACGGCGATATCCAGGCACCGGATGGATCGGGTCGCTGCCAGACGACGAAATTCAGCATGCCCATCGTTGCGAATGGGCACGCTTACTACACGTGTTACTCCGGCACCAAGCAGGGCTTTCTTGTGGTTGCCGGCGTGAAAGGCGCGGCTGCCGCCCCGCCTGTTGCGCCTACTGTTCTTACCGCTACTACCGCGTCGTCCACCATGATCAACCTGAGCTGGACCAACAACGCTGCCACCGACCCGTCCCTGGCTGGCTTTCACGTATTGCGTTCCAGTGGTGGAAGTGGGAACTTCACCCAGTTGCCGACCACTGCGCAAAGCAACACGTTCACTGATGCAACCGTTCTTCCCAATACGCAGTATTCGTACAAGGTGACGGCCTTCAACCAGGCAGGCGACTCCGGCTCCAGCAATGTCGCAACAGCGACCACTTACCCCACCTACACGCAAGGCGGGCTAGTGGGGTACTGGCCCATGGAAGACTCCACAGGCAACACCGTAACGGACGCCACAGGCAACGGCCACACCGGCACGCTGCAGACGGGTGGCGAGGCGCTATACACCTCTAACGGCTACATCAACGGCGGCTGGAACTTTCATGGCACCAAGATCCCGGACAGCATCACCGTGCAGGACGGCGCAGACCTGGACTTCTCAGCGACGCAGAGTTTTACACTCGCCACCTGGGTGCGGGTGGACGCCCTTACCGGCACCGAGCAGCCGGTCGTTCTGAAATCTGCCAATAACGGCAATGTGTACGGCCTGCTGGTCAATGCCAACAACCAGTTCGCCATGCGCGGACCTGCCGGTGATGTTGCGGGTGGTGCGCCGGTGCAGGGCGCGTGGTCGCACGTTGCCATGGTGCAGGACGGCACTGCCGGAACACGTACGCTCTACGTGAACGGCAAGGCGGTTGCACAGGGTGCAGCGCAATCGGCAAATGGCCCGGGAACGCTGGAATGGGGTGAGGAAGATTTCGCCGGCACTACCTCGACGCAGTTCGGCTTCCAGGGCACGATCGATGAGACTCGGCTGTACAACACGGCTCTGAACGCTTCTCAAATTGCAGATCTTTTGCCTGTGACGCTGCTCGATGCAGGCTCCACTCTTGCTGCCGGATCCGCGGATCAGTTCCCCACCACGCTGTTTCCAGCGAAGGCTACGGTGTCCGAAGCCCGCATCAGCAGCACGGTGGGCACTTACAACGTAATGGCACACTTCGCCAAGCCGGTGACTGGCATTGGTGCAACGCTAACACTGCAGGCCGGCACCCCCGCAAAGGGTACAGTGGGCGCGGTGACGTACGACGCAACCCGCACCAACGTCAACGTCGCGCTTAGCTCTGTGGCGAACAACCAGGCGCTGAACCTGCATCTGGCAGGCATCACCGCTGCGGACAACACCTCTGTTGTTGCGGGTGCGGCAGACATCGCCTTTCGCGTGTTGGCAGGCGACGTGAACAGCGACGGTGTGGTCGACACCAACGACGTGAAAACCGAAAGCACCAACATCACCAATGCCGCTGTGATGCCTACAAATGCCGCCTTCGACATCAACGGCGATGGTCAACTGAACAGCGCTGACGTGGCTGCGATCTCCGGAGGAACCGCACCCGTACAGGTGCCGCCGAGCGCTCCGACTGGTCTCTCTGCATCCATCACAAACGGCACTGTCACGTTGAGTTGGGCAGCGAGCGCCAATGCAACTTCGTACACGCTGTTCCGCGGTACATCCTCGGGCACAGAAGCGCAGTTGATCGCGAACCTGACGGGAGTCCAGTTCACCGACAGCAACGTTATTGCGGGCTCCACCTACTTCTATAAGGTGGAAGCGATCAACGCTGCTGGAACGTCCGCTTTCTCGAATGAGACGCAAGCAATGCTTCCCGG